>NZ_VTXJ01000021.1:0-99600 GCF_013114525.1 Vibrio sp. T3Y01 | reverse complement strand
GTAACAGGCGACATCACTCTACCAGAAGGCGTAGAAATGGTAATGCCAGGTGACAACGTTCAAATGACTGTTGAGCTAATCGCTCCAATCGCAATGGACGAAGGTCTACGTTTCGCAATCCGCGAAGGTGGCCGTACAGTTGGTGCTGGTGTTGTAGCTAAAATCTTTGCATAAGATTTGACGAACCACTAGTAAAAAGGGCATCATTTGATGCCCTTTTTCTGCGCTAAAAAAAGAGTTGAACGAATTGGCATCAATTTCAGCTCTTAGTAAAGAATTAAACAGTCTTTTTGACTAAAATGACTGTTAGATGTGTTGTTCTGCAACGCAAAGGAATGTGCCCTGCAACAGCGGGGTTATTGTCGTCTATATTTAAGACTTATCACAGGTTGGTTTTATGAAAGCAAACGCTGAAACTCCTGATAGCTCAAGTGCAGCAGATACAATGAAGTGGGTAGTCGCTTTTGTACTGTTAGCCGCTGCTGTTGTGGGTAATTACCTGTATGGTGAATTGTCTGTTGTAATTCGCGCTGCAGGTGTAGTTGTGCTGATTGCTGCCGCACTAGGCGTTGCAGCAACAACAACTAAAGGTAAAGCTGCGATCGATTTTGCAAAAGAATCTCGCATGGAGATTCGTAAAGTGGTTTGGCCTACTCGCCAAGAAACTATGCAAACTACATTGATCGTTTTAGCTGTATGTATTGTTATGTCTCTAGTGCTTTGGGGAATTGACGGCATTATGGTCCGTTTAGTTTCTCTAGCGACTGGGGTGTAGAGGGTTCTGATTCATGAGTGAAGCTCCAAAAAAACGTTGGTATGTAGTTCAAGCCTTTTCTGGTTTTGAAGGTCGTGTTGCACAATCGCTACGCGAGCATATTAAAATGCACAACATGGAAGAACTATTTGGCGATGTGCTAGTACCTACTGAAGAAGTAGTGGAAATGCGTGCTGGACAACGTCGTAAAAGTGAACGTAAATTCTTCCCTGGCTACGTATTAGTTCAAATGATCATGAATGATGAATCATGGCACTTAGTACGCAGCATTCCGCGTGTTATGGGCTTCATTGGTGGTACCTCTGATCGTCCAGCACCAATCACTGATAAAGAAGCTGATGCTATCTTGAACCGTCTAGAGAAAGCGAGCGAAGCTCCACGTCCTAAGACTATGTTCGAAGCAGGTGAAGTGGTTCGTGTTAACGATGGTCCATTTGCTGACTTCAACGGTACTGTTGAAGAAGTAGATTACGAGAAGAGCCGCATTAAGGTATCTGTATCGATCTTTGGTCGTGCAACACCGGTTGAGCTTGAATTTGGTCAGGTTGAAAAACTGGACTAAGACTCGATTAATTGAACTAAGTTGTGGATAACTTATTAGCAACTTGTTCAAAATAAAAGAGTATAAAAAATCACCTTTTTAGGGTTGTTAAAGGCGCGAATTATGATTATAATTTCGCGCCTTTTTGCTTCTATGGAAGTAAAAAGCGTTAATTGAATTTATGGGGAGCTTGCCTTACGGCTAGCGCATGTACCCAAATATTAGGAAATATCATGGCTAAGAAAGTTGAAGCTTATATCAAACTGCAAGTTGCAGCTGGTATGGCAAACCCGTCGCCACCGGTTGGTCCTGCTCTAGGTCAACACGGTGTTAACATCATGGAATTCTGTAAAGCGTTCAACGCAAAAACAGAATCTGTTGAGAAAGGTCTACCGACTCCAGTAGTTATTACTGTATACAACGACCGTTCTTTCACGTTCGTAACTAAGACTCCACCTGCTGCTGTTCTTCTTAAGAAAGCTGCTGGCGTTAAGTCTGGTTCAGGTCGTCCAAACACTGAAAAAGTGGGTACTGTAACTGACGCTCAAATCCAAGAAATCGCAGAAACTAAAGCTGCTGATATGACTGGTGCTGACATCGAAGCAATGAAGCGTTCAATCGCTGGTACTGCTCGTTCAATGGGCCTAGTGGTAGAGGGTTAATAAGATGGCAAAACTTACTAAGCGTATGCGCGTAATCCGCGACAAAGTTGACGCGACTAAAGAATACGAAATCAACGAAGCTGTTGCACTTCTTAAAGAACTAGCGACTGCTAAATTCGTTGAGTCTGTAGACGTTGCTGTTAACCTAGGCATCGATGCTCGTAAATCTGACCAAAACGTACGTGGCGCAACTGTGCTACCTCACGGTACTGGCCGTGAAATCCGCGTTGCTGTGTTCACTCAAGGTGCAAACGCAGAAGCAGCTAAAGCAGCTGGCGCAGATGTTGTTGGTATGGAAGATCTTGCTGAGCAAGTGAAGAAAGGCGAAATGAACTTCGACGTTGTTGTTGCTTCTCCAGATGCAATGCGTGTTGTTGGTCAACTAGGTACTATCCTAGGTCCACGCGGCCTTATGCCAAACCCTAAAGTTGGTACTGTAACTCCTAACGTTGCTGAAGCGGTTAAGAACGCTAAAGCTGGTCAGGTTCGTTACCGTAACGACAAGAACGGCATCATCCACACTACTATCGGCAAAGCATCTTTCGAAGCTAACCAGCTTCAAGAGAACCTAGAAGCTCTTCTAGTTGCTCTTAAGAAAGCTAAGCCTTCTTCAGCGAAAGGTACTTTCCTGAAGAAAGTAAGCATCTCTACTACTATGGGTGCTGGTGTTGCTGTTGATCAGGCTAGCCTGAACACTCAAGCAAACTAATTTGCTTAGGCGCAGATTTAGTGTATACTTCTGCGCCTAATATTTGTGGTTGGGTGATTTGAAGCAATTCAAATTATCTATCCCAAGACCGTAGGCGCTGTACTTTTCGGAGCTACAGCTTAATAAAACCTACGTAGGCGGTGCCTAATTTAAATGAAGTGATTCATATTTATTAGCATCGTAAACGCTCATTACACACTGTAATGGGTGCTGTAATCACAACCAGAGGTTAATCCAAATGGCTTTAAATCTTCAAGACAAAAAAGCAATTGTTGCTGAAGTCAACGAAGCAGCTAATGGTGCACTTTCTGCAGTTGTAGCTGATTCTCGTGGCGTTGAAGTTGGCGCAATGACTTCTCTACGTAAACAAGCTCGCGAAGCGGGTGTTTACATGAAAGTTGTTCGTAACACACTAGCACGCCGTGCGGTTCAGGGTACAGACTACGAGTGTCTAACTGACACTTTCACTGGTCCAACTCTGATCGCGTTCTCTAACGAGCACCCAGGTGCTGCAGCGCGTCTTTTCAAAGACTTCGCTAAAGAGAACAAAGATTTCGAGATCAAAGCTGCTGCATTTGAAGGCGCAGTTACTGATGCTGAAGTACTAGCGACACTACCAACTTACGACGAAGCTATCGCACGCCTAATGATGTGCATGAAAGAAGCTTCTGCTGGCAAGCTGGTTCGTACTATCGCTGCACTACGTGACCAAAAAGAAGAAGCAGCGGCTTAAGCCTTGCTTTTCACTGGTTGCAAATTAAACTTATTGTTGACTTAAAAGAGAATTGTTATGTCTATTACTAACGAGCAAATCCTAGACGCAGTTGCAGAAATGTCTGTAATGCAAGTTGTTGAGCTTATCGAAGCTATGGAAGAGAAATTCGGCGTATCAGCTGCTGCTGCAGTTGTAGCTGGTGGCGCTGCTGGCGGCGACGCTGCTGCTGAGCAAACTGAATTCGACGTTATCCTAACTTCTGCTGGTTCTAACAAAGTACAAGTTATCAAAGCTGTACGTGGCGCAACTGGCCTAGGTCTTAAAGAAGCTAAAGGTCTTGTAGACTCAGCTCCAGCACCTCTAAAAGAAGGCGTTGACAAAGCTGAAGCTGAAGCTCTTAAAGCACAGCTAGAAGAAGCTGGCGCTTCTGTTGAAGTTAAGTAATTATTACTTAATTTCTTAGCCGCAAGGCTAATGGCTGGTGGTTATTTAACCACCGGCCTTTTTGCGCTGTAGGGCTATGACGAATTTTCCGCTGTTTAAGCGTCATAACCCGAGCAAAAAAACAGTCATGTTTTCGATATGATTGTTCACTACATTAAACAGCTGTTAGTCACTACCCCCTCTGAGGAGTGTTTTGGGTAGTTTGGGTCACTTATCAGCGAGCTGAGGAACCCCATGGTTTACTCTTATACCGAGAAAAAGCGCATCCGTAAGGACTTTGGTACTCGTCCACAAGTTTTGGACATTCCATACCTGTTATCGATCCAGCTTGATTCTTTCGATAAATTCATCGAACAGGATCCAGAAGGTCAATACGGTCTTGAGGCTGCTTTTCGTTCTGTATTCCCAATTCAGAGCTACAACGGCAATTCTGAGCTGCAATACGTTAGCTACCGTCTTGGTGAGCCAGTTTTTGATGTTAAAGAATGTCAAATCCGTGGTGTAACTTACTCAAAGCCACTACGCGTTAAACTACGTCTAGTTATCTTTGATCGAGATGCGCCAGCAGGTACTGTAAAAGACATTAAAGAACAAGAAGTCTACATGGGCGAAATTCCGCTTATGACAGACAATGGTACTTTCGTAATTAATGGTACCGAGAGGGTTATCGTATCCCAGCTGCACCGAAGCCCAGGCGTGTTCTTCGACAGTGATAAGGGTAAGACCCACTCATCTGGTAAAGTTCTTTATAACGCACGTGTAATTCCTTACCGTGGCTCATGGTTAGACTTTGAGTTCGATCCTAAGGATAACTTATTCGTACGTATCGACCGTCGTCGTAAGCTACCAGCTTCAATCATCCTTCGTGCACTAGGTAAGTCAACTGAAGAGATCCTAGATCTGTTCTTCGACAAGGTGAACTTCGAAGTGAAAGACCAAACTCTTCTTATGGAGTTGGTTCCTGATCGTCTACGTGGTGAAACTGCGTCATTCGACATCGAAGCAAACGGTAAAGTTTACGTTGAGACTGGTCGTCGTGTTACTGCTCGCCACATCCGTCAACTTGAGAAAGATGGCGTTGAGCACATCGAAGTACCTGTAGAGTACATCGTTGGTAAAGTTGCATCTAAAGATTACATCAACGAAGCAACTGGCGAGATCATCGTTGGCGCGAACCAAGAGATCAGCCTAGAGGCACTTGCTAACCTATCTCAAGCAGGTCACAAAGCTCTAGAAGTACTGTTCACGAATGACCTAGACCATGGTCCATTCATGTCAGACACTCTACGTGCAGATAGCACAGTAGATCGCATCTCTGCATTGGTAGAAATCTACCGCATGATGCGTCCTGGCGAGCCACCAACGAAAGAAGCTGCAGAGTCTCTATTCGAAAGCCTATTCTTCTCAGAAGAACGCTACGATCTATCAACTGTAGGCCGTATGAAGTTCAACAGCTCTATCGAGCGTGAAGAAGAAGAAGAGCGCGGTACTCTGGATGAATCAGACATCATCGAAGTGATGAAGAAACTGATCGGCATCCGTAACGGTAAAGGCGAAGTGGACGATATCGACCACCTTGGCAACCGTCGTATCCGTTCTGTAGGTGAAATGGCAGAAAACCAATTCCGTGTTGGTCTAGTTCGTGTAGAACGTGCCGTTAAAGAGCGTCTAAGCCTTGGTGACCTTGATGCAATCATGCCTCAAGATCTAATCAACGCTAAGCCTATCTCTGCTGCAGTTAAAGAATTCTTTGGCTCTTCACAGCTTTCACAGTTCATGGACCAAAACAACCCATTGTCAGAAGTTACGCACAAGCGTCGTATCTCTGCTTTAGGTCCTGGTGGTCTTACTCGTGAGCGCGCAGGCTTCGAAGTACGTGACGTTCACGTAACTCACTACGGTCGTCTATGTCCGATCGAAACGCCTGAAGGTCCAAACATCGGTCTAATTAACTCACTGTCTGCATTTGCACGTTGTAACGATTACGGTTTCCTAGAAACTCCGTACCGTCGTGTAGTAGATGGCGTAGTAACAGACGAAGTTGATTACCTGTCTGCAATCCAAGAAGGTCAATTTGTAATCGCGCAGGCGAACACCGTTCTTACTGAAGAAGGTACGTTCGCAGATGAGCTAATCACTGCTCGTCAAAAAGGTGAATCTGGTCTTCACCCTCGCGACCACGTTGACTACATGGACGTTGCGACAAACCAAGTAGTATCTATCGCTGCATCGCTTATCCCGTTCCTAGAACACGATGATGCGAACCGTGCATTGATGGGTGCGAACATGCAACGTCAAGCGGTACCAACACTTAAGGCTGATAAGCCTCTAGTAGGTACTGGTATCGAACGTAACATCGCAGTTGACTCTGGTGTTACGGCGGTTGCTAAACGTGGCGGTATGATCCAGTCTGTGGACGCTTCTCGTATCGTAGTTAAGGTTAACGAAGATGAGCTAGTACCTGGCGAAGCTGGTATCGACATCTACAACCTAACTAAGTACACGCGTTCAAACCAGAACACATGTATCAACCAACGTCCTACAGTGCTACCGGGTGAACCTGTATCACGTGGCGACGTACTAGCTGACGGTCCTTCAACAGACCTTGGTGAGCTAGCACTTGGTCAAAACATGCGTATCGCGTTCATGCCTTGGAACGGTTACAACTTCGAAGACTCGATCTTAGTATCTGAGCGCGTAGTTCAAGAAGACCGTTTCACGACAATCCACATCCAAGAACTATCTTGTGTGGCTCGTGATACTAAGCTGGGCTCTGAAGAGATCACAGCTGATATTCCAAACGTAGGTGAGTCTGCTCTCTCTAAACTAGACGAGTCAGGTATCGTTTACATTGGTGCTGAAGTTAAGGGTGGCGACATCCTAGTTGGTAAAGTAACACCTAAAGGTGAAACTCAACTGACTCCTGAAGAGAAGCTACTACGTGCAATCTTCGGTGAGAAAGCATCTGATGTTAAAGATACTTCTCTACGTGTACCAAACTCTGTTTCGGGTACTATCATCGATGTACAAGTCTTTACTCGCGATGGCGTAGAGAAAGACAAGCGTGCACTTGAAATCGAACAGATGCAGCTTAAAGAAGCTAAGAAAGACCTAACTGAAGAGTTCCAAATTCTTGAGGGTGGCCTTCTTAACCGTGTTAAAGCTGTACTTCTGTCTGGTGGTTACTCTGAAGCTAAGCTTGATACGATCGGTCGTAAGCAATGGCTAGAGCAAGTTCTAGAAGACGATGCGCTACAAACACAGCTTGAGCAACTTGCTGAGCAGTGGGATGAGCTAAAAGCAGACTTCGATAAGAAGTTTGAAACTAAGCGTCGTAAGATCACTCAAGGTGATGATCTAGCGCCTGGCGTTCTTAAGATTGTTAAAGTTTACCTAGCGGTTAAACGTCGTATCCAGCCTGGTGATAAGATGGCGGGTCGTCACGGTAACAAAGGTGTAATCTCTAAGATTAACCCTGTTGAAGACATGCCATACGATGAGAAAGGTCAGCCTGTAGACATCGTACTTAACCCACTGGGTGTACCATCGCGTATGAACATCGGTCAGATCCTAGAAGTACACTTAGGTCTGGCAGCGAAAGGTATCGGTGACAAGATCAACCAAATGGTTAAGGAACAACAAGAACTTCATAAGTTCCGCGAGTTCCTACAGAAGGTTTATGATCTTGGTGATACTCGTCAGAAAGTTGATATTGCTGAACTGTCTGATGATCAAGTTCGTACACTGATCAAGAACCTACGTGGCGGTCTACCGATTGCTACTCCTGTGTTCGATGGTGCTTCTGAAGCGTTAATCAAAGAACTACTTAAACTGGGTGATCTGCCAGAATCTGGTCAGCTTAAACTGTTTGATGGTCGTACTGGTGACTCGTTTGAGCGTCCTGTAACTGTAGGTTACATGTACATGCTGAAACTGAACCACCTTGTTGATGACAAGATGCACGCTCGTTCTACTGGTTCGTACAGCCTAGTAACTCAGCAACCACTTGGTGGTAAAGCTCAGTTCGGTGGCCAGCGTTTCGGTGAGATGGAAGTATGGGCACTAGAAGCATACGGTGCTGCTTACACGCTTCAAGAAATGCTAACAGTTAAGTCGGATGACGTTAACGGCCGTACTAAGATGTACAAGAACATCGTAGATGGCAACCACAGCATGGAACCTGGCATGCCAGAATCGTTCAACGTACTGTTGAAAGAGATTCGCTCGCTAGGTATCAACATCGAGCTAGAAGACGAAGAGTAATCCCTTCTTTCTTTCTAGAGAAAAGAGATTATTTGGTTGAAGGTGCTCACTTTTGCGGGTGAGCCCCTTTTAACTCCTTACAGGAGCTGATTGTGAAAGACTTATTAAACTTTCTAAAAGCGCAGCATAAGACCGAAGAATTTGATGCAATCAAAATCGGTCTATCTTCACCAGACATGATCCGTTCATGGTCTTTCGGTGAAGTTAAAAAACCTGAAACGATCAACTATCGTACGTTCAAACCTGAACGCGATGGTCTGTTCTGTGCGCGTATTTTTGGTCCAGTTAAAGACTACGAATGTCTTTGTGGTAAATACAAGCGTCTGAAACACCGTGGTGTTATCTGTGAGAAGTGTGGCGTAGAAGTTACACAAACTAAAGTTCGTCGTGACCGTATGGGCCACATCGAGCTTGCTTCACCAGTTGCTCACATCTGGTTCCTAAAATCGCTACCGTCTCGTATCGGTCTACTAATGGATATCCCTCTACGTGATATCGAACGTGTTCTTTACTTCGAAATGTACGTAGTAACTGAACCAGGTATGACTGATCTAGAAAAATCTCAGATGCTTACTGAAGAAGAGTATCTAGATCGCCTAGAAGAGTGGGGTGATGAATTCACTGCTAAGATGGGTGCAGAAGCGATCAAAGATCTGCTTGCAACAATGGACCTTCATCAAGAAGTGGAAGAAATGCGCGAAGAGTTGGAAACAACTAACTCTGAAACTAAGCGTAAGAAGATCACTAAGCGCCTGAAGCTAGTTGAAGCGTTCATTGCATCGGGTAACGATCCGCAATGGATGATTCTGACTGTACTTCCGGTTCTTCCGCCAGATCTACGTCCTCTAGTACCACTAGATGGCGGTCGTTTTGCGACTTCAGATCTGAACGACCTTTACCGTCGTGTGATCAACCGTAACAACCGTTTGAAGCGTCTTCTAGAGCTAGCTGCTCCGGACATCATCGTACGTAACGAAAAGCGTATGCTGCAAGAGTCTGTTGATGCACTTCTAGATAACGGTCGTCGCGGTCGTGCAATCACAGGTTCGAACAAGCGTCCTCTGAAATCTCTTGCTGATATGATCAAGGGTAAACAAGGTCGTTTCCGTCAGAACCTTCTAGGTAAACGTGTAGACTACTCTGGCCGTTCTGTAATCACAGTAGGTCCATACCTTCGTCTACATCAGTGTGGTCTTCCTAAGAAGATGGCACTTGAGCTATTTAAGCCGTTCATCTACAGCAAGCTAGAGACTCGTGGCATGGCTACGACAATCAAAGCTGCTAAGAAGATGGTAGAGCGCGAAGAAGCGATCGTTTGGGATATCCTAGACGAAGTTATCCGCGAACACCCAGTACTACTTAACCGTGCACCTACACTTCACCGTCTAGGTATCCAAGCGTTTGAACCAGTACTAATCGAAGGTAAAGCGATTCAGCTTCACCCACTAGTGTGTGCGGCATACAACGCCGACTTCGATGGTGACCAAATGGCGGTACACGTGCCTCTAACTCTAGAAGCACAGCTTGAAGCACGTACACTGATGATGTCGACAAACAACATTCTGTCGCCAGCGTCAGGTGATCCGATCATCGTACCTTCTCAGGACGTTGTATTGGGTCTTTACTACATGACTCGTGAAAAGATCAACGTGAAAGGCGAAGGTATGTACCTTGCTGGCCCTGAAGAGGCTGAGAAGGCATACCGTACTAAGACTGCTGAGCTTCACGCTCGCGTTAAAGTTCGTATCACTGAGACCGTAGTAGACGAAGATGGTAACAGCACTACTGAAACGAAGCTGGTTGACACAACAGTTGGCCGTGCAATGCTATGGCAAATCGTTCCAGCTGGTCTACCGTACAGCATCGTTAACCAAAAGCTAGGTAAGAAGCAAATTTCTAACCTACTTAACGAAGCGTACCGTAAGCTTGGTCTTAAGGACACAGTAGTATTCGCTGACCAAATCATGTACGCAGGTTTTGCATACGCTGCACTTTCAGGTGTTTCTGTAGGTATCGACGATATGGTTGTACCTCAAGCGAAATACGATGAAATTGAATCTGCTGAAGAAGAAGTTCGCGAAATCCAAGAGCAATTCCAATCTGGTCTTGTTACTGCGGGTGAGCGTTACAACAAAGTTATCGATATCTGGGCATCTACGAATGACCGCGTTGCGAAAGCGATGATGGATAACCTATCTTCTGAAACAGTTATCAACCGTGACGGCGAAGAAGAACAGCAAGAATCGTTCAACAGCATCTACATGATGGCCGACTCGGGCGCACGTGGTTCTGCAGCTCAGATTCGTCAGCTAGCAGGTATGCGTGGTCTGATGGCGCGTCCAGATGGTTCAATCATCGAAACGCCGATCACTGCGAACTTTAAAGAAGGTCTAAACGTCCTTCAGTACTTTATCTCAACGCACGGTGCTCGTAAGGGTCTTGCGGATACGGCACTGAAAACAGCGAACTCGGGTTACCTAACTCGTCGTCTAGTAGACGTTGCTCAAGACGTTGTAGTACACGAACATGACTGTGGCACGCACGAAGGTATCGACATGATGCCTCACATCGAAGGTGGTGACGTTAAAGTTGCACTTTCTGAGCTTGCTCTAGGTCGTGTAGTAGCTGAAGACGTTCTTAAGCCTGGTACTGAAGATGTACTGATCCCACGTAATACTCTGATTGATGAGAAGTGGTGTCAGATCATGGAAGACAACTCTGTAGATAGCATGAAAGTGCGTTCTGTTGTTACCTGTGATGCAGACTTCGGTTGTTGTGCACAGTGTTACGGTCGTGACCTAGCACGTGGCCACCTAGTGAACCAAGGTGAAGCAGTTGGTGTTATCGCTGCACAGTCTATCGGTGAACCGGGTACACAGCTAACGATGCGTACGTTCCACATCGGTGGTGCGGCATCTACTGCAGCAGCAGAGAACAGCATCCAAGCTAAGACAACTGGTACTGTGAAACTTCACAACGCTAAGTTCGTAATCAACAAAGACAAGAAGCTAGTTATCACTTCTCGTGCATCTGAGATGACGATTATTGATGAGTTCGGTCGTACTAAAGAGAAGCACAAACTTCCTTACGGTTCTGTACTGAGCAAAGCGGACAACGACGCAGTAGAAGCTGGCGAAGTTGTAGCTAACTGGGAAGCGCACACTATGCCAATCATCACTGAAGTGGCAGGTCGCATCCAGTTCGTTGATATGATCGATGGCGTAACTGTTTCTCGTCAAACGGATGATCTAACTGGTCTTTCTTCTTCTGAAGTTACAGACGCAGCGGCTCGTCCAGCAGCAGGTAAAGATATGCGTCCAGCTATCAAACTTGTTGACGAGCAAGGTAACGATGTAATGATCCCTGGTACAGAAATGCCAGCTCACTACTTCCTACCTGGTAAAGCGATTGTAAACATTGAAGATGGCGCTGAAGTTGGCATTGGTGACACACTATCTCGTATCCCTCAGAAATCTGGCGGTAACAAAGATATCACCGGTGGTCTACCACGCGTAGCAGACCTATTCGAAGCTCGTAAGCCAAAAGAGCCTGCGATCCTTGCTGAGCACACAGGTACTGTGTCTTTCGGTAAAGAAACGAAAGGTAAGCGTCGTCTAGTAATCACTCGTGAAGGTGGTGACACTTACGAAGAGATGATTCCTAAGCATCGTCAATTGAACGTGTTCGAAGGTGAGAAGATTGAACGTGGTGATGTAATCGCCGACGGTCCTGAAACTCCACACGATATCCTGCGTCTACGTGGTATCCACGCAGTAACTCAGTACATCGCGAACGAAGTTCAAGAAGTTTACCGCTTACAAGGCGTTAAGATTAACGATAAGCACATTGAGACTATCGTTCGTCAAATGCTACGTAAGTGTACAATCACACATTCTGGTGACTCTCAGTTCCTACCTGGCGAACAAGTTGAGTACCACAACGTGAAGATTGCTAACCGTAAGCTAGAAGCTGAAGGTAAAGAACTAGTACGTTTCGAACGTGATCTACTAGGTATTACTAAAGCGTCTCTTGCAACTGAGTCATTCATCTCAGCTGCATCGTTCCAAGAAACGACTCGCGTACTAACAGAAGCTGCGGTTTCTGGTAAGCGTGATGACCTTCGCGGTCTGAAAGAGAACGTAATTGTTGGTCGTCTGATTCCAGCTGGTACTGGTTTCGCATACCACCAAGAGCGTCAAGCTAAGCGTGAAGAAGAGCAGGAAGGTCCATCAGCTGAACAAGCTACTGACAACCTTGCAGCACTTCTAAATGCAGGTTTCTCTTCAGAAGAGTAATCTCTAAGAGATAACAAAAAGGCACCTTCGGGTGCCTTTTTTGTATCTGGCGTTTGGGTTATTGGTGTATGTGTTTAGGCCTGCTTTTACTGATGCTAGCCGGTAAATCGCAAGCATTGGTGGAAAGAGGATAATCGTGGATGAGTCGTAGATACGGTTTGGTGGTTTGCTGGTGGTACTTAGACTTCAACAAAGTTGAGTGGGTAGGGGAATTATGGGCAAAACAAAAAGCTTGCACAGAGGCAAGCTTCTTAAGGGTTCAGTTAACTAAGCGCCTGGTGGAATCGCTAAGCTGTCTGCAATAAGCTGGATAAGATTATCTTCTACTTCAAAACGCACTTCGAGTAGTTCACCTACTTTCGACATATCTCCTTCGAAGCTAGGCAACTCATCGTTTGCACTTACTTTAACGTACTTATCATTGAACTCTAGAAGCGGCTCGGTTGTGAGTACGATCTTCGCGTAAGTTGTATCAATCTCGTCATTGGTTTTAAAGCCTGTTGCTTGCCATTTCTTCATGACCATATCGTAGATCTTAAAATGGCCTTCTGAGATATAATCGACAACATGATCGCAGAATGAGCTTATTTCTTTAGGAGAAGGGAGTTCAACAACGTTTGATTGCCCGTTGCTAGCTGGCTGCAAGGCACCTAGCTTGCAATATTCGACGATGAGAGCTTGTCGAGTTTCGAGCCAATGATCGATGACCTCGCTTGAGCCACCCCATTGTTCTTGTATTTGTTTAAATTTATTTAGCATGACCATGTCCTCATGATCTGATCACAACCTTGTGATCATTGAAATTGCCTAAGCAGGGTCCGTTTATCGATATCTACTAAAAGTAATAGCTTGAAATATTCTCTGCCACAACTCTAGTATGAAATTAGATTGCCAGTAAAATGAACGAACTGCAAGCAATGAGGCATAGGGATGTTAAAAAAAAGTGATAAGAAAATGACAGAGCAAGCTTATTGGTGCGTCGTTTCCGGTAGTGATATTTGGGTTGATAATGACCAGTTTCCTTTCGGCTCCGCTGATGAACTTGGGCTCAGTGTTGAGCACGCAATCTGCATTGGTCAGCATCAAGGTCGCAAAGTGTACTGGTTGAACGACTGTGATGTTGAGCGTGAGCTGACGATGGCCAACCTAAGAGAGTTATTACACTGGCCTGAATCGAGTTTTCTTACTGCAAGTAAAGCCATCCAATATGGCCATATGACCCAGAGCATGCGTTTCTGCCCGCAGTGTGGTGGTCGCAATCACCTAAACCACAATCAAGTGGCGATGCAGTGTGGAGACTGTCGTACTCTGCATTACCCGCGCATTTTCCCATGCATCATTGTCGCTGTACGAAACGATAACAAGATATTACTCGCGCAGCACCCAAGACATAAAACGGGCATGTATACCGTTATAGCGGGCTTTCTAGAGGTCGGAGAGACCTTAGAACAGTGCGTAGCACGCGAAGTGAAAGAAGAAACGGGGATTGATGTAGGGAATGTTCGCTATTTTGGCAGCCAACCCTGGGCATTCCCGTCGAGTATGATGATGGGTTTTCTTGCTGACTATGCTGGTGGTACGCTCAAGCCAGATTATAGCGAGCTATCTGACGCGCAATGGTTTGACGTGACGACTCTGCCAGATGTGGCGCCAGTGGGCACCATTGCTAGACAACTGATAGAGAAAACGGTTGATGACGTGATTAAAGCAGGCGCAGCTGAACAAGCATTGGAGCACTAAATTGCCTACAGTAGTATTTGGCCTATGGGTGGTCAAAAGCTAAAAAAAACCCTCCACAAGTGGAGGGGGTAAGTAAGATGTCGTTATGAGATGCTGAGTAGTGACTACTCAGGTGTTATAATTGTAATTTTCGCTAGCGAACAAATTTTTAACATGCTCCCTTAATTGGGTGCAAATTAAGCATTGATTTAAAAGTTAATAACTTGATCTAGGTTGCAAAGCACACAGCTTTTACCCCTCAATCAGTGTTAGAATACTTGCTATCAAAACTAGACAAGATTGAATTGGAATTTAACGGAATGACCGAATTAAAGAACGATCGCTATTTACGCGCACTTTTAAAGCAGCCTGTTGATTACACACCGGTATGGATGATGCGCCAAGCTGGCCGCTATCTTCCAGAGTACAAAGCAACGCGTGCTGAAGCAGGCGATTTCATGTCTTTGTGCAAAAACGCGGAACTTGCATCAGAAGTAACCCTTCAACCTTTACGTCGTTTCCCGCTTGATGCGGCAATCTTGTTCTCTGACATCCTAACGATCCCTGATGCTATGGGCCTAGGTTTGTACTTTGAAACAGGTGAAGGTCCTAAGTTTGAGCGTCCTATCACGTGTAAAGCTGACGTAGAAAAAATTGGCCTGCCAGATCCAGAAGGTGAGCTTCAATACGTAATGAACGCAGTACGCCAGATCCGTAAAGATCTAAAAGGCGAAGTGCCACTGATTGGTTTCTCTGGTAGCCCATGGACTCTAGCGACTTACATGGTTGAAGGTGGCAGCTCTAAAGCGTTCACTAAGATCAAGAAGATGATGTACGCAGAGCCACAAACGCTGCACCTACTTCTAGATAAGCTGGCTGACAGTGTCATCGAATACCTAAACGCGCAAATCAAAGCGGGTGCTCAATCGGTGATGGTATTTGATACATGGGGTGGTGTACTGACTCCTCGTGATTACAACCTATTCTCACTGCAATACATGCACAAAATCGTTGACGGTCTGATCCGTGAAAACGATGGTCGTCGTGTACCAGTAACACTATTCACTAAGAACGGTGGCATGTGGCTAGAGCAGATCGCAGCAACGGGCTGTGATGCAGTTGGCCTAGACTGGACTATCAACATCCAAGACGCAGTTAAGCGTGTGGGTGATAAGGTTGCTCTGCAAGGTAACATGGATCCTTCAATGCTTTATGCTTCTCCAGAGCGTATCCGTGAAGAAGTATCGACTATCCTTGAAGGCTTTGGTAATGCGGGTACTGGCCACGTATTTAACCTAGGCCACGGTATTCACTTAGATGTGCCGCCAGAAAACGCTGGTGTGTTCGTTGACGCTGTTCACGAACTGTCTAAGCCTTACCATAAGTAATTCTGAGTAAGATAATTGAAAGCGCTGCTGGGTAACCAGCAGCGCTTTTTTTATTGCCTTCAGATTGGTAATTCTATACTCGTTTAATTTCGGTTGTGTGCAGTTCATTAGGCATTTAGATCATAGTAGGCCAAATGCTCTGAGATGTGTTTGCGGATGTAAGGAATAACCTCACTTTCAAACCATGGGTTCTTCTTGAGCCAGATATTATTGCGTGGTGAAGGGTGGGGAAGTGGTAAAAACTCTGGTGCCCAAACCTGCCAGTTTTTGACGGTCTCTGTCAGCGTATTGGTGGTTCTTTGCTTCAAGTAATAGTTTTGCGCATACTGACCAATCAAAAGTGTCATTTGAATATTGGGCAGTGACTGCAATACTTTCTTATGCCAGAGCTCTGCGCACTCTTTGCGCGGTGGTAGATCGCCACTCTTTCCTTTACCTGGGTAGCAGAACCCCATAGGTACAATCGCGACCTTTTGTTCGTCATAAAAGGTATCGCTGCCTATCCCTAGCCACTCTCTTAATCTTTCCCCACTGGCATCATTCCATGGGATGTATGACTCATGTACCTTGATACCCGGCGCTTGACCAATGATTAACAAGCGCGCGTTTGGGTGTGCTTGAATGACAGGGTTGGCACCGTGTGAGAGGTGAGGCTCACACGCAGTGCATTGTCGTATCTCTTTAAGTAGTGAAGAGGACATCAGTAGCCTTTATTAAAATCAATGACATGGTTTAGGGTAAAGCCATCTCGCCACTGTTGGTAATTCTCAGCAAAGATCTCTACCACTTGTCTCGGTTCACTGAGTGCAGCGATATGTGGCGTAATGGTGACTTGTGGTAGCTTCCAGAAAGGGTGATCTTGCGAAAGGGGCTCGCTTTCAAACACATCAAGAAATGCATGCTCAACCCAACGGTTTTTAATCGCCAGCAACAGCGCTTTGTTGTCGATGCCTTCGCCTCTGCCAACATTAAATAGCAGCACGTTAGAACAATAACCAAGGGTCGTTTGGTTGAGCAGTTGGTAGGTTTCAGCGGTCGAAGGCAAGGTGTTGACCACAATGTCCGCTTGCTTGAGAGCTGCCTCCAGTTCATTGATATGGAAAGTGTCTTTAAAGGTTTCTTGCTTCGATGGGATACCAGTACGGTTGACACCAATGGTATGAATGCCAAACGCCGCAGCGGTTTTTGCTAAATGGCTGCCGATAGACCCTGTGCCTAAAATCACCATAGTTTTGTCAGTTAGGCTAGAATAAAGCTGAGGCTGCCAGTTTCGTTGCTGTTGTTGCTGGTGGTAGTGACGGAAGTGTCTAAAATGGCTGATTGCGTAACCCAAAACGTACTCCGCGATAGCTGGGCCGAAGATACCTTTTACATTGGTTAGCGTGTAATCCTGACGAAGTTCTGGTTGAGTGAGCTTATTGATGCCAGCGTAGGTGCTTTGTACCCACTCAAGCGTTTTAAACTCATTAAGACGCTCGGCTATCAGGGGAGGCGACGCTAATACAATCTCAGCTAACTCGGGGTTTTGAGTGATTTCTAGGTCGGGTAAATCCCGGTTTAGAATCAGTTGCGTATAGGTATCGTCATGCTCAGTCATAATATAGAGCTTATTCGTAAAATTGTTCATCGGCTTACCTTTTCCCCCCAGAGTTTATCAAGTACACTTTCGCTGTCTTTTTCTGCAATTATTGAGTGACTATGCTTCAGAATCCACTGCAGGTTCGTCTTGAAAAGTTAGAACCTTGGCAACAAATTACCTTTATGGCGTGTCTGTGTGAGCGTATGTACCCTAACTATGCCATGTTTTGTGAGAATACAGAATTTGCCGAAGCTCGCATCTATCGTGATGTTTTGGATAGCATTTGGGAAATCCTAACGGTAAAAACGGCAAAGGTGAACTTTGAACGCCAATTAGAGAAAGTTGAAGAGCTTTTCCCTAGCGCAGACGATTTTGACTTCTATGGTGTTTACCCTGCAATGGACGCTTGCCAAGGTTTGGCAACGCTTGTTCATGGCCTGCTTGACCGCGAGCACATGTTTGAAGCCGTGATTAAAGTGAGCCAACAGTCGGTGAAGACGGTTGCTGAGCTTGAGTTTGCTCAAGGTGCTGAAGAAGTGACTAACGAAAACCAGAAAGAAAACGAAGCGGTATGTGAAGAGTGGGACGTTCAGTGGGCTATCTTCCGACCATTGCGTGAAACGACGGAACGTGACATCGAGTTGATTAAAGACCTACGTCATGAACTGCGTGAAGAACCCGTTAGTAACATTGGTGTTGCTCTGTAATTCAACATCGCACCAAAGTACGAATAAAAACAAAGGCTCCCAAGGGAGCCTTTGTTGTATCCATTGATAGCAAATTACGATTAAGCGTCTTTTTTATCTGCTTTTGACGTTTGCTCTTCATCCGCTAGTTTTGAATCTGAGTTATCGTCTTCTGCTGAAGCTTCTTGCTCTAGCTCGTCTTCTTCATCGCGGTTTTCGATCACACCGTGGGTTTCTTTCCACTTTTCCCAACGCTGAAATGCCAGTTCCTGCATGTCGGTCGTCTTATCCGCTTCGTCAACGATCTCTTCGCCAACAAGGTGTTCAAAAATGTCTTCTAGGGTAATGATGCCTTGGATAGTGCCGTACTCATCAACCACGAGAGATAGCTGTAAACGTTGAGCCATCATTTGGTCAAACGCTTTTGGTAACGGTAAGTTATTCAGTAATACATGAATAGGGCGCATCACATCGCCTAGAGATTTCTCTCCGCTGCCAGCTTGTTGAAGCCTAAACAGCTCTAAGCGGTGCACAAAACCGATGATGTTGTCACTCTGCTCGCTGTAAACCAACGGACGTGAGAATGGCGTATCTTTATGATCCGCTAGGAACTGATTGATACTCATCTCAGCATCGACACGGAATACTACTGGTCGCGGTGTCATTACTTGCGTCACAGGTACATCTTGAATGCCAAGCAGGTTGCTTAGGATTTTCGATTCGCCTTCTGCAAATTCACCACTCTCTTTTGCCAAAATCGCCATCGCAGACAATTCATCTCGCATTTTTGGTGCTTCGTGACCACGAGCTAGGCGCTTAGTGATCTGCTCAGAGAACCAAACAAACGGTGTTAGGAAGAACACCATCCAACGGAGCACGCTCGCCGATGCTGGCGCAAGTTGACGCCAGTAAGTTGCTCCAATGGTTTTTGGAACAATCTCAGACAGTACCAAAATACCTAGAGTTAGCACGGCAGAGAATACACCTAGCCATTGGCTACCAAAAACCACCGCCGCTTGTGCACCTGCTGTCGCAGCACCGATTGTGTGCGCGATGGTGTTAAGCGTTAAAATTGACGCCAGTGGGCGGTCGATGTCTGTTTTCAGTTTGTCTAATGACTCTGCTGCAGGATGCCCATTTTGTTTTAGTTGAGCGATGTAGCTCGGACTAATACTCAAAAGTACAGCTTCCAAAACAGAACAAATGAAAGAAACTCCAATGGCGATGGAGACGTAAATAGTTAGCAGCAGCATGTTTGCCCTTAAATTAAATTGTACGCTTTATCAGCGATTCAGCGTGGATTATAGAGAAAAAGTAGTGGCTAGGTCATCATTAATTTTGCGCTCAGCCCCTTTTAAACAAGGGCTTGCTTAAATAAATCAGTAACAAATTGTGAGTTATTACTCATATTATGGCTAAAACTACGGCATTAGAGTCAAAGATCGACGACAAACCTTTGCCAGATGGGGCATTTATGTTTTAGAGTGAATTGAATTCAAAAATACAAAGAAGGGAAACCTAAAATGAACAAGACTCAATTAATCGACTTTATTGCTGAAAAAGCGGACCTTTCTAAAGCACAAGCTAAAGCTGCTCTAGAAGCGACTCTTGGTGGTGTAACAGATGCTCTTAAAGATGGCGATCAAGTTCAGCTAATTGGTTTTGGTACTTTTAAAGTAAACCACCGTGCAGCTCGCACTGGTCGTAACCCAAAAACTGGTGATGAGATCCAAATCGCTGCTGCAAACGTTCCAGCATTTGTTGCAGGTAAAGCGCTGAAAGATTCAGTGAAATAATCTAAACTGTACCGAGGTAGTCGTATTCCACCTCGGTACAGGTTTTTATGAAAAAAGCATTTCTTCTCGTTTCACTGTTATCTACATTTCTCATTGGCTGTTCTTCAACAAGCCCTCGCAAAAACCTAGAGCAATTTGAAACCTACACCGGCGGCCAAGTCATGGGCGACGCGACAAGTTTCTACTGGGTGACTAACAAGCTCACACAACCTCATACTTCAGCAGACTACGTCACTATGGGTGATTATGGCTGGTATCAAACTGACTATGCATGGTCGGATGGTGTGCTTCGTGAATTTATTCGTGAAGGTGAGCAGCGAAACGCATCAAATGAACTGGCTCCATTTCGGGTTCATGTCCGTTTCAACAAATCAGGCGAAGCTGTGTATCAGCAGTACCGTATTGACGGTAAAATCCTACCAATCCGCGCTAAGCAGCTTGAAACTTACAAGAATGAAGCCTCACAGTCCTTAGATACCACGGCTAAGCAGAATGACGAAGGCTTCAAGTTGATCCAAGGCTATTGGAATGGTCAATCTTTCGAAACTTGCTCGGGTAAAGAGTTTTCAAGTATCGATATTAATCAAGCCTTACCAAACTTTGTGATTAATCGCTTAGCGTCAGTAGAAAGCTATGCTGCGTTTCTTGGTAGTGATTCACTCGGAAAAATCACTGTAGAAGAGCTATTGATGTTAGCGGAAGAAAGCCACGATTGTGTCGTAAGACCATCATTGCTAAAGAGCAGCGAATAAATCATTAAGAGTATTTGGCCTACTGTAGGCCAAACACTCTTTAGTCTGTACATATGTACGTTGGACAATAAAAAAGGCGCCCACTAAGGCGCCTTTTTCTGTTCTTCGCTTGCTGTCATTTGCTCACTGTTATTGGATAGTAAGCGAGTGACAATCTTGATTACTGCTCTTGCTCGCGCGCAATCGCACGGTAACCAATGTCATTGCGGTGGAACATACCATTCCAGCTCACTTGCTTCGTTAACGCGTATGCGCGTTCCTGAGCTTCAGAAACCGTGTTACCCAGTGCTGTTGCACAAAGTACACGACCACCGTTTGTCACCACGTCGCCAGCTTCGTTATTTGCAGTACCTGCGTGGAAAACCTTTTGGCCTTCAACTTCGCTTGTTGGTAGTGAAATTACGTCACCTTTTGCGTAGTCAGCAGGGTAGCCGCCAGCCGCAAGAACAACACCAATTGAAGCACGTGGATCCCACTTAGACTCAGCTTGGTCTAGTTTCTCATCGATAGCCATTAGACATAGCTCAACAAGGTCTGACTCCATACGCATCATGATAGGTTGCGTTTCTGGGTCGCCAAAGCGGCAGTTGTATTCGATAACTTTCGGAGTGCCGTCAGCATCGATCATTAGGCCAGCGTAAAGGAAACCAGTGTAAGGTGCGCCTTCTGCATCCATGCCACGTACCGTTGGGTAGATAACTTCTTCAAGGATACGGTTGTGGATCTCGGGCGTTACTACAGGAGCCGGAGAATAAGCACCCATGCCGCCCGTGTTAGGGCCAGTGTCTTTGTCGCCAACACGTTTGTGGTCTTGGCTGGTGGCCATAGGTAGAACGCTAGAGCCGTCAACCATTACGATGAAGCTTGCTTCTTCGCCTTCAAGGAACTCTTCGATAACCACGCGGCTGCCTGCTTCGCCAAATGCGTTGCCTGCTAGCATATCTTTGATTGCGTCTTCTGCTTCTTCCAGAGTCATCGCAACTATAACGCCTTTACCAGCCGCAAGGCCGTCAGCTTTAACTACGATTGGTGCACCTTGCTCACGAACGTAAGCGATAGCTGGCTCAATCTCAGTGAAGTTCGCGTAAGAACCGGTTGGGATGTCGTGACGAGCTAGGAAGTCTTTAGTGAATGCTTTAGAGCCTTCCAGCTGTGCTGCCGCTTGAGTTGGACCAAAGATAGGCAGATCTACTTCGCGGAACGCGTCAACAACACCAATAACCAATGGCGCTTCAGGGCCAACGATAGTCAGTTCGATTTTTTTCTCTTGAGCGAACGCCACTAAACCAGCGATGTCTTCAACGCCGATGTTTACGTTCTCAAGTTTTGGCTCAAGTGCAGTACCTGCGTTACCTGGAGCAATGAATACGGTTTCAACGTTTGGGTTTTGTGCTGCTTTCCAACCTAAAGCGTGTTCTCTGCCGCCGGCACCAATAATTAGTACATTCATGTTTTAAACCTTCAATCAAAATTGATAGTAGTAGAACTAGAAAATGTCTGAGCAACACTAAATGAGAGTGTTGCTCATCTCGGAGCGCAGCGTTCCCGTTTCTCGTAGCGAAGCGCTCTCGTATCTTTTCTTTCTAGTGGCGGAAGTGACGCATACCAGTAAAGATCATCGCCATGCCGTGCTCGTCTGCTGCTGCGATAACTTCGTCATCACGCATAGAGCCGCCTGGTTGGATAACACACTTGATGCCCGCTTCTGCCGCCGCGTCGATACCGTCACGGAATGGGAAGAATGCATCTGATGCCATCACACAACCTTCAACCTGTAGACCTTCGTCTGCAGCTTTGATGCCTGCGATTTTCGCAGAGTAAACACGGCTCATTTGGCCTGCGCCCACACCGATAGTCATGTCGCCTTTCGAGTAAACGATCGCGTTAGATTTCACGTACTTCGCTACTTTCCAGCAGAATAGGGCATCTTTTAGCTCTTCAGCGGTTGGTTGACGCTTAGAAACCACTTTAAGGTCATCTTCAGACACCATGCCTTGGTCGCGGTCTTGAACCAGTAGGCCGCCGTTAACGCGTTTCACGTCAAAGCCAGTCGTCTTAGTTGTCCACTCACCACACTCAAGTAGGCGAAGGTTTTTCTTAGCCGCTACGATTTCTACTGCTTCAGCAGAAACAGAAGGAGCAATGATCACTTCAACGAATTGACGCTCAGTAATAGCGGTTGCTGTTGCTGCGTCTAGCTCACGGTTGAATGCGATGATGCCGCCAAATGCAGACGTTGGGTCTGTTTTGAATGCACGGTCGTAAGCTTCTAGGATGTCTTCACCTAGTGCTACACCACATGGGTTAGCGTGCTTAACGATCACACATGCTGGCTCATCGAACTCTTTCACACACTCAAGTGCTGCGTCAGTGTCAGCGATGTTGTTGTAAGAAAGTGCTTTACCTTGGATTTGGCGAGCAGTAGAAACAGACGCTTCTTCAGGGTTTGCTTCAACGTAGAATGCTGCCGCTTGGTGGCTGTTCTCACCGTAGCGCATGTCTTGTTTTTTCTCGAACTGTTGGTTGAACGTGCGAGGGAACTTGCTCTTGTTTTCAGGAGAAGGTTCATCACCTTCCTTGTTCTCACCGTAAGATGGAACCATAGTGCCGAAGTAGTTTGCGATCATGCCGTCGTAAGAAGCTGTATGCTCAAAAGCTGCGATAGCTAGGTCGAAGCGCGTTTCTAATGTTAGAGACTTCTCGTTCGCGTCCATTTCAGCGATAACGCGGTCGTAGTCGTGAGCGTTAACAACGATAGTTACGTCTTTGTGGTTTTTCGCTGCAGAGCGAACCATTGTTGGACCACCGATGTCGATGTTCTCAACGGCATCAGCAAGCGTACAGCCTTCTTTAGCAACGGTTTCTGCGAATGGGTATAGGTTTACAACAACCATATCGATAGGGTTGATACCGTGAGTTTCCATCACGTCATCGTCTTGGCCGCGGCGGCCTAGAACACCACCATGAACTTTTGGATGCAGAGTCTTAACACGGCCGTCCATCATTTCTGGGAAACCAGTGTAGTCAGATACTTCTGTAACAGAGATGCCTTTTTCAGCAAGCAGGCGAGCAGTGCCACCGGTAGATAGGATATCTACACCACGGTTAGCAAGAGCTTGTGCAAATTCAACGATACCAGTTTTGTCTGATACGCTGATTAGAGCGCGGCGAATTGGACGAGCGTTATTCATGCTTCCATCTTCCTCAAATTCATGGGGTTAAAATAAAGATATTTGCCAAAAAAGAACTTGTTTCTATCTTCTCAACGTGGATTATTTTAGATTCCAGTAAGAGATAAAATATTGGCCAGTTTTGGTAAAGACCTTTGAGGTTAGTCTTACGATTAAGCTATAAGATAACCAACTCCAAATTTGATGGCGCAGATTCTAACTAATTTATTACAAAAAAGCTCGCGCAATCGTTTGGCATCTCAAAAATAATTATGAAAAGTGCCATTTCAGCCTAAAAAGTAACGATAAGGTTAATTGTGAAATGGATGAAGGAATAGGGAAAAACATGTTTCAGATCGGTGAATTAGCGAAACGATGCGGTGTGACAGCCGATACCTTGCGCTTCTACGAAAAAAATAATTTGATTGCACCAGCGAGCCGTAGTGAATCGGGTTATCGCCTATATGATGAAAATAACCAAAAACAGGTGACCTTTATCCTCAAATCCAAAGAGTTGGGGCTGAGTTTAGATGAGATTAAAGAATTGCTCGAGATTCGCCTAGAAGCAACACAACATAGTTGTGCCGAAGTGAAGTCCATCACCACTGCCAAGTTGGAGATGATCGATGAGAAGATTACTGAATTAACCAAGATTCGCACCGCGCTTAAAAAGATTAACGATGCGTGTTGTGGCCATATAGACGACGATGCTAGCCATTGTTCAATTCTGGCAGCGTTAGACTCAGCTAATGTTGAAAAAGGGCGCTGCTGCAGCTAACAGGCGCTCTGGTAAATGGGTAACCTATCCATTAGTACCAATTTATCTGTTCTCTAATCTACAAGCCAAAAAAAAGCCAAACTCAATAATGAGCTTGGCTTTCAATTCAATTAATTACGAAAGAACGATTAGTTCATGCCGTATTTTTTAAGTTTCTTGCGAAGAGTACCGCGGTTGATACCCATCATAGTTGCTGCGCGAGTTTGGTTACCGCGAGTGTACTGCATGATGGTGTCTAGTAGTGGCTGTTCAACTTCAGCTAATACTAGTTCGTATAACTCGCTGACTTCTTGACCGTTTAATTGAGCAAGGTAGTTTTTCAATGATGCTTTCACTGAATCACGTAGTGGTTTCTGCGTGATTTGGTCTTGTGATGTTACTGTAGTCACTGTCAATGCTTCTGAAGTCAGATTTTGTTCGAACATATTCGGTCTAGCTCTTCTCGTAATTATGGTGCAACGTTATCAAAATAACCTTCTAGCGCCTCAAGCTGCAGATCACCTGCTTCGAGTGCGTTGAAGGTACGGCGAAACTCACTCGCTTGCTCATGCTCTTTTAGGTACCAACCCACATGCTTACGAGCGATGCGAGGGCCTAAAAACTCTCCATAAAATTCATGTAGAGCGTGAACATGGCCAAGCATGATGTCTTTCACTTCCGAAACCGGGAGTGGATCCATCGTGGTGCCGTTTTCCAAATAGTGTAGGATTTCGTTAAAAATCCATGGACGACCTTGGGCAGGACGACCAATCATCAAAGCGTCAGCGCCGGTGTACTCCAGCACAAACTTAGCTTTTTCCGGGCTATCGATATCACCGTTAGCAATAACCGGAATAGATACAGCTTGTTTCGCCGCTTTAATGTGTTTGTATTCTGCCTCACCTTTGTACATACAAGCGCGAGTTCTCCCGTGAAGGGCAAGTGCCTGTATGCCGCAGTCTTCGGCTATTTTAGCGATTTGGACACAGTTTCTGTTATCTGTATCCCAGCCTGTACGAGTCTTTAACGTTACTGGAACGTCGACTGCGTTTACTACAGCTTTCAAGATCTCTTCAATGAGATCTGGGTACTGAAGTAGGGCAGAGCCCGCAAGCTTCTTATTCACTTTTTTGGCTGGACAACCCATATTGATATCGATGATTTGCGCACCGTTATCGACATTGAATTGCGCAGCCTCGGCCATAAGCTGTGGATCTGCACCAGCGATTTGTACTGAACGAATGCCCGATTCGCCTTCATGTACCATACGCTGCTGAGACTTCGACGTTTTCCAAACCTTTGGATTGGAGGACATCATTTCACTGACTGCCATCCCCGCACCGTAGCGAAGACACAACTCACGGAATGGTCTATCCGTTACGCCAGCCATTGGAGCGACGATTAGATTGTTCTTAAGTTGATAATTTCCGATTTTCAAAACGTCATCACAGTTCTGTACCAGCAAGGGCGCGCATTTTACGCATTTTTTCGCTGCGTGAAAAGACTAATATTTGAGCATTTACAATTTGTTTTTGTAATTTGCATAAAATTCAATCAATTAGCGCCCAAAGTCTTGTCTAGCCTTGCTTGCGGCCAGAGATTCGACACCACTCTTGCTGCTCGATAATCGGATCAATGTGAAGCTCATCACGATAATAAGTCGCAACATCTTCCGCTTGTGTATCTAAAACACCCGACATCGCCAGCACACCATTTGGCTTAACTAAGCCTTTAATGATGCCTGAAAGATCGCGCAATGGACCGGCAAGAATGTTGGCAACAACAACGTCTGCTAGCAAACCTTCAGGCTGATCTTGTGGTAAGAACACCTCAAGTTGCTCAGCAACGCCATTGCGCTCTGCGTTATCTTTTGATGCAAGTAGTGCTTGAGGATCAATGTCGATCCCGATAACTTTTTCTGCGCCTAGTTTGATCGCTGCGATCGCTAGGATGCCTGAGCCACAACCGAAGTCGATGACGGTTTTGCCTGTAAGATCTAATCCCTCAAGCCACTCAAGACACAATGCTGTTGTTGGGTGAGTACCGGTACCGAATGCAAGGCCAGGGTCTAGCATTACGTTTACCGCGTCAGGTTCAGGGATATCGCGCCAGCTAGGGCAGATCCATAAACGCTCACCAAACTTCATTGGGTGGAAGTTGTCCATCCATTCACGTTCCCAATCCTTGTCTTCAATTTGCTCAACTTTATGAGCAAAGTCTGCAGGGAACATGTTGCTTGCTTTAATCTGCGCTAGAACGACACCTGTATCAATCTCAGCGTCGTAAAGCGCAAGAATGTCAGTGTCACCCCAAAGGCGAGTTTCACCCGGCAGAGGCTCAAATACAGGGGTATCTTGTGCATCCAGGAAAGTTACAGAAAGAGCACCAGTCTCTTCCATTAACATATCGCCGATTTGTTCGGCATTTTCATTGGTAGCATTAAGCTTGATTTGAATCCAAGGCATGGCTGAATCTTCTATATGAGAAAAATTGGATGGCGAGTCTAGCAGAAAATATGAGCAAATTCACCAAAACCCCAAGGAATATGATGGGGAATATTGATTGCGTTTTTTGGACGCTTAAAAACAAAAAATGCCCACCAAAGTGAGCATTTTATTTTGTTCATTTAAGAACAAATTACACGAGGCTAATTTCTATTGAAGACCAAGCTTCTTCTCAAGGTAGTGGATGTTTGCACCACCGTGTTGGAAGTTCTCGTCGTTCATGATTGCTTCTTGTAGAGAGATGTTTACTTTGATGCCCTCTACAATCATCTCACCTAGTGCGTTCTTCATACGAGAAATCGCAACATCACGGTTCTCACCGTAAGTGATTAGCTTACCGATCATTGAATCGTAGTGTGGTGGAACTGTGTAACCCGTGTAGATGTGAGAGTCCCAACGAACGCCCATACCACCAGGAGCGTGGAAGCGCTCAATCTTACCTGGTGAAGGTAGGAACTTCTCTGGATCTTCCGCGTTGATACGACATTCGATCGCGTGACCTTTGATCTTGATATCGTCTTGCGTGAAAGATAGAGGTTGACCAGCAGCAACACGTAGTTGCTCTTTGATTAGGTCAACGCCAGTTACCATCTCTGTTACTGGGTGCTCTACTTGAATACGAGTGTTCATTTCGATGAAGTAGAATTCGCCATTTTCGTATAGGAATTCAAATGTACCTGCACCGCGGTAGCCGATTTCTAGACATGCGCGAGTACAACGTTCACCGATGTATTTACGCATCTCTTCAGTGATACCTGGAGCTGGCGCTTCTTCCACAACTTTCTGGTGGCGACGCTGCATTGAACAGTCACGCTCACCAAGGTGGATAGCACCGCCTTGACCGTCAGCAATTACTTGTACTTCAACGTGACGTGGGTTTTCTAGGAATTTCTCCATGTAAACCATGTCGTTGTTGAAACATGCTTTCGCTTCAGCACGTGTCATTGCGATTGCTTCTGTTAGTTCACCTTCAGTGCGAACAACACGCATACCACGACCACCGCCGCCGCCAGACGCCTTGATGATAACTGGGTAGCCAATGCGCTTAGCATGTGCTTTGTTTGCTGCTTCGTCGTCATTTAGCGGGCCGTCAGAACCAGGTACACAAGGTACACCTGCTTTCTTCATTGCCGTGATTGCTGAAACTTTGTCACCCATGATGCGGATAGTTTCTGCTTTAGGACCAACGAAAATGAAACCGCTTTGTTCAACTTGTTCAGCGAAGTCTGCGTTTTCAGATAGGAAGCCGTAGCCAGGGTGGATAGCAACAGCGCCTGTAACTTCAGCTGCACTGATGATACGAGGGATGTTTAGGTAGCTATCGATACCACGAGCAGGGCCGATACAAATGGTTTCATCTGCTAGCAGTACGTGCTTAAGGTCACGGTCAGCTGTTGAGTGAACAGCAACCGTTTTAATGCCTAGCTCTTTACATGCTCGCAGAATACGTAGTGCAATCTCACCACGGTTCGCGATTACTAATTTATCTAACATAATGAGGCTTCTCTATTATTCGATAATTACTAGAGCTTGATCGAACTCAACTGGTTGGCCGTCTTCAACAAGGATTGCAGTTACAACACCAGACTTATCAGCTTCAATTTGGTTCATCATCTTCATTGCTTCAACGATACATAGTGTGTCGCCAGCGTTAACTTGTTGACCAACTTTTACGAATGGTTTTGCGTCTGGGCTTGGTGCGCCGTAGAACGTACCAACCATTGGAGAAAGAACTTGGTGACCTGCAGGTGCTGCTGGAGCTTCTGCTGCTTCTGGAGCTGCCGCTTGAGCTGGTGCTGCTGCAGGAGCTGGTGCCGCTGCTGGAGCCGGAGCTGCTGCGTATTGAATTGGTGCTGCTACAGGTGCAGTGCCGTTGCGGCTGATGCGTACTGACTCTTCACCTTCAGAGATTTCTAGTTCTGCGATACCAGACTCTTCAACCAATTCGATTAGCTTTTTGATTTTGCGAATATCCATCGTTTCTTTCTCTTTTGTTAATTAACCATGCTCTATGACTAGAGCTGGTGTCTATTAGTTCGGTTATGTTCGTTATTTTGACTGCAACTTGTGAATCGCAGCAGTCAAAGCAAATTGGTAGCCTTGTGCGCCTAAGCCACAGATTACCCCTTCGGCTTTATCTGAGAGGTAAGAGTGGTGCCTAAAAGGTTCACGTGCGTGAACATTCGATAGGTGCACTTCAATAAATGGGATCGCTACGCCAAGTAGTGCATCACGCAACGCCACACTGGTATGTGTAAAGGCCGCTGGGTTGATGATAATGAAATCAATATCTTGATATGCACTATGGATAGCTTCGATCAGTTCATACTCACGATTTGACTGTAAGTGAGATAGCGCAACATCTTGTGTTTTCGCTTGCTCTGTTAGTGAGCTAATAATCTGGTCAAGTGTTTGAGAGCCGTAGTGTGCCGGTTCTCTTAGGCCTAACAGGTTAAGGTTTGGGCCATTTAAAACTAGAATGCGAAACTTTGTAGACATCGTGGGGCTATCTTCCTTTATCGTGATTACGACCGTGAATGTTGCCATTTTATTGAAAATTTGGGGTTAATTTCCAGTGAGAAAAACCCAAATTTAAAAATTAGAACCAGATTATAGCTAATTCAGCGCAAATCGCAGCAATTTACTGGTCTAATCTCCTATTGATAGCAAGTGAAATTGTTACCAACTTAACAAAAAAGCGTTATTACCTTAATTGTGGTGTGGATATTTGAGAGTAAGATCAGCCATAAAAAAACCGCCACATAGGTGACGGTTTGGAAATGCTCTGTTTTAAACAGTGATTCTGGTGTGATAGCTATTATGCCAATTCAGCTTTCTCTGCAATCAGCTTATCAACCACACTTGGGTCTGCTAGCGTTGAAGTATCACCAAAGTTGCCAGTATCGCCCGTTGCGATCTTACGCAGGATACGACGCATGATCTTACCTGAACGTGTTTTCGGTAATGAATCGGTCCAGTGCAGCACGTCTGGTGTCGCAATAGGGCCTATCTCTTTACGCACCCAGTCTTTCACTTCTTTATGAAGCTCTGCGGTTGGGAACTCGCCATCATTAAGCGTGATGTAAGCGTAAATCGCTTGGCCTTTGATGTCGTGAGGAATACCGACAATCGCAGCTTCTGCAATCTTATCGAATGCAACGAGCGCTGACTCAATCTCTGCAGTACCCATACGGTGACCAGATACGTTCAGCACGTCATCAACACGACCAGTAATCCAGTAGTAGCCGTCTTCATCACGACGAGCGCCATCACTGGTGAAGTACATACCTTTGAAAGTAGAGAAATATGTCTGCTCAAAACGGTCATGGTCGCCATGAACAGTACGCATTTGACCTGGCCACGAGTCTAGAATGACCAGGTTGCCGTCGGTTGCGCCTTCAATGATGTTACCCATGTTATCTACTAGCGCAGGTTGTACACCGAAGAATGGACGAGTCGCTGACCCCGGTTTTAGGTCGGTAGCGCCTGGTAGTGGAGCAATTAGGATACCGCCCGTTTCGGTTTGCCACCATGTATCAACAATAGGAGACTGCTCGTTACCAATCGTTTTGTAGTACCACTCCCACGCTTCTGGGTTAATAGGCTCACCTACCGAGCCCATGATTCTCAAACTGTCACGAGAGGTGCCTTCAACCGCTTCATTGCCTTTCGCCATCAATGCACGAATAGCCGTTGGTGCAGTGTAAAGTATGTTGACTTGATGCTTATCCACCACTTCACTCATTCGACTTGTGTTCGGGTAGTTTGGTACACCTTCAAACAGGATTGTCTTAGCGCCGTTAGCCAGTGGTCCGTATATAAGGTATGTGTGGCCAGTAATCCAACCCACATCTGCAGTACACCAGAAGGTTTCGCCTTCTTGGTAATCAAATACGTATTTAAAGGTCATCGCTGCGTAAACAAGGTAACCACCGGTAGTGTGCATTACACCTTTCGGTTTGCCTGTTGAGCCTGATGTATAAAGGATGAATAGTGGGTCTTCCGCATTCATCTCTTCTGGTGGGCAGTCTGCTGACACGTTTGCTGTCGCCTCATGCCACCAAATATCACGGTGCTCATGCCATGCAACCTCACCGCCAGTACGCTTAAGCACCATCACTTTTTCGATGGTTTTCACTTCTGGGTTGGTCAGTGCTTCGTCGACGTTTTTCTTAAGAGGGACAGCTCGGCCGCCACGCACGCCTTCATCCGCTGTGATCACGACTTTAGCATTCGAATCGATAATACGACCTGACAGTGCTTCTGGTGAGAAACCACCAAATACCACGGTATGAACCGCACCAATACGAGTACACGCCAGCATAGCAACTGCAGCTTCAGGAACCATAGGCATGTATAAACAAACCACATCGCCTTTACGTACGCCTTGCTCTTTTAGAGCGTTAGAGAACAGACATACTTCTTTGTGCAGTTCATTAAAAGTTAGGGTTTTATCATCAGCAGGGTCATCGCCTTCCCAGATGATTGCGACTTCATCACCGCGCTCAGCAAGGTGGCGGTCAATACAGTTCGCCGACACATTCAATGTGCCATCTTCAAACCAGCGAATATCGATGTGGCCTGGGTCGAAAGAGGTATTTTTTACTTGTGTGAAAGGTTTAATCCAATCCACGATTTTTCCGTGTTCACCCCAAAAGCCTTCTGGGTCAGAAACAGATTGTTGGTACATGGCTAGGTAAGTGTCATTATCCGCGTGTGTGGTTGATTTAATATTTTCTTTTACCGGATAAACGTGGGCTTCACTCATTGCATCTCTCCTTGTGCCTACATTCCTAATGAACTGGCAACTTCCTTTGTGTTCAGTTTCTAGGTCTATTACAGAACCGTCTTTGTGTTATCACTCTCGGCTAGGAAGGCGATTTCCACAATTAGACTTTAGGATGAGACGCCGCTTTTCACTTACAAAATAGCGAGTTAAGTTCATTTTTGAGATGTTGCTCTCTATGTCGAACTGCAAGGGTTGAATTAGGTGTACGAAGAGTTGAAGCGGGGAAGATCACCATGTTTTAGGCGGACAAAGATCAGCGCAGCAGAGGTAGCATCTTGTAATGCATCATGTTTATTGACTGGAATTGGTAAGTCGAGCTGGCGACAAATCGCATCCATGCTGAGGTCGAAATAGGCATTGGGCAGCTGTCTTTCGAGTTTGTCTTGATAGAGTTGGCTCACTTCGATTAATCGGTTAGGCAGCGGAAATCCGAGTTGTTTTAAACAGGCGCGGTCGAGAATTTTTTTGTCATAGCGGATGTGATAGCCGACTAAAGGACGATTACCAATGAAGCTTAGTAGTTCAATTAGGGCTTGTTTCTCTTCGATTCCGTGTTTGAGGTCTTGATGGCGGATGCGGTGGATTTTTATTGAATTGCAGTCGAGCGATTGAGGGGCTCGCAATCTAACTTCGAAGGGCTTACTGGTGATGATTCGGTTACCGATGATCTTGGTCGCGGCAATGGTCACCAGTTCAGCCTGATTAGGGTCGAGGCTGGTGGTTTCACAATCGAGTGAGACATATTCTTGATGAACAGGCGCAGTAAACAGAGGCTGATAGGGAGAGCCTTTGAGCTTGTGATGCCAGTAATAGCGAACCAGTCTATTCATCGTGCAATCGCCTAGTCCCTTATCTGATAGTGGTAGCCGAGCCATTGCTTGAATTTCTTAACCACGTGCAGGCTATGACGAAGCAGATCTCGATCTGCTCGCTCCATTAGTTTGACGTCGATTTTATTGCTGCTGTGCTGTTGCGACAGGCGTTGTGATAAACGCCACTTAAAAAACTGCTTGAGCGCTTCACTGAGGTTATCCGCGGTGCTTTGCTCTAGTACCTTCTTATTTACGAGATGCTCGATGCGTTCAAAGGTGTTATTGACCGTCACGCCGTGCTCAAGGCTCAGTGCTCTAACACCATGCACTATAGGGAAAATACCACCTTGTTTGATGTCGAGTCCGGACTTGGACTGTTTCACATTACCAAACAGGGTCAGGGGAACTGAGAAGTTTAGGGCAGGGCGGCAGAACTCGGTCAGAATCAATTCCTGTCCGAGCATCAAATCACTCAAGTGCTGCTTAACGGGGAGTAACAGGTCTCTATTGCCTGCAACAGCATGTGCGTCCGCCATGATGGCAATATCCATCACCGTATCTGGCGTCGCTTTTCTTACCCAACTGGTGAGAGTTTGTTTCCATTCTTGTTCTGAGTGAACCCACTTCGGGTTGTTGACCATGACGTTGCCAGGACACAGTGGATAACCTAACTGTTGCAACGTATGAGTGAGATCATTCATGGCGTTTTGGCATTGGTGCCACTCTAATCCGTCTTGAATGATCAACGCATTGTCTTGATCGGTTTTGAGTATCTGTTCTCCGCGACCTTCTGAGCCTAACACGATGAGGCAGCAATGGTTGTGTAGTGCAGGGGGAATAACCAGTTCAAATGCCTTTTCAATAATCTGTTCATTGACGGCAGAAATTAGCTCCATGATGAAACGTGTACGAATACCATTATTGAGCAGGCTTTCGACCAATTGACGTTGCTTGTTGGAGGCCAGGGCCAATTCTTCAATGCTGGTGGCTCGAGCGATACGCAAAGTAAGAACATGCGAGTGAGTGGAGAACGCACTGAGTATTTGCGTCATATCCACCATGCCGACCGCATTTAACCCATCACAAACCATCAGCCTTTTTACACGATTCCTTGTCATGGTGATCATGGCGTTAAATAAGAAGTCACCATGATTAACATGCAAAACAGGGTAGGTTGCTATCTCGCCGACAGGTGTATCGAGCGGGCGATCATCAAGCATCACCGCGTGTAATAAATTGGTCCGTGTGACGATTCCGTACGGAAAGGAACATGATGATCCAAAAGCTTTTGGATTATCATGTTCCAAATGAACCAAGGCCGAGTCTAAGCCTTGTTCTTTAAGGGTTTGAGTGACTTGATTGATAGGTTGGTCAGGTTCAAGTATCAGTGGTGGGTGGTAAATTGAGTCGTCGACTTTGGTCAGTATGAACTCAGCAAGATTCTGCTGTTGCTGAGCGGCTTCAATCAATGCTTTTCGGGTCGAGAGGTTACTATCAAAGTAAGCGGCGAACTGGCCGTTGGCGTGGTATAGCTCAAGAAAAACGTCGTTTGGTAATAGGTAACTTAAGGTATCTTCTAATGCGATATATTGATGTTTGGTATGAGGCTCAAACTGGCTGCGCACATCGAAAATATCGTCATTGGCATAGTGCGCATAGATCTCTCCGTCACTGCTAGCGCGCTCTTCGACAGCCCCTTTAATCAGAATATGCAGGTGGCGGCTCGGGCGGTCGGCCTCCAATATCACTTCGTGAGCTCGGTAGTAAACCACATCTAAAGCTGAGCGTAGCGTTAACTGTTCCGCTTCAGACAAGCTATCGAAGGGCGGGTGCTGCATATTAAATTTGTCAGGCATAAGCAATCGCAAGGGAGTGAGAGTCTCTTTTTAGTGTGACAAATTACCAGCGAAGCTCCAGACGACTTTAGTCTAAATGAGAGAGTTACGACTTTTGCACGTTGGATTTTTGAGTTAAATACGACAGAGATATTTATTGAATATGGGAATGCTATCCCCGCAATAATTCCCTTTTTCATCTTTTGTGACCTAGGCATAATTGGCGCTTCCTTGTTCCACACATTTTTATAGGTCGCCTATGTTTAATCCTTCCCCTTATGGCTGGATATCCCAGTATTTTCTTGGTTTCTTTTTTGCCTATGGCGTTTATCTGCCATTTTGGGCGCTGTGGTTTGAAGACCAAGGCGTTTCTGCGGGGGACATTGGCGTATTGATTGGTGTGGGTTTGGCTACGCGTTGTGTTGCCAACTTTGTGATAACACCACGTATCTATAAAGTTGAGCATTTAATGCCAGCATTGCGTTGCCTCAGTTTTGTCGCGCTATTATTTGTTGGTTTCCATTTCTTTACTGGTGGTAGCTTTTTATTGATGCTGCTAGCAACGGTAATGTTCAACCTCTGCTATGGACCGATTATTCCGCTTTCTGATGCAATGGCGAACCATTACAGCCGTCTCAAGATGCTCGACTACGGACGTACACGCTTGTGGGGTTCAGTGGCATTTATTGCGGGTTCTACCGTGGTTGGTTATCTGGTGGCTGAATTTGGTACGGATATGATTTTGTATACTGCACTGGCAGGGGTGTTAGTGTCTTTATTGTTCGCGATGAGAAACCCGAACGTAATGCCGGTGACAGAATCAGAGCAAGTGGCTGAAAGACCTAAACTTGGTCAACTATTACGTGAGTCATCGGTAGTGAAGTTTCTTGCATTGATGGCACTGCTTCAAGGAAGCCACGCTGCGTATTACAGCTTTAGTGCGATTTACTGGAAAGAGGCGGGGCACTCTGAGGCGATCATCGGTTATCTGTGGAGCTTGGCTGTGGTTGCTGAGGTGGCAGTATTTGCTCTGAGTAAGCGACTGTTTGCTGGATTATCATTGCGCACTCTGTTTGTGATTGCTGGTATCGGAGTAATGGCTCGTTGGGGGATCACCGCATCAACGACTGCGATTCCAGTATTGATAGTGGCTCAGCTGTTGCACGGCGTGACATTCGCCATGGCACACATCGCTGCGATTCAATACATCCAATCTCAAGAGTCGAACAAAATGGTGGCATTGCAGGCTCTGTACAATGCGATACCACTTGGCGCCTTTATCGCATTAATGACGACCCTAAGTGGCTGGGGCTACGAATTGTGGGGTGCGAATATCTTCTGGGGAATGGCTGCGATGGGTGCAATTGCCCTGTTTATCAAGCTTGATGAAAGAAGCTCTGTGGTTGAAGTTAATCAACCTGAGTCAGAAGTTCATAGCTGATAACCAATCGTGATTATTAGAGTCTAAAGCACAGAATTTAAGCGATGCGATTGAGTTAATGACTCATCCTTAGTTAAATGAAACCTCTCCCTTATGGAGAGGTTTTTTATGGATGAAGAAAGGGTTTTCAATGCAAGGATGGGTAGTAATTCCAGTCTCTTTAGCCTACTTGGGCGTGTTATTTCTGATCGCTTGGTATGGAGACAGGCAGGTTCGTTGGCTATCGCGTTGGCGACCGTGGATCTATAGCCTTTCTATTGCGGTGTATTGTACCTCGTGGACCTTCTATGGAACGGTGGGTCAGGCGAGCAATAACCCTTGGTCTTTCTTACCCATCTATCTTGCTCCGATTTTGGTCTTCACCCTTGGGTGGCGGATCTTAGCGCGACTGATTCTGATCGCGAAGCGGGAACATATCACCTCAATTGCCGATTTCATTGCGGCTCGTTATGGTAAATCTCAAGGTTTAGCGGTAGCGGTGACGGTTATCGCTGTGATCGGTATTCTGCCTTATATCGCCTTACAACTGCGTGGCATCACCATGGGGCTAGATATTGTCGCACCTAGTCTGGCGCAAGATTTTGGCTATCAGGATTACCATGTTTCTTGGTTTGTGGTCGGTGCGCTAGCTATTTTTACCATGTTGTTTGGTACAAGGCACATTGATAACACGGAGCATCACCGTGGCATGATGATGGCGGTGGCGTTTGAGTCGATCGTTAAGCTGGCGGCATTTTTGATTGTTGGCTTGTTTATCATGTATTTGGCGATGAGCAGCGACAAGATTGATCTGCTCGACGTGGCGGCGAGCACTTATGAATCGCCGAATATTCCGACCTTAATTATCCATACTGTTTTGACCATGTTGGCGATTGTCTGCTTACCGCGTCAGTTCCATACCATGGTTGTTGAGAATGAGCGCCCTCAAGACTTGCACACCGCTCGTTGGTTGTTTCCGCTTTATCTGATTTTGATGGGGCTGTTTGTTCTTCCTATCGCATGGGCAGGGCAAGGGCTGCTTCCAAGCATGCCTGCAGATACGTATGTGATCAGCCTGCCGATGGCTGAAGGCGCCAATCATATTGCCTTGCTTGCGTTCCTTGGTGGTACGTCTGCTGCTAGTGGTATGGTAATTGTGTCGACCATCGCGTTGGCGATCATGGTGTCGAACGATTTAGTGATGCCGCTATTGCTGCGCCGTATGCGCCTTACCCAAAGGACTCATCGCCACTTCTCTGGGTTGCTATTGGTGATTCGTCGCGGGCTTATTTTATTGCTTCTACTTGGTGCTTGGTTGTTCTATCAGGCGCTCGATACCATTCATTCCTTGTCTGCGATTGGCTTCCTTTCGTTTGCGGCGATTGCTCAATTTGCTCCGGCACTGATTGGTGGTTTGTACTGGCGTCCGGGTAATCGCAAGGGTGTTTATGTCGGTTTAATGGTTGGCTCGGTGATTTGGCTCATTACCTTGATGAGTCAAACCAGTATGTTGGCTGGCGACAGTCAAAGCAACTTGCTGCTGTGGATCATCACACCACCAGAGTTACTCAGTAGTTGGGATATTAGCAGTTCAAATTGGGGGATAGTGCTGAGTATTGTGCTCAATACTTTGTGTTATGCCGTGGTTTCTATTTCGACCAGGCCAAGCCTAAGTGAGCGCTTACAATCGGCGGCATTTGTTGGTACGCCGCTGCCTGAAAATGAGAACATTAGCCTTTATCAAAGCCGTGTAACCGTGGCTGAACTAGAGATGTTGGCATCTCGGTTTGTCGGTCGAAAGCGAGCGAAAAGCGCTATCCAAAGTTACTGGCAGCAACACGGTCAACCGCTGCTTCCTAATCAACAAGCGCCAGCAAGCTTGATTCGACATGCTGAGCGTGTACTGGCGGGTGTTTTTGGAGCCTCCTCTGCTAAGTTAGTACTCACTTCCGCTCTGCAGGGCAGAAATATGCAGCTTGAAGAAGTGGCGACCATCGTTGATGAAGCCTCTGAGTTGTACGATTTCAGTCGTGGCTTGCTACAAGGTGCGATTGAGCATATTGGTCAAGGTATTGCAGTGGTTGATAAACAGATGAGGCTGGTGGCATGGAATCAGCGTTACTTAGAACTGTTTGAATTCCCTGCTGGCTTGATACAAGTGGGCAGGCCGATCTCCGATGTGATTCGCCACAATGCTCAGCAAGGTTTGTGTGGTCCGGGTGACCCTGAAGATCATGTGCGTCGCCGTGTTTATCATTTGGAGCAAGGTACACGACACACCTCTTCTCGCATTCGCCCTGATGGTCGCGTGATTGAGGTGCAAGGCAATCCAATGCCAAGCGGCGGCTTTGTGATGAGCTTTACCGATATCACGGTATTCAGACAAGCAGAACAGGCACTAAAAGACGCCAATGAAAGCTTGGAATCAAGAGTGCACGAACGAACTCAAGAACTCGAAAAACTCAATCATCGCTTGGTCAAGGCGACACAAATTTCTGATCAAGAATCGCAATCTAAGAGTCGTTTCTTGGCGGCAGTAAGCCACGATTTGATGCAGCCACTTAATGCGGCGCGCTTGTTTGCTTCGTCACTTTCGGAGGTAGCAAAAGAGCAAGAGGTGAAGCAGCTTTCATCCCATATTGAAAGTGCACTGGGTGCGGCAGAGGACTTGATTGGTGATTTGTTGGATATCTCACGATTAGAGTCCGGCAAGCTGGAAACTAACATTCACGCCATTGCGGTGCACGATGTGCTCGCTAACTTGAATGCTGAATTTAGTGCCTTAGCGACGCAACAAAAAATTGATTTCAAGATGATCCCATCATCCCTGTTTATTCATTCTGACCCTAAGCTGTTAAGGCGTGTGATTCAGAACTTTTTGACTAACGCTTTCCGCTATAACCCAGAGGGGAAAGTGGTGCTGGGAGCAAGACGAGTCAACGGGCAGGTGCGAATCGATGTGTGGGATAACGGAACCGGTATTGATGAGGACAAGCAACAAGAGATCTTCGAAGAGTTTACTCGTGGTAGCCAAGTGCGTTCCGATCAAGGCTTAGGGCTTGGCCTTGCGATTTCTAAAGGTATTGCTCATGTGCTTGGTCATCAAATATCGATGCGCTCATGGCCGGAGCAAGGCAGTGTTTTCTCTATAACCTTAGCAAGAGCGGAACAAGTGGCTCCGGTTGTGCAAGCTACTGCGTCAGTGGCGAGCAGTGACATCGAGCACCTTAAAATCTTGTGTGTTGATAATGAACGAGAGATTTTGGTTGGTATGGAGAACCTGATTGGTCGCTGGGGTTGTGAGGTTAAAACGGCAGTTGATTTGGTCGAGAGTTTGAAGTGCCTCGATGGTGACTGGAAACCCGATGTGATCTTTTCTGATTACCGCCTCGATAATGGGCGAACAGGGCTTGAGGTGTTGCAACAGTGTCGCTTGCGCCTTGGAGATTCCTTTGAAGGGGTCATCATTAGTGCCGATAGAACCGATGACATGTTGGCGGCGATAAAGGCCAACAGCTTTAGCTTTATTGCCAAGCCAGTGAAACCACTAAAACTCAGAGCAGTGTTGAATCGTGTGAGTTAATTTAAGTCATTATTAGATCCTAATAAGGCCTCTGATGAGGCCTTTTTCGATCCGGTAGACTTGTTATGAGTTACTGGTTTTAACCTGCGATACCACCTTGAGTGAGAGCAGTTGGGTCAAGCAGCTTGCTGAGTTCTTCTCGGCTAAGATCGGTTTCTCGCTCGGCAACATCAAGGATAGGTAAACCCTCTTTGTAAGCTTTCTTGGCAATATCTGCTGCCTTTAGGTAACCAATCACAGGATTAAGTGCAGTCACCAAAATAGGATTCTTTGAAAGCGCTAAATCAAGATTGTCTTGGCGCACCGTGAAGGTTGCAACCGCTTTATCTGCTAGCGCGACTGAACTGTTAGCTAAAAGCTCGATACTTTCTAATACGTTATGAGCAATCACTGGTAGCATCACATTCAGTTGGAAGTTGCCAGATTGGCCCGCTACCGTAATGGTGGTGTCGTTACCAATCACCTGCGCTGCCGCCATCGCTGCAGCTTCTGGTATTACAGGGTTCACCTTGCCCGGCATGATAGATGAGCCTGGTTGTAGCGCCTGCAATTCAATTTCTCCTAAGCCAGCTAATGGACCAGAGTTCATCCAGCGAAGATCGTTTGCGATCTTCATGATCGCAACTGCTGCAGTTTTGAGCTGACCCGAAAAGGCAACGATCGCGTCTTGACTGCTGAGGTTGAAAAAGAAGTTTTCACTCGAGTTAAAGCTGATCTTTGTCGACTGCGACAGGTTACTTGCAAACTTATCGGCAAAGCGAGGGTCAGCATTGATGCCTGTACCTACCGCCGTTCCACCTTGAGCAAGCGCTTTAATAGCGGGCAGGGTGCTTTCAATGGCTTGCTTAGCGTGTTCAATCTGGAACTTCCAGCCACCTAATTCTTGAGCAAAGGTAATCGGCATCGCATCCATTAGGTGAGTACGGCCGGTTTTCACTACCTCGGCAAGCTCTTGCTGTTTAACGTTCAGGGCTTCAGACAGGTGGGTTAGTGCTGGTAGCAGCTTGTTTTCAGCAGTGAGTGCGACACTGACTTGAATCGCGGTTGGTACCACATCGTTACTGCTTTGTCCCATGTTGACGTGATCGTTCGGGTTCACGTCGCCTTGCAAACTTCTTGAAGCGAGTGTTGCAATCACTTCGTTGGCGTTCATGTTGGAGCTAGTACCTGAGCCGGTTTGATAAACATCGATCGGGAATTGATCGAGATGTTTGCCATCAATGATCTCTTGGCTCGCTTCGGCAATCGCATTGGCAATATCGCCCTCCAATAACCCCAACTGAGCGTTGGTGTCAGCGGCGGCCTGTTTAATGAATGCCAATGCTTGAATGAAGCTGGTGGGCATCTTGTGGGAGCTAAACGCGAAATTATCTGCGGCACGTTGAGTTTGTGCTTGATACAGCGCATCAGCAGGGACTTTTACTTCTCCCATGCTGTCTTTTTCAATTCGATATTGTAGGGTCATCTTCTATCCTTGTTAGCCAAGTGGGGCTTGGACTTGTTGTAGTGTCTGGCTGAGATTCAAAAAACGCGCTTGGCCATGTGGTTGCTGGCAGTAGTGGCGTTTTAGATAAAATAGTGGTGAGTGAATTGAGTCTAGGCAGATATGACGAAAGGTAAAACTGCGCTCAGGTGACTCAATCGCTTCAATCAGATGGAAGAAAACTTGGCGCAGGTACAGCTCGCACAGCAAGATGTTTTCTTGGGCGGCGTGTTTTTCATAGTATGCGGCAAGCGTTTGTGCACACTCGATGTAGTCTCGAATTACAAACGGCTCGTGCCCGTGAACTTGCTCTGAGGAGGTAAAGCGATCCTGCGCTTTGTAGAACCTCGAATAGAGAACCTGCTGCTCTTTCATCATCATTTTCATCTCTACATTGGATGTTAATGATAATTATTATCAAACAGAGGTTTAAAAACAACCCTTTGTTTCTGTTTTTATAAAACGGTAGGCAAAAGAAAAAAGCCGATACATAACGTATCGGCTTTCTGAGATTCAGTACCTAATCCCTACAATGTAAGTACTGATTCATTTTTTTGCTAAACATCTTTGTTTAGTGGTCGTGAGCTTCACCTGCACCTTTCGGGTAACGGATGTTTTCAACCATCTCTTGTACGTCTTGTGGTACTTCAGCAGTTACCTTGTTTACCGCAATTGAAACTACGAAGTTTAGACACATACCTAGCGTACCGATGCCTTCTGGGCTGATACCAAACCACCAGTTTTCAGGTGTGCTTGCTGCTGGGTTAACGAACTTGAAGTAGATGATGTAGCTTGCTGTGAAGGCAATACCTGTCAACATACCTGCAATCGCACCTTCCTTGTTCATCTTCTTGTAGAAGATGCCTAGGATAATTGCTGGGAAGAAGGATGCTGCGGCTAAGCCGAAGGCAAACGCTACTACCTGAGCTACGAAGCCTGGAGGGTTAATACCCAAGTAACCTGCACCGATAATCGCGACCATTGCTGCCAAACGAGCGGCTAGTAGCTCCTGCTTGTCGGTCATGTTTGGTCTGAAGCCTTTCTTCAACAAGTCATGTGAAATCGATGTTGAGATAACCAATAGTAGACCAGCGGCTGTTGATAGTGCGGCTGCTAGGCCACCGGCTGCCAGTAGCGCTACAACCCAGTTTGGTAGTTTTGCTAGTTCTGGAGAAGCCAGTACGATGATGTCACGGTTAATCTTCATCTCGTTGCGCTCATCGCCCGAGTAGAACATTTTGCCATCGCCGTTCTTATCTTCCCAACCGACTAGACCAGTGCTTTCCCAGTTTTTGTACCAGCTAGGTGCGTCTGCTGCTGCGACACCTTGCATGTCTGGGCCGTTAATCGTTTCAATCATGTTTACACGAGCGAATGCTGCAACGCCTGGTGCTGTTGTGTATAGCAATGAGATGAACAGTAGTGCCCAACCTGCTGAGATACGAGCATCACGTACTTTAGGTACTGTGAAGAAACGGATGATTACGTGTGGAAGACCTGCAGTACCCACCATTAGAGCTGCACAGATGAAGAATACATCCACCATGCTCTTGTTACCTTCGGTATAGGCGGTAAATCCGAGCTCTTCAGTCAATCCATCCAGTTTATCGAGTAGGTAAACGTCTGTGCCTGAAATCGTTGAACCCATACCAACTTGTGGAAGCGGGTTACCTGTCATCATGATTGACGTGAAGATTGCTGGAACAAGGAAGGCGAAAATGAGGACACAGAATTGAGCTACCTGCGTATAAGTGATGCCTTTCATGCCACCAAGTACTGCGTAGAAGAACACAATACCCATACCAATGATGATACCTAGGTTAATGTCGACCTCTAGGAAACGAGAGAATACTACGCCCACACCACGCATTTGACCTGCAACGTATGTGAATGATACGAAGATTGCACAGAATACCGCTACCATACGTGCTGTTTTCGAGTAGTAACGTTCGCCGATAAAATCAGGAACCGTAAACTGACCGAACTTACGTAGGTAAGGTGCTAAACATAGCGCAAGTAGTACATAACCACCTGTCCAGCCCATTAGGTAAACCGCACCGTCGTAACCAACGAATGAGATGATACCTGCCATTGAGATGAATGACGCTGCCGACATCCAGTCAGCGGCTGTCGCCATACCGTTTGCTACTGGGTGTACACCACCGCCCGCAACGTAGAATTCACTGGTAGACCCTGCGCGAGCCCAGATTGCGATGCCGATATACAGTGCGAAAGTGATACCGACGAGAATAAACGTCCAAGTTTGAATATCCATGTTCTAGCCTCTAGTCTTCCTGTACGTTGTATTTTTTGTCGAGCGCATTCATGCGGACAACGTAAATGAATATCAGCGCCACGAAGGTGTATATCGAACCTTGTTGAGCGAACCAAAAGCCTAGCTTAAACCCGCCAAACTGAACGGTGTTAAGGGCATCAACAAATAAGATGCCTGCGCCGTAAGACACTGCGAACCAGATCGCGAGCAGTGTTCCCATAATTCCCAAGTTTTCCTTCCAGTAGGCTTGAGCATGTTCCGTAGATTCGAACGCCATTGCCTTCTCCTTTATTCCGTTTCCGTAGAATGTCGTTGTGTTAACGTAATGTTACGATTTGAAATGTAGCAAGGATAAGTCAAGGGATCTGTGCAACTTTAGTCGGGACAGTTTTAGCCCTAATCCACTGAAATATGGGAGTCGGGAGACAAAACTATATAAAAATGTGATGTTACAAGGTTGTTAAATTAGCCAAAAGTCTAACAAAAAGGGGGGAATTAATGAGTGAGTAATAAAATTTAACAACTAAATGACAGATAACCAGTATTTAGTCCTGCTTATGACACTAAGGGAAATATAAGTTTGTTATAGTAATTACGCTGCTTTTAGAGCCCTTTTCTTGCTTAATGGCAGAAATTCGACATGCTTAAATCACGAGTTTTATTCTTTGGGGGAATGAATTGGACGCAATAACTATTAATCACTTATTTTTAACTGGTGCCGTGCTCATCGCCATCAGTGTGCTTTTCTCACAAGTGTCCTCACGATTGGGCGTTCCGATTCTTTTGATCTTTTTGTTTGTTGGTATGTTGGCGGGTGAAGATGGTCCCGGCGGCATCAATTTTGATGATTATTCATTAACTTACTTGGTGAGTAACCTTGCACTTGCTGTGATCTTACTGGATGGCGGTATGCGCACCAAGGTGGCGAGTTTCAAGGTTGCGTTTTGGCCTTCGCTGTCGTTAGCCACGATAGGTGTGGCTTGTACTGCCACTCTCACCGGCTTAATGGCGGCTTGGCTATTCGATCTATCACTGATGCAAGGCATTCTAGTGGGCGCTATTGTGGGCTCAACCGATGCAGCGGCGGTATTTTCTCTGCTCAAAGGGCAGAGCCTCAACGAGCGTGTTGGATCAACTCTAGAGATCGAATCGGGTACCAACGACCCTATGGCGGTCTTCTTAACGGTGACCTTAATCGCACTACTTGGCACCCCAGATGCCGAGATGGGGATGAACTTCCTGCTGAAAAGTTTCGCGATGCAATTTGGTGTTGGCACGCTTATCGGCCTTGGTGGTGGTTGGGTTCTGTGGAGTCTCATCAACCGAGTGCAGCTGGCTGATGGTCTTTACTCGATTCTGGTACTGAGCGGCGGTGTGGCTCTGTTTGCTTTCTCTAACATGCTTGGCGGTAGTGGCATCCTATCGATTTACTTGGTGGGTTTATTCATTGGTAATCGTCCAACACGCTCTCGACACTCGATTCTCAATGTCCTTGATGGCATGACGTGGTTAAGCCAAATCGTGATGTTCTTGGTGTTGGGTTTACTGGTGACGCCATCGACACTGATGGACATTGCTCTGCCTGCGCTAGCATTGGCTTTCGGTATGATTTTGTTTGCACGTCCGCTGTCTGTTTGGTTGGGCTTGCTACCGTTTAGAAGCTTTACCACCAAGGAGCGTTGGTTTGTTTCTTGGGTTGGGTTACGTGGTGCGGTGCCGATCATTTTGGCGGTGTTCCCGATGATGGCTGGTCTGCCTAATGCTCAGCTGTATTTCAATATCGCCTTCTTCGTGGTTATGGTGTCGCTGATTGTTCAAGGTGGCAGCTTGATGAAAGTGGCGAGGCTGGCTCAAGTTACCTTACCACCAACGCCGACACCTGTTTCACGCACTGGTATCGAGATCTACCCGACCAGTGAGTGGGAGATGTTTGTCTACAAGTTGAAAGAAGAGAAGTGGTGTGTCGGTGAGCCGCTTAAGCGCTTATCGATGCCGGAAGGAACACGTATTACCGCACTGTTTCGACAGGACGTCTTGCTTCATCCATCGGGCAGTACAGTATTGGAAGCGAACGATATTCTTTGTGTGCTTGGTCAAGACAAAGACTTAGATAGCTTAAGTGAGTTGTTCAGTGAAGCGCCTGAGGCTGAAGAGGCTGCGCGATTCTTTGGTGATTTCTTCCTAGAGGTTGGCTTGTCGATTGCTGCGGTGAGTGACTGTTATGGCATCGAGCTTGGTTCTGAAGAAGAGCGTGAGATGACGCTAAAACAACTGGCTGAACGCGAACTTGGCCCTCATCCAGTATTGGGTGATAGCTTCGAGTGGCATGACATCAATTGGGTGGTTGCAGAGATAGAGGATCATAAAGTCGTCAAGCTGGGTTTATGTTTGCCTAAGACGACTTTAGAAGAGGATATCAGTGGCGCTTAATTATGGACTTCTTGCAGTAAGATAACCGCTTGAGTTCGGTTCTTTACATCCAGTTTACGGAAGATGGCTGTCATGTGCGCCTTGATGGTCGCTTCCGAAACATTCAATTCATAGGCGATTTGCTTGTTCAGCAGTCCGTCGGAAAGCATTCCTAGCACCTTGTATTGTTGTGGCGTCAGTGTGGCAATTTTTTCCGCAAGGTCGCTACAAGCCGCATTGTTAGTGATCAGCCCTTCAGGGAAGAACGGGTCGCCATTCAGCACTTGATTGAGTGCACTTACCAATTCACGCATGTCACTCGACTTTGGAATAAAGCCAAACGCACCATGGCTTTTCACTTGAGTGACAACGCTAGCGTCTTCACTCGCTGAGATCACGACAATCGGTAGATCTGGGTATTCCGCACGAAGTTGAATGAGACCAGACATTCCATTGGCTCCCGGCATTTTTAGGTCGAGCAGCAGTAGGTCGGGTTCATCTTCTTTTTTAAGCAGAGTCAGTAACGCGTCGAGAGAGTCGGCCTCAAGTAAGTTCGCACCGCTGATCGCCATATGAACCGACTGAAATAGGGCGTTGCGGAAGAGAGGGTGGTCATCTGCAATGATGATGGTGTAGGTCGAGTCCATGACGTCCATACTTTTAACAATTTAGTTAATATTTATTATCATCCTGATTGAGTATGTGGACAATATCTATGCATTAAAAGTCTGAACCATATCGACTTTTATCCCTGTTCTTGGAAAGTGTTTCCTATAATCACAAAAAAGCCGCACTGCCATCTCGTTATGAGGGGCGGTGCGGCTTTGTCTGGTGTTACATTCAGACCAATGTTGCCGTTATAGCTGGTGGTCTTGCATGTGTTTTAAGAATACATCGGCAGGCATAAAACCAGTCACACGAGCATTTGGAACATGGTTACCCTCGCTATCCCAGAACTCAATGGTTGGTAAGCCAAGTACTTGCAGTTGCTTCAGTAATTCAATGTCTTGAGGCATGTTTCGCGTCACGTCTGCTTGAAGTAACACGAAGTCAGACAGCTTGTTCTCGACGTCTGCTTGATGGAAGGTGTACTTCTCAAACTCTTTACACGCCACACACCAATCGGCGTAGAAGTCGAGCATCACTGGCTTGCCTAGTTTCTTCGCTTCGATGAGCTGGATTTCAAGCTCTTCAACGGTGTTGATACGAGCAAACTGGATCTGTTGTTCCACTACAACGCTCTTTTCTGCAAACCAGTAATTTAGTGCTGGTTGAGCAGAAGCAAACAGACCAAGCATTGCGATGATGCCCACAGCGCTCTGCTTCCAACCACCGAATGGCAATGCATTCTTGCTATGGTAAAGCCAACCGAAGGCGATGAAGCCAAGGCCAGACCAAAGCACGGTTGCCCATAATTCAGGGATAATGCGCTCTAGCAGGAAGATAGGTGCTGCCAACAAGATAAAGCCGAATACGACCTTCACTTTATCCATCCAGCTGCCTGCTTTTGGCAGTAGCTTATTGCCAAATACCGCCACCAAGATTAGTGGAATGCCCATACCCATAGCTAATGCATACAGAGCAATCGCGCCTGTAAATAGGTCGCCACTTTGAGCCACATACAGCAGCGCACCCGACAGTGGTGCCGTAGTACAAGGTGAACACACCAAACCAGAGATAGCACCCATCGCGAATACGCCCAAGGTATTGCCGCCTTGCTGTTTGTTGCTTTGGTTGTTGAGCCAGGTTTGGACACTGCTCGGCAGTTGTAGGTTATACACGCCAAACATCGACATCGCTAACGCTACGAACAGAACGCTCAACGCAATCAACACGTAAGGATGTTGCATCGCAGCTTGAAATTGCATACCCGCAGACGCAACCACCAAACCTAGTAGTGTGTAGGTTAGTGCCATACCTTGCACGTAGATGAAGGACAACATCAACGCGCGACCTTGGCTGAGCTTGCCACCACCTAACACGATGCCCGTTAGGATTGGATACATAGGCAGAACACACGGTGTGAAGGCTAAGCCAACACCGAGCGCCAAGAACAGTAACGGGGTCCACCAACTGTCACCGAGTTTATCGGCTAGGCTTGCTTCTTTTGAAACGGGTGCGCTTGATTGTGGTGCTGTGTTATTGGCCACATCTGCTTTTGGAGAAGCAACTTGTGGTGAGCTGTTCGCTTGGTTACTAGTCGTGTCGGTAGCAGTGTCGCTTGAACCCGTCGCTTCAAACGGTGCAATGTCGATGACGCGAGTTTCTGGAGGGTAGCAGAAGCCAGCCTCGGCACAGCCTTGATACTTAACGATCAGCTGCGAGCCATCTTGGTAACTTTGTAGGGGAACTTGTACGAATAGCGGCTGAGTATAAACACTCACCTCACCAAAGAATTCATCTTGATGTGGCTTACCATCTTCTAACTCAACATTACCGATAGCGAGATTTTGGCCGCTAAAAGAGAGGCTATGTTGATAGAGGTAGTAGCCTTCTTTTACCTGCCAGTCGAGAAGCACCTTGCCGTCTTGCTGGTAGTAATTGAAAGGGAAAGCTTGGTCTACAGGAACAAAACCGTTGTTATTGCCTCCGAAGCTTGGCTCGGCGTTGTCATTTCCAAAAAGCGCCCACGCAGGCTGGGTGAACAGGGAAATACAAACAAAAAGTAATGTGGCAAGTCGTCGCATACTATTTAGTCATTTAATGGAGTTATGGGTATCTTAACTCAATCAGACCGTAATAGTTTGCTATTAGTTTCATTGGCTAGCAAATATCCCTTAGGGCGGGAAATCCACTTTCTTAGGTAATCGAGATAAGGTCAGCCTTGCAGCAGGCATAGGGAGCCCTTGCCAGTTAGGCATTTAAGCCACACCCAAGCGTGCTTTTACGACTTGCTCGCAAGCATCGATGTTGGTTGTGTCTTTTGGAATAATTAACACGGTGTCGTTGCCACCAACAGTACCGATAATCTCAGTATGCGGGTCGATATCGACTAATCTTGCAACTAACTGTGCGCAACCTGGATGAGTTTTAACTATCACCATTGCTTGGTTATGAGTTATTAATTCGATTTGCGAAGAGATGGACGCATCGACACGTACAGGCGCGCTTTCAACCGTAATGCAGTAGACTTTTTTACCACAGGCATTCTGAATTTTGACTACGCCGAGCTGTGACAAAATACGAGATACTGTCGACTGGCTAATGCCGGTATAGCCGATCTCGACTAGCTTTTCGCGCAGCTGGTTTTGGGTTGAGAAGCTTTGTTGTTGTAGTAAGCGTTTGCACGCTGCAGTCAGTGTTTTATCTTCAGCTGAATACAAGCAACCGTGCTCAGTGATCGGGTTCATGAACAACTCCTTAAGGTCAACAGTGATACCGCTTGTCCGTAGCGTCGTGCGCACTCCCAAAGCCGTAGAGTACGATTTGTTAATTAGGGCTTACCGACGAATCCTGAAGTAAAGAAGGGCGGGTATGCGAGATGTATGATCATCTATTCATTTAGTCTACCACTAAAGGATAGTTATCTTTTTGAAGGCGATCACCAAACAAAATTCTGGTTATTTGCTTATATTTTGGTGCTTTATTCTTGGGGTGAGTGGATATTTATTCCGCATTGGGAATAAATATCCATGTGTTTTGAAAGGTTTTAGCCTTGGTGTTAATGAAGGTAAGGGCTAGCGAATTTCACTCATGATCTCGCGAGAGAATACTTTTTCACAGTAATGGCATTTTAGCTGCACATTTTCCTGTTTTAGCTGCACTTTAAAGCTACTTTCAACGGGTTCACCGTGTGAAATACAGTTGCTATTTGGACATGAGAATACACTGTTGATTTGCTCTGGCAGTACAAGCGTCAGTTTGTTCACTACCTTGTACTCTTCAATCTGATTGACCGTTGCCTGTGGCGCATAAAGAGCCAATTGGTTCGCCTGTTCTTTGGTTAGAAAGATGTTCTCAATCTTGATCAGGTCTTTGTGCCCCAGCGCGGACGATGGCAGGTTTAACCCCATGGTGATGCGCTGTTCTGTTTTGTGCATCTTGAACAGTTTAAGGATTTTGATACCTAAGTGAGCAGGGATGTGGTCAATGACGCTGCCGTTACGGATCGCTTCTACTTGTAGCTGAGTTTGTTTAACCATGACTGTGTCTCCTGCTTATAAAGTGTCGTTTAGAACTAGGGCTAATAGGGCTTCGCGAGCGTAGACACCATTTTCAGCTTGCTCGAAGTAGTAAGCGTGTGGTGTTTTATCGACGTCGGTGGTGATCTCGTCAACGCGTGGCAGTGGGTGAAGCACTTTCATGTTTTGGCGGGCGTCTTTCAATGTGTCGGCGGTGAGGATGTAAGCCGATTTCATGTGTGCGTATTCTGATGCATCAAAGCGCTCTTTCTGTACGCGAGTCATGTACAGTACATCCAGTTCCGGTACCACTTCTTCAATGCTGCTGTGGGTGCTGTATTGAATGCCCATCTCTTCCAGCTCTTCACAGATGTAATCTGGCATCGCTAATACTTCTGGCGCGATAAAGAAGAAACGTACGTTATTGAATTTTGATAGTGCTTGCGTCAGTGAGTGCACGGTACGGCCATATTTAAGATCGCCTACAAACGCCACATTGAGGTTGTCGAGTGTGCCTTGCGTTTCGTAAATCGAGAACAGGTCTAGCAGGGTTTGAGTTGGGTGTTGGTTCGCGCCATCACCGCCATTCACTACTGGCACACCGTTAGAGAACTCAGACGCCAAGCGTGCAGCCCCTTCTTGTGGGTGACGCATCACAAAGGCATCAACGTAAGATGAAATCACCTGCACTGAATCGGCAAGTGTTTCACCTTTCTTAGCCAGCGATGTGTTACCGCCATTATCAAAACCGATGACTGTGCCACCCAGGCGTTGAACTGCGGTTTCGAATGAGAGACGAGTTCGAGTTGAAGGCTCAAAGAAGCAGCTCGCAACGACTTTATTTTTCAGCAACTCTGGATTTGGTTCAGCCTTGAGCCTTGCTGCGGTATCGACGATAAGCTCCAGTTCATCACGAGAGAGCTCAGGAATGGAGATGATGTGCTTGTTAAATAACGAATGCGCCATAACGGGTCTTCCTTCTATGCATACAGTCAAATTGCGGACAAAAAAAAGCCCCCTAAAAATAGGAGGCTTCGAAACGATCAATAGAACAAAATAAAAATGACACCAACGCCACTCTTTGGCGTGTAGTTTGACAATCATGTGCGACAAAACTGCGGTTCATTTTTTGCTCTCTTTAGACAAATTGCGGAGGATTATACTCAGATAAAAACAGCACGCAATAGTTTATGTAAAGTATTCATTTTATGGATATTTATGCCAAATTGGCCTGCATTTGCACTTCTTTTTAAGCCTTTGTTGGGGCTGAAGAACTTCGACTTTTTCGGCAATAATCTTTTCAAACGAATGAAAAAAAATGCGGGTTTTATCCAAGGGAAAACTCCCATGCACGCCACCCGCATTTCCCTGTTATTGCACTCAACTTATCGACTTGTTTGTAAATAAGAGAGTGCTCTGCTTCTATGTTTTATTAACTGTTTCGTTTGTTAACTGCCTAGCGTAGCAACCATCACAGCTTTGATGGTGTGCATGCGGTTTTCAGCTTCATCGAACACGATAGAGTATTCAGACTCGACCACTTCATCAGTCACTTCCACACCGTCTTTTAGCTGTGGATATTCAGCCGCAAGCTGTTTGCCTACCGTGGTATCTTCGCCATGGAAAGCTGGCAGACAGTGCATGAATTTAACGTGTGGGTTGCCCGTTGCCTTTAGCATTTCCATGTTCACTTGGTAAGGCATCATTAGGTTAATGCGCTCAGCCCACGCTTCTTTCGCTTCACCCATCGATACCCAAACGTCGGTGTATAGGAAGTCACAACCTTGCACGCCTTCTTGAACATCTTCAGTTAGGGTGATTTTGCCGCCAGTGTGCTCTGCGATTTTACGACATTGAGCCAATAGTCCTTCTTCTGGCCAGAATTGCTTAGGAGCAACAAGGCGAATGTCCATGCCCATTTTCGCTGCGCCAACCATTAGAGAGTTACCCATGTTGTTGCGAGCATCGCCTAGATAAGCAAACTTGATTTCATGCAGCTGTTTGCCACGGCCGTATTCGGTCATGGTCAGGAAGTCTGCCAAGATTTGAGTTGGGTGGAACTCGTCAGTCAGACCATTCCATACAGGTACACCAGCGTAAGCGCCTAACTCTTCAACAATCTCTTGACCGAAGCCGCGGTATTCAATGCCATCGTACATACGGCCAAGAACGCGAGCAGTATCTTTCATCGATTCTTTGTGGCCAATTTGAGAACCAGATGGGCCTAAGTAAGAGACGCGAGCACCTTGGTCGAATGCTGCTACTTCGAATGCACAGCGAGTACGAGTTGAGGTTTTCTCAAAGATTAGTGCGATGTTTTTGCCAGTCAGTTTTGGCTGTTCGTAACCGTTGTACTTCGCTTTTTTAAGCTCCATTGAAAGATCTAACAAGTGTTGAATTTCGCGTGGAGTGAAATCTAGTAGTTTTAGGAAGTTACGATTGCGTAGGTTAAAAGCCATGATGTATTCCTTCTTAGATTTAGGCGCTTTCCTGTTACAGGGAAAGAAAATTCAAGAAAGCGCGATTCAATTTTTGTGTATTAATTTCAGTTCAAACGGTGATTCAGTTTTCTCGCAAGGTTTGAAAAGCTCGCGAGTGGGTTAATCTTTGGTGATGTTGGTACCCGCTTGGCCTTGCAGAATTTGCAAACCATCTTCGAGCGCACCGATACCGACGACTTTGCCGCCTTGTTGGATGAATTCGCACGATGCTTCAATTTTTGGTCCCATCGAGCCGGCATCAAATTCAAACTTCGCTAGTTCACCTGGTGTAGTGCTGCGCAGTGCGTGTTGAGTCGGCTTGCCCCAATCTAGGTAAACCGCGTCTGCGTCTGTCAGAATCAGTAGTGCATCGGCATTCAATTGTTTCGCTAGGAAAGCGGCAGACATGTCTTTGTCGATAACCGCTTCGACACCAACCAATTTGCCATGCTCTTTTTTCACTGGGATGCCGCCACCGCCAGTACAGATAACTAGGTGACCCGCTTCGATAAGCTGGGTGATCGCTTCGTGCTCAACAATGCCGGTTGGTCTTGGGCTTGGCACAACGCGACGGAAGTGTTGGCCGTCTGGTTTTACGACCCAGTGGAATTTTTCTGCCAATTCACGCGCTTCTGCTTCTTCGTAGATTGGGCCAATCGGTTTGGTTGGATCGGCAAATGCAGGGTCATTTGGATCAACCGTCATTTGGGTCAACATGCATGAGATGTTGCGGTTTGGCAGATAGTTTTTGAACTCTTGCATCAGCATGTAACCGATCATGCCTTGCGTTTCGCTGCCTAGTACATCCAGTGGGTATGGATTTACTTTCTTGTATTCCAAACCTTGCAGAGCAAGTAAGCCAACTTGTGGGCCATTACCGTGCACTAACACCACGTTGTACTCTTTGGCGATTTCAGAGATGGTTTTCACCGCCGTTTCAATATTGCGGCGCTGAACGTCAGCTTCTAACGGCTCACCGCGACGAAGTAGGGCGTTACCACCGAGTGCAACAACAACAGTTTGTTTAGTCATAATTGTGTTCTCTCATTGTGGCCAAGTTGAGGTAATTTGCTTTCGCCAACTTGGCCGTTTCGTCTTAGTGATTAGATACCATCACGCTCGATTGGACAGCTCATGCAACGTGCGCCACCGCGGCCACGACCAAGCTCGTCTCCAGGAATTGGCAGTACTGTGATGCCAGCTTTGTCGTATTTCTCGTTGGTGTAGGTGTTACCTTCGTAGCCAACAACGACACCAGGTTTAACGGTCAGTACGTTGTTTGCATCGTTCCACTGCTCACGTTCTGCATGGAAGTTGTCACCACCAGTGGTGATCAGGTTTAGCTTGTCTACGCCCAGTGCTTTTTCGATAGCGGTAACGAAGTAGCCTTCTTCTTTCACTTTCACGGCACCAGACTCATCGCCGGTTAGGTTCCAGCACTTCACATCTTTACTCACCACTTCAGGGTAAACAGAGAACGTATCTTCGTTCATATGTGTCATTACCGTGTCTAGGTGCATGCAAGAGCGGTGTTTTGGTAGCTGCATAGCGATAACTTGCTTCGCTTGACCGTGTTTGAACAGGCTCGACGCTAAGTGCTCAACACCTTGTGGCGTGGTACGCTCCGACATACCGATAAGCACTGTGCCGCGGCCAATAACCAGAACGTCACCACCTTCAATCGTTGAGTTGTCGTAGTTGATGCTCTCTTCATCGCCGAAGTATTTAATGAAGTCTTGGCCTGCGAAGGTTGGGTGCCAACGGTAAATCGCACGCACGTGGTTGGTTTCACGTTGACGTGCTGGTTTCGCCATTGGGTTGATCGATACACCACCGTAAACCCAGCAAGAGGTGTCGCGGGTAAATAGGTGGTTTGGTAAAGGCTCAATAATGAAGTCGGTTGGTGTGAACATGCCTTGCATCATTGAAGAAGACTTCATAGGCATTTCAGCGTAAGACAGACCGCCGGTTAGGATTTTTGCAAGCTCTAGGTTTGGTAAGTCACCCAAGTAGCAGCGTACGTCGTTAGCAAAAGTTTTACCCAAGCGGTAATCAGACACTTGGCAATTCAGTAGCCAATCTTTCGCTTCTGGCACGGCTAGCGTATCTGCTAGTAGGTCAGTAAGAAGAAGAACTTCAACACCCTGATCACGTAGTGTTTGAGTGAATACGTCATGCTCTTTACCTGCACGCTCAACAGCCAGTACGTCATCAAACAGCAAATCGTGACAGTTAGATGGTGTTAAGTGAGTCAGTGCGCGTCTTGGGCGATGAACTAGAACACGACGCAATTGACCTATTTCAGAACCTACATAGAACTTACTCATGATCGTCTCTCTCTTATATATTTGAATTACTTTTATTGCTAAGAGTAATTATTTATTTTCAGTTGAGAAGAATGAATTATTTATTCATATCTCTTGTCTGGAATTAATATTACGCCTGCTGCTCTGGTATTCTTAGAGATCTATCACAAATCATTTTTTATCCCGCAGCCCTTTAAAAATAAGGGTTTTAACAAATTTTATGCACTTTGGGCTATCATCTATTGCTTCTAAATAGTTAATCCTTTGGGAACATTATTCATGTTTTTCTAATCCAGATTAGTAAACTCCAAATAGTAGGGGTTTATATGCAATATACTTTAATTGATAAAAGTGAGCTTAAAGTGGAAGTATGCAGTGTTTTTATTTATATATTTAATTTTGAATGTGGAATTAATTATCTGTTAACAAATTAAATTCGTATAAAGTTATTGAGGTCACATTTTAAAATAGGACTTATGAGGGGGTTTTTAATTAGTTTTAGGCGTTTGCTTATCTTTTACTGTTACTTTTGATAAAACGTTAAATATAATTAGCGCTAATAAATGACTAAATATTTTGCCATATATCACTTTGGTAAATAATGCGCTGTATTGTTAGCTCCGCCTCTGATGTTTGCAGATGAGTTGGAGTGTTGATATGGGGCTTCTAGGGAATTGGTGAGTTCGCTATGGTCTGCTGTGATGACAAAACTGGCTGAGCGAGCGATAGAGCTAAAAAAGCCGCTATCGAAGCGGCTTTGAATGGGAGTATGTTTGTTGAAGAGATGCCTAGATAAGCGCACCAATACTCAGTACGATGATGCAGAACACCGTTAAGATACCAACTAATGGCATGACCCACTTCACCCAGCGTACGTAAGGTACACGAGCTATCGCCAAGCCACCCATTACCACAGCAGAGGTTGGGGTAATGAGGTTTACTAAGCCTGAAGCCGATTGGTAAGCGGTGATAACAAGGTCTCTGCCAACGCCTGCAAAGTCAGCCAATGGCGCCATGATAGGCATGGTCAGTACCGCTAGGCCAGATGTCGATGGCACTAAGAATGACAGTAGAATCTCTAGGAAGAACATCACGTTAATAAAGATAACGGATGAGAGCCCGGTGACCATCTGCTCTGCAGAGAACAGAATCGTATCGGTGATCATACCGCGGTCCATCACCACCACAATACCACGCGCAATACCTATGATTAGCGCTACACCGAGCAGGTCACGTGCACCGTCAATGAAGCTTGAGGTAAACTCTTCTTCGCTCATGCGAGCCACAATACCGACAATGATGGTCGCCGCTAAGAACATTGCTGAGATCTCTGCCATCCACCATCCAGCAACGGATACACCGTAAATCATTACTGCGAATGAGCCACCAAAAATAGTCAGAATCAGCTTACGAGTTGCAGTGAATTCCAGTTTTTCTCCGCTTGAGTTACCAAGGAAGTGCGCTTTGTTTTCTTCGTACTTGTCATACACAATCGATTTGCTTGGATCAGCTTGCACCATTCTTGCATAACGCATGACGTAAGCGACACAGATCCCCCAACCAATAATCAGCATTGCTACACGCAGCACGATACCGTCGGTAAATGGGATGCCAGAGGCGTTAGCAGCGATAACCGTTGCGAATGGGTTAATGGTGGAGCCTAGCACCCCTATGCCCGCGCCTAGAAGTACAGTCGCTGCTGCCACTAGAGGGTCAAAGCGAGCCGCCATCATGACAGGTACAAGAAGCGTGTAGAATGGGAGTGACTCTTCCGCCATGCCATAGACAGTACCGCCAGCGGCAAACAGTGCCATCAGTATTGGTATCATCAACTCTTCTCGCCCTTCGAGGCGCGCGGTGACGCGTTCTATACCAGCATCAATTGCACCAGTCTTGGTAACTAGCCCTAAGAAGCCACCAATGATGAGAATGAACAGTGAAACGTCGATTGCTGCTGCTTCATAGCTATTGTGGTCGTAGAAGCCGTCAATCGGCGCTAGCAGTACGTCAATTACGCCTTGAGGGTTACCTTCAACTGCTTGATAGGTTCCGGTTACCGGCACTTCTCGGCCTAATTCTTCATTCATTGCTCGGTCGTATTGGCCCGCTGGAACAATCCAGGTCAGTAGAGCAACGAATGCAATTAAAATAAATAGAATGGTATAAGCAGAAGGGAATTTAAAGTTGGCAAAGAAGCCGCCCTTTTTTTTCTCGCTTGGTATCGTTTGAGTTGTCATGGCTATCTCCTTACATCATCTTAAATAAAAGTGATGTGAATTAGCGACTAATGATTTATAGACTGTAAATACACTGACACTTATAAATTACCCAACGATATAAATTTGCGGGATTTAAATTAAAGTTATTTGATATTTACTAATCCAGATGAAGTTGTATTTAATTTAGCTGCGGTTATTTTATTCTTTACTTAATCATTTAAGTTTGGTGCTGTTCACAAAAATAGTGGCCAGTAAAAGGGCTAAAAAATGTGAGAAAAATCGTAAGGTTTTTTGGTTAATTAGCTCGGATTAATATTCGGTTTGGTTAGTTGGTAAATAGGGGAGGGTTGATTTGATAGGTATTGATGGTGAATGGGTTGGATAGTCTTGGAATTTTATTCAAACTTTATTTTTAAGTGAGTTTTAAAGTTTGTTATGGTTATTTGACGGGCATCAAAAATCACATTAAGCCATAAACAAAAAAGGAAGCCGAAGCTTCCTTTTAGAGTCATATCATCAGTGGTTTTTAGATAAATAGACCACCGAATGCGAAGCCTAGTGCTACCGCAGTACTGATTGTTACCACACCAGGAATGAAGAACGGGTGGTTGAATACTAGGTTACCGATACGCGTTGAGCCTGTGTCATCCATCTCAACCGCAGCCAGTAGCGTAGGGTAAGTTGGAAGAACGAACAGCGCACTTACCGCAGCGAAAGAAGCAACGGCTGTTAGTGGTGCTACGCCAATTGCTAGTGCTGCAGGCATTAATGCAACCGTTGTTGCGCCTTGAGAGTAAAGCAGCATAGAAGCGAAGAACAGAACAAGAGCCAGCATCCATGGGTAGTCAGCCAGTAGTGCACCTGCAACGTCTTTGATTTCAGCAACGTGTGCGTTTACAAACGTAGAACCTAACCAAGCCACACCAAGTACACAGACACACGCCGTCATACCAGAGCGGAATGTCGGTGCTGAAGAAATTTTCGCTGCATCGATTTTAGTGAACATTACGATTGCCGCTGCTGCTGCCAACATTACCGACATGATCGCTTCGTTACGACCTAGTGCAGGGTTTTCGATTAGGCCAACAGAGCTAGAGATAGCCGCTGCGTAACAAACCACGAAGCCAATTGCTGCTAGGAAGATGTAAGTTGCTTTCTTCGCTGTTGGCAGGATCTCGCGTTTCTCATCTGTCGCTAGTTTGATTAGGCCTTTCTCTAGACGCTCTTGGTAAACAGGATCGTCTTTAAGTTCGCTACCCATGTAGTTAGCAACAACAGCACCAACCATACAAGCGATGAAGGTTGTTGGGATACAAACCATCAGCAGTGTTAGGTAATCAACACCGAATGGTGCAAGCATTGCTGCGAAAGCTACAACCGCTGCTGAGATTGGCGAAGCTGTGATCGCAATTTGAGACGCAACAACAGCGATAGACAGTGGACGAGAAGGACGTACACCTTGGCCTTTCGCTACTTCCGCAATAACTGGCAGAGTTGAGAATGCTGTGTGGCCAGTACCCGCCATTAGTGTCATTAAAAAGGTCACGATTGGCGCGTAAAAGGTGATGCGTTCTGGGTGTTTACGCAAAAAGTTTTCTGCAATTTGTACCAACCAGTCCATACCGCCAGCAACCTGCATTGCAGCGATTGCAGTGATAACTGACATGATGATCAAGATGACATCGATTGGGATGAAAGATTGGCTTGTTGGAACGCCAAGAATAAGTGAAAGAGCAATAACACCAGCACCACCGGCAAAGCCGATACCGATGCCGCCAATTCTGGCCCCTAAGAAGATAAAGAGCAGGACGATAAACAGTTCTACTGCAATCATAATTAACACCTCATTTAGATTTTATTATGTGACCACTCGTTGTTCGAATGTTCAGATAATAGTTCTATGGTTTAGATTCAATTAAGCAAAAGTGCAACACACAGAAAACCACAGAATAAACAGGGTTAACCGTATTGGAGCCTAAAAAAGGGCTCCGTTTGGAGCCCTGTCTCGCGAGTTTTACTCGTAGCGTTTCGCTTTATACTGAGGATGCTTCAAATTTTCAACAGAGAAAATGTCATCAAGTTCTTCTTCGGTCAATAAACCGCGCTCTAGAACCACATCACGAACACTCTTACCTGTTTCTGCACAGATTTTACCAACAATGTCACCCTCATGGTGGCCAATGTATGGGTTTAGGTAAGTGACGATACCGATAGAGTTAAATACGTGTGCTTCACATACTTCTTTGTTTACCGTAATGCCGTCTACACACTTATCGCGCAGGTTCACACAAGCGTTTGTTAGAATGTCTAGCGACTCAAACATGCTTTGTGCAATAACAGGTTCCATTACGTTTAGTTGAAGTTGACCACCTTCCGCAGCGAAAGAAACCGTGTTGTCGTTACCTAGAACTTTGAAGCAAACTTGGTTTACTACTTCAGGTACAACTGGGTTTACTTTAGCAGGCATGATTGAAGAACCTGCTTGCAGTTCAGGTAGGTTTAGCTCGTTCAAACCAGTACGTGGACCTGAAGAAAGCAGACGCAAGTCGTTACAGATCTTAGACAGCTTAACTGCTAGACGCTTAAGTGCGCCGTGCGTCATTACGTATGCGCCACAGTCAGACGTTGCTTCGATTAGGTCTTCTGCAGGAACACACTCTAGACCAGTTACTTCAGCTAGGTGTTTCACTGCTAGGCCTTGGTAACCAGGTGCTGCGTTCAGACCAGTACCGATAGCTGTCGCACCTAGGTTAACTTCAAGCAGTAGCTTAGATGTGTATTCTAGGTTTTTGATTTCTTCATTGATGGTTACCGCCCAAGCGTGGAACTCTTGGCCAACCGTCATTGGAACTGCATCTTGAAGTTGAGTACGACCCATCTTCAAAATGTTGTTGAATTCTTGGCTCTTAAGCTCGAATGCGCCTTTTAGGTATTCAATCGCATCGATCAGTTTTAGTACGCTGTTGTAAACAGAGATACGGAAGCCAGTTGGGTAAGCACAGTTAGTTGATTGGCTGCGGTTTACATGGTCGTTCGGGTTGATGAACTCATATTGGCCTTTTTCTTTGCCCATAAGCTCAAGTGCCACGTTCGCAACCACTTCGTTCGCGTTCATGTTTACAGAAGTACCAGCACCACCTTGGAAAACGTCTGATGGGAACTGATCCATGCACTTACCAGTGTCTAGAATGAGGTCACAAGCTTGGATGATGTATTTAGCCACTTCGCTAGGAATTACACCTAACTCTTTGTTTGCTAAAGCCGCAGCTTTCTTTGTCATCACCATACCGCGAACGAATTCAGGTACATCTGAGATCGTTACATTTGAGATGTTGAAGTTTTCAACTGCGCGTAGGGTGTGGATGCCGTAATAAGCATCAGCCGGAACATGACGTTGACCTAAAAGATCTTCTTCGAGACGAGTAGCTTGAGGAGCATCAACTTGTGCTTCTGATAGAGTAGCCATAACAGGATCCTTAGAGAATAATTCTGATTATATAGTTAGTTATTAGCCTATTCTGTGTGCAAATACTCCGTTCGCTAGAATATTGGGCTGATAAATCCGTCCTGACTTATGTGGCACATGATACTGTACCTAGCGCATAAAAATAGTAAGTTGATCACCTTTTTCGCTTTTGTTTAGTCAATATTTCGCAAAGTTAATTTGGGTCAATAAACACGCTTATTTACAGGATAAATTTGAGATTGGTAGACCTTTCAGCGTAAACTGAAAGCAACAAAGGAGGGCGTGTGTTTCCTATCTTATTATTACTATTTATCTTCGTACCCATCATTGAGATTGGGCTATTTATTCAAGTTGGTGGCTTCTTAGGATTGTGGCCAACTATTGCGTTAGTGTTGATTACTGCATTTGTTGGTGCCTCACTGGTTCGTAGCCAAGGCATTCAAACACTGATGTCTGTTCAAGGTCGACTACAGCAAGGCGAGATGCCGGCACAGCAGATCCTTGAAGGTGTGATGCTGGCGGTGGCTGGCGTACTGCTGTTGACTCCAGGCTTTATGACAGACGCTCTGGGTATGTTGGTATTGTTGCCAGCACCAAGAGCCATGATTGCTAAGAAAATGATGGAAAAAATGGTCGTTAAAAACATGTCTGGCGGTTTCCACGCTGGCGGACAAGCTGGTTTTGGTCAGAGTCCATTTGGAGATGATCCATTTAACCGCGACCCATTTGACCAATCAAAAGGCGGCAACACCTTTGAAGGTGAGTTTGAGAAGAAAGACGACGATAACGATCGTAACCGCTTAAACTAACCCTTTTACTTAGATAGAAAGACAACAACTGAAAAGGCTCTTACCTTTATCCTTCGTAAGAAAGAGATAATGGTAAGAGCCTTTTTTATTGCGTATTAGCGATTACGGATAATAGGTGTTTAAGGGGGTGGTTATACCGCGCCTTCAAACCCCATTTGTCGCCATGCTTCAAATGCGATGATTGCTACAGCATTGGATAGGTTCAGGCTGCGTGCGTCTGGCATCATTGGAATACGAATACGTTGTTCCATCGGCATGCTTTCGATGAACTCAGCAGGTAGGCCGCGTGTCTCAGGGCCGAACATCAACACATCACCTTGTTGGAACTTGGCATCCACGTGATGACCTGTGGTCTTGGTGGTACACGCAAAGATACGGTAGTCACCTTCACGTTCGTTCTCTAGATACTCAATAAAAGCTTCTAGGTTCTTGTGACGTTTCACTCGCGCTAGGTCGTGGTAATCCAAGCCAGCACGACGAACTTTCTTCTCTTCAAAATCAAAGCCAAGTGGTTCAATTAAATGCAGGTTTGCGCCGCAGTTAGCACATAGGCGGATGATGTTACCCGTATTGGGTGCAATTTCAGGTTCGTATAGAGCGATATCAAACATGTTGGTTCACAAGAATAATCAAAGATAGCCAGAGTATACGGTGGCAAGCTGAGTGAGTACAGTTCACCACCATTAGCTTATGCTTTATTCGCGAGTGCTTGTGCGTAGTTTTCAGAAACCGCATTCCAATTCACTACGTTCCACCATGCGTTGATGTAATCAGGACGGCGGTTTTGGTAGCTGATGTAGTAGGCGTGCTCCCAAACATCGAGCGCCAGAATCGGCTCACCATTACTAGCCACTGTATCCATCCAAGGGTTGTCTTGGTTTGAGGTTGAGATGATCTTCAGTTGTCCTTCTTCTACTACTAACCAAGCAAAGCCAGAACCGAAGGTATTAATAGCGGCTTGAGCGAACTGATCTTGGAATGTTGTGAAATCTCCGAATGTGCTTTTAATCGCTTCACCAAGCTCGCCAGTTGGTTCGCCACCGCCGTCTTGAGACATACAGTTCCAATACAAAATATGGTTGTAGTAGCCGCCACCATTGTTACGAACGGCTGGGCTGTGCTGAGAAATATTAGCGAAGATTTCAGTGAGAGATTGCTGTTCAAGCTCGCTACCAGACACCGCAGCGACAAACTTGTCATAGTAAGTTCTATGGTGCTTGCTGTAGTGCACTTCCATCGTTTTTGCATCGATGTAGGGTTCTAGAGCATCGTAGGCGTAGGGCAGTTCAGGGAAAATGTGAGACATGGTAAATCCTCCTTAATTAGAGGATTTACCATAATGATAATAACAATCATTATCAACTGCGATCTTTGTGGGGGTATTACAGTGGCAGGATAGGCAGAGTAATTTCGAGCTGTAATCCACCGAGTTTACTGCGGCTCGCGGTAATCGTTCCGCTATGTTGACGAATCGCACTCTCGGTAATGGTCAGCCCAAGCCCGGTGCCACCAGAATTACGGTCACGAGCGGTAGAAACACGGTAGAAAGGTCTGAAGATAGAGTCGAGCTCATCATCAGGCACGCCATCACCGTTGTCATTGACGCAAATGGTCAGCTGATCTTGCACTACATGGAATTGCACATCGACTTGGTCTTTACCGTAGTAAATGGCGTTGCGCGTAATGTTGTCTAAGGCACTCATCAGTAGCTTAGGATTACCTGAAATTGAACGCTCAGGGATTTCTGAGAATGTCAGCTCTTTACCCATCTGTTCTGCTTCAAACTGCGCGTCTTTTAAGATTTCTTCCCACAAGCTAGATATCGGCTGAACTTCACGAGTAATGTGGCTATCAACCTGCATGCGTGAGAGGGTCAGTAGTTCACTGATCATCTGTTCCAAGCGTTGCGCTTCTGTATCAATACGCTCGAGTTCTGGACTCTCTCCTTGCTTACGAATCGCCAGTGCATTGGCCATGCGAAGCCGTGTTAAAGGCGAACGTAGCTCGTGTGAGATATCAGAAAGCAAGCGCTGTTGCCCTGAGATCATCTGGTTTACGGCCTCAACCATTTGGTTAAAGCTTTCACCCGCTTGTCTGAATTCTGATGTGCCTTTTTCAAGTGTTGGATCGACTTCGAATTCGCCTTTCGCTACACGTTGTGCAGCACGTTCAAGCCTCCGAGCTGGCTGGCTGAGTGCCCAAGCTAACCAAAGTAATAGTGGGGTACTGGCTAGCATCACGGCAAGCAACAGCTGCAGTGGTCTATCAAATAGTCGCAGTAAGAACGGCGGCGGCTGGTTCCACTTTACTCCGGCGTACATAAGTAGTTCTTCACCTGCCAGCTTGATTGGTACAGGACCAGCAACCATGTAGTGCCCGTAAAGCTTCTGCTTTGGTACTTCTGGGTTATCAATTGAGGTTACAAAGTTGCGAATCGCCTTAAGTTTGTAGTCTGAATGTCTTTTGGAGGTTAGGACTGCACCTTCAAGATCGGTCAGATAGAGACGTGCACGAGAGTCTTTGCGGCTGCGTGGTGCTTCAAGTTGAAAGACAATTTTGCCGAGATTAGGCTCTTTGGCGTAGCGTTTCTCTGTAGCCTTGGCGATACGTTCTAATTTATTGAGGTGATCGGCGGGCACATCACGCGCTACTCGCGGGTCTAGATGTGGTAGTGAGAGTACGGATAAAAGCACCAGTAACATGGTGAACCAAAAGATGGCAAAGATACGTCCATATAAGCTAGTGATTTTAGGAATGCGCATTAATCCTCCTCTACCAATAGGTAGCCACGACCACGTAAGGTTTTGATGCGTGATTTACCATCGCTACGTTCTGGAATCTTTTTACGTAGGTTAGAGATGTGCATGTCTATCGCACGGTCAAATGCTGCAAGCCTTTTGCCCAATACATCTAAGCTTAACGCTTCCTTGGTGATTACTTGACCCGGGTTTTGAATCAGATGACTCAATAGAGCAAACTCGGTGGTAGTAAGGTCGATGAGCTGACCATTACAGTAAGCTTCTTGCTTACCCGGGAAGACCTCAATGTCTTGATATTGGATCCTATCGCTGGCGGCTTTTGGAGTACTCGTGGTTTGCGTACGGCGCAAGATGGCGCGAATACGAGCGAGTAACTCGCGGTCGCTAAACGGCTTTGGTAAGTAATCATCTGCACCAAGCTCCAGGCCGATCACACGGTCGATCTCTTCCCCTTTCGCCGTCAGCATTAGCACTGGCGTTTCCCAATGTTCTCTTAACTTCTTGAGTGTTTCCATGCCGTTCAGGCGCGGCATCATCACATCCAAAAGAATCAGGTCAATCTCATCATTGATCGCTTCGAGCCCTGCGTAGCCATCATTGGCTTCAGAAACAGTGAAGCCCTCAAAGCTAAGAATGTCTTTAAGTAAGCTCGTTAGCTCGGTGTCGTCATCAATAAGAAGAATGTTCGCCATGGGAAAGCCTTAATCGGTTAGTTACAGGTTAATAATACTGCTAATTATTCGTCAGCTTTCACTCTTTACGATTCTTTACGCTTTCTAAACGTCACTTTACGAGGGAAAGACTAATCTATATCTAAGCGCTGAGAAACAGACGCAACACATGACTTATTATACCGAATTGAGGCAACAATTATGAAAATGACTAAGAAACTTGTACTAGCAGCTGCGGCACTTCCACTAATGTTAGGTACAGCAAGTGCGTTCGCATATGGCGGCGGCGATAAAGGCGACCACAAAGGCATGCACGGTAAATGTGGTGGCTTCGACAAAAAAGTGATGCGTCAACTAGACCTGACTGATGCACAAAAAACAGAATTGAAAGAGATACGCGAATCGAATCGTGCAGAGATGAAAGAAAAACACGCTGGCAATAAAGCCGATAAAATGGCGAAAATGAAAGCGCACCAAGAGAAAGTTCAAGCATTGGTACTGGCTGACAACTTCGATGAAGCAGCAGCAAACGACCTAGCAAGCCAAATGGTTGAGAAGCAAACTGAGCGTCGCGTAGCAATGCTTAAGAAGCAACACGAAATGATGAGCGTACTAACGGCTGAGCAAAAGACTCAACTGAAAGAAATCCAACAAGAGCGCATGACTAAGTGTGCTGACAAAATGGAAAAACGCATGAACAAAGACAAGTAATTCATTGCTTGAGAAATCAGCGTTGAATGAAAGTGTTTAGAAAGAAGCGGCCGAGTGTCGCTTTTTTTGATCCTTAAAAATGAATGTTTTACATCATGGCTGTCATATTCAATTGGTGGTTTGCAGGTTATACTTTGTGCTATCAGTCACTTTATAGCCAAGTCATGAAACAAGAATACGCACGTTTAGTTACGCTCGCCGCTTGGGCAGCCACAACCATCGCCACTATTTTATTGATAGTGAAAGTCGCAGCTTGGTGGGTGACAGGTTCCGTGAGTCTGTTGGCTTCCGTCGTGGATTCAATGCTGGATATCGCGGCCTCTGTCGTTAACCTTATTGTGGTTCGTTACTCTCTGCAGCCTGCCGACAAAGAGCACACCTTTGGTCATGGTAAGGCTGAATCTCTAGCTGCATTAGCGCAGGCAATGTTTATTTCAGGCTCTGCATGTTTCCTTATTCTCAATGGTATTGAACGCTTCTTCCGACCTCATGAACTGAACTCTCCAGAAATTGGTATCTACGTCAGCCTGTTCGCGATAGTGATGACGTTTGGTCTGGTTCGTTTCCAAAAACATGTGGTCAACAAAACGGGCAGCCAAGCAATTGCAGCCGATTCATTGCACTATCAATCAGACCTTTATATGAACGCTGCGATCATGCTGGCACTGGCATTGAGCTGGTTTGGGATTGGTCAGGCGGACTCAGTATTCGCGGTCGGTATCGGTATCTACATTCTGTACAGCGCTTATCAAATGGCGATGGAAGCGGTTCAGTCTCTGCTTGATCATAAGCTGCCAGATGATGAGCTGAAACAGATAAAAGAGACATCATTGAGCGTGGAAGGCGTGTTAGGTGTGCATCAATTACGAACGCGTCGTTCGGGGCCAATTCGCTTCATTCAACTGCATCTAGAATTAGAAGATAATATCCCACTTATTGAAGCGCATCGCATTTCAGACGAAGTAGAGGCTAAGCTTATCTCCGTGTTCCCTGATGCTGATGTATTAATTCACCAAGACCCGTATTCGGTCGTATTTGGACCAGAGAAGCAGCAGAAATTCCACTCGTGGTAATGCGTGCTAAAAATTAGCTGGCAAATGGTAAGTGGGTGGCTTTTGAACTAAAGTGAGTAAAAATTACTAACTCTTTCGTGATTCAAAAAACACCTTAGTAACAATTAATGTTGATTCTGATGTGAATCAACAAAGTTACTGAGTAAAACTGTAATACTCTTACAGAAGTAGAAATGTTACATAAATTTACGCGATTTAAGTGCTATTCCCTTTGAGGAAATGTAACATAAAGCACAAATACAGATTTAAAATCTTGTTGATATACAATCAGCAAGTACAAGAATTGAATAATAGATTCCCAAAAATCGAGGGTGAGCATGATTAAGAAGATCGGTGTTTTGACCAGTGGTGGTGACGCTCCAGGTATGAACGCAGCAGTTCGCGGCGTTGTTCGTACTGCGTTATCAGTTGGCATTGAAGTTTACGGCATTTACGACGGCTACCAAGGCCTTGTTGAAGACCGTATCGAAAAGCTTGACCGTTCAAGCGTATCTGACGTGATCAACCGTGGTGGTACTTTCTTAGGTTCTGCACGTTTCCCTGAGTTCAAAGACGTTGCTGTTCGTGAGAAAGGCATTGAGAACCTTAAGAAGCACGGCATCGAAGCACTTGTTGTTATCGGTGGTGACGGTTCTTACATGGGTGCTAAGAAACTGACTGAAATGGGTTACCCATGTATCGGTCTTCCAGGCACAATCGATAACGATATCGCGGGTACTGACTACACAATCGGCTACCTAACAGCGCTTAACACTGTTATTGATTCAATTGACCGTCTACGTGACACGTCTTCTTCTCACCAACGTATTTCTATTGTTGAAATCATGGGCCGTCACTGTGGTGACCTTACGCTTATGTCAGCAATCGCAGGTGGTTGTGAGTACATCATCACTCCAGAGACTGGCTTAGATAAAGAGCAGCTAATCGGCAACATCCAAGATGGCATTGCTAAAGGCAAGAAGCACGCAATCATCGCTCTAACTGAGCTAATGATGGACGCGAACGAACTGGCGAAAGAGATCGAAGCAGCAACGGGTCGTGAAACTCGTGCAACGGTTCTTGGTCACATCCAACGTGGTGGCCGTCCTACTGCGTTTGACCGTGTCCTTGCTTCTCGCATGGGTAACTACGCTGTTCACCTTCTACAAGAAGGCCACGGTGGTCGTTGTGTTGGTATCGAGAAAGAAGAGCTTGTTCACCACGACATCATCGACTGTATCGAGAACATGCAGAACCCAGACCGTTCTGAGCTGTTCCGCGTAGCAGAAGAGTTATTCTAAGCAACGCCTAGCGTAAGCTTAAAGAATTTAAAAACCGCTGATTTATCAGCGGTTTTTTTATGCCTGCTTATTGGGCTTGAGAAATGACAGACAATAAAAAAGGCCAACCTAAGTTGACCTTTCATTCAATTTAAACAGTGATGTCTAAATTAAGCTTTTGCTTTAGCTGCTGCTTTAGCGATAGCTGCGAAACCAGCTGCGTTTAGAGCTGCGCCGCCAACTAGAGCACCATCGATGTCTGGTTGTGCGAAGTAAGCTTCAGCGTTTTCAGGCTTAACAGAACCACCGTATTGGATGATTACTTGCTCAGCTACTGCTGCGTCTTTTTCAGCGATCATTGCACGGATAGAAGCGTGGATGCGTTGTGCATCTTCAGCTGTTGCTGCTTTACCAGTACCGATAGCCCAGATTGGTTCGTAAGCGATGATTGCGCCGTTTAGAGCTTCAACACCGTAAGCGTCGATAACTGCGTTGATTTGACGTGCACATACTGCTTCAGTTTCGCCTGCTTCGTTTTGCTCGTCAGATTCACCGATACAGAAAACTGGCTTCAGGCCGTTCTCTTGTAGGAATTTGAATTTCTTAGCTACGAACTCGTCTGATTCGTTGTGGTATTCACGACGCTCAGAGTGACCGATGATGATGTGAGTTGCACCGAAGTCTTTCAGCATTTCTGGAGACATGTCGCCAGTGAAAGCACCGCTGTTGTTTAGGTCAGTGTTTTGAGCACCTAGGATGATTTTGTTACCGCCTTCAGCGATTAGACGCTCAGCTAGATCGATGTAAAGTGCTGGTGGAGCTACTGCTACGTCTACACCTTCAACGCCTTCAAGTTCAGCGTTAAGACCAGTTAGCAGCTCAGTTACCATTGCTTTGCTACCGTTAAGTTTCCAGTTACCCATCACTACAGGACGACGCATAGGAATATCTCCGTATTTAATCAATTAATGTAAAAAATCTTCGTAAGAATATAACAGATAAAACGCGTTAGATCATGATTGTGGTCATGTCTTTATGGGATCTTATCGATTGGTCAGAGTAGATAACGCTCTTATATCAGTGATCCGACAGACAGAATAATAGCTAACTTCTCGGATTTTTCATCGTTAGTTGGTATTAAGGGACAAACGTTTGCGTTAACAATAGGAAGTAATAATGCCAAATCTAGTTCTAGAGTACTCAAATTCAGTGGACGAGCGAGTGAATATCCAAGGTTTACTAGAAGATCTTCATCAAGTTACATTAAACTGTGGCTTGTTTGATATTCCGTCTGTGAAATCACGCTCTCTACGTTGTCATAACTGGCTAGTGGGTGATGAAGAGGACAGTGTGGACTTTATTCATATCAGCTTTGAATTACTTTCTGGGCGTACCGAAGAACAGAAACGGGAATTGTCACGTTCGTTAATGCAAATCTTACAAGAACAGGCGAGCCATGTTCGAAGCCTAACGGTTAATATTCGAGATATGGACAAAAGTTGTTTTCAGAAAGTGATTAACTGATTCGTGTAATAAAGTATTTGCTGCTAACTTTTTGGTAGTGTATTAATTTTTTGAGTATTTTTAGATGTCGATGAAAGATTTACTGCTCTCTTTCAAAGGGAGAATTGGTCGTAAGACTTACTGGATGTGGAACATTTTCTACTATGTCGCGATCACGGGTTTTGCGTCTGGGATTTCGGTACTGTTTCCTGCCTATTCCTATATTTTACTGCCAATCTTCTTGTTGCTACTCGTAATCCCAGACTTAGCGGTGACCGCTAAGCGTTGGCATGACCGTAACAAGTCTAACTACTGGTTACTACTGAATGTACCGCTGGTATTAGGGCGTTTAGCTTCACCTGTCGCTGCAACATCGACGGACTCGGTATCACCAATGCACATGGTGGCAACGGTTGCAGCATTAGTGTGTGGTTTATGGATTTTGATTGAATGTGGTTTGTTGAAAGGCACAGAAGGCCGCAACGATTACGGTGAAGATCCAGTATAAGAGTTTTCAGCAGTTAATATAAAGGGAGCATTAGGCTCCCTTTTTACTTTCTGGAGCTGTCTGATCTAGTACATTTTGGGTTCAGTGTTAGGTCTGAATGGAACCACATTTTCAGGCTGAGGCTCTTCTAAGGTATAGCGCCCTTGGAGCGCGTCTTGGAACTTGCAAACCTGGCAGCGCAGCTCTTGCATCAACACGACATTGACGTGGTGAGGATTTTTACAACGGCTGACGACTAAATCGAGATGGCTTTGCTGAGCTCGAAGTCTGCCTTGCATACTTTCAGAAGCGGAGCAGATCATCTGTTCACACATATCGTGTTTGAATTGGTTGAATGCTTTGGGATCGTTTTGAGCAAGTTGAACCAGTTCATCAAAAGGAGGCAGTTTCTGCTCTGGTTGTGGATGTGCCATCATTCCTTCCTTAGCATTAAGCATGTTTCATATGCTTTAAGCTTAAGAAAGATTTCTGTATGAATTTTGTTCGATCTTTTGATTTCTCAATATTGAGACAAGATCAATCACTTAGCGTTAAGCAGTGGCGACAGGTACTAGGGTGTAGGTACAGCGTCGTTCGCCAGCAATAATATGCTCAGTTCGGCTGACGTGGCACTCATCTTTTAGTAGCTCGGTGAACACGTTGAGCTCAGATTGACACAAGCTCGGGCAACGAGTCGCAGCCTTACAAATAGGGCAGTGGTTTTCAATCAAGATGTAGTGATCGTCGTGTTCTTTCAGTTCTGCCATGTAGCCCTCTTCTTCACGAAGTTGGGTGAGCTTTTCCAGCTTACTGATTAGATTTTCACAATCAGACAGGGCAGATTGATACTGTTTTAAGGTGTGTTGTTCACGCTCGGCAGCGACTTTAGCTAAGCCTTCTTTTCCGAATAGATTCTCTACGGCATCAATGACTTGAATCGTAAGTTCACCATGACGGTCTGAAAACTGACTATGGCCGTGCTGAGTAAGAGACCAGTGACGAGTCGGACGACCGACTTTCACTTTGACATCATGAAACGCGAGAATGCCATCATCTTCCAGGCTTTGCAGATGTTGCCTTGCACCCATTGTCGTCATGCCAAACTCTTCTGACAGCTGTTTGGCCGTTACCGCGCCTTGACGCTTAATGGTCTGTAAGATTTTGTCGCTTGTTTTCATACTATCCCTACCTCATGAACCTTACTATTATGAGGCAAGGTGTTTATAAAGCAAACCATTTACTATTTTGACAGTTACTGACCTATCAATAGCAAGGATGAGAATCTGACAGGGCAATAAAACAAAAGGCTGATACTTGGTATCAGCCTTTGAATATTCTGTTTCACTCGATATGAGGATTACAGGATGTGACCAACCACTTCTGGGTCTTTACGCTCTAGGTAGTGGATTGATTTGATGCGGCGAATCGTACGGCATCGGCCACGGATAAGTAGCGTTTCTGTTGTAGCGATATTGCCTTGACGAGAAATGCCTTCTAGCAGGTCACCCTTAGTGATGCCCGTTGCTGAGAATACAACGTTGTCGCTGCGCGCCATGTCTTCCATCTTCAATACGATACCAGCGGTTACGCCCATTTCAGCACAACGCTCTAGCTCAAGTTCACCGTGTTTACGGTTCTCTTCTGTATCGCCTTTCACTTCGTGACGAGGCAGTAGACGACCATGCATGTCACCGTCCAGCGCGCGAATTACTGCGGCAGAAACTACACCTTCAGGTGCGCCGCCGATGCAGTACATTACGTCGACTTCGCTGTCTGGCATACAGGTTAGGATTGATGCTGCTACATCACCGTCTGGCACTGCGAATACACGAACGCCCATCGCTTGCATCTCTGCAATCACTTGGTCGTGACGTGGCTTAGCCAGTGTGGTGACTACTAGCGTGTCGAGTGTTTTACCCAGAGCCTTAGCAATGTTTACTAGGTTTTCTTTTAACGGTAGAGCTAAGTCGATAGCGCCTTTAGCACCAGGACCAACTACTAATTTTTCCATGTACATATCAGGCGCTTTTAGGAAGCTGCCTTTTTCGCCTGCAGCCAATACTGCCAATGCATTTGATTGGCCCATTGCTGTCATGCGTGTCCCTTCAATTGGGTCAACTGCGATGTCGACAGCGTCGCCGCCTACACCTACGTTTTCACCGATATATAGCATAGGTGCATCATCGATTTCGCCTTCACCAATAACAATTTCACCGCTGATTTCGGTTTTGTTTAGTAGGCTACGCATGACTTCTACAGCAGCGCCATCTGCAGCGTTTTTGTCGCCACGGCCAAGCCACTTGTAACCAGCCAGTGCTGCACCTTCTGTGACACGAGAGAATGACATTGCTAAATCGCGTTTCATGCGGACTCCAAAATTTTCAAAGGGGGAATAGAAATTTCGCGGCGGATTTTACCATATCCAAAAGGAAACGTTTGCCTTTTTGCTTTTTGGAGATTGCTTTTGATCAATGAGCAGTGAAAAACCACTAATATTCATCAAAATAATTGGTTTGCGAGTGTGACTGTAAGAATTAACGTCAATATTCGGTAAAAAGCGCTGTTTTTTTCATCGAATGGCGCAAAATATCGAATATATTGAGTGTTTATCCTTGCTCTGCTGAGTAGAATGGGGAAATAAGTGGAGTGAACCTTCACCATCAAATGGATAACTTAAAGGTAGGCCAGAATGTCTTTTGAAGTACTAGAGCAACTAGAAGCAAAAATTCAAACAGCAGTAGATACGATTGCACTTCTTCAAATGGAAGTGGAAGAGCTTAAAGAAGAGAAACAAGCACTAGCAACTGAAGCTGGTGAGCTTAAAGCAAGCCGTCACGAGTTAGAGCAAAAAACTCAGCAGATGCAAGAGGAGCACTCTGCATGGCAAGATCGCATCCGTAACCTTCTTGGTAAAATGGATGAAGTAGAGTAATTCACTCTTCAGATTTAAAAAAACGCCCGCTACTCAGTAGCGGGCGTTTTTGTTTGTGTTCGTGGTTAATGTGAGTGATTTATGCAGAGCTAGAGTTACTCGACCTCTTCTTCATCAGCATCGAGATCAAGTTCAACATCCAAAGGTTCGGCTGAAAGAATAATGCCCGTGTTATCGGCGTAGAGGTAATCTTCCGGTAAGAAGGTCACGCTACCAAAATTAACAGGTACGTCTAGCTCACCGACACCATCTTGGCTTGCTCCAACAGGAATAGAAGCCAGTGCTTGAATGCCTAGGTTCATGTCTTCAAGCTCATCGACTTCGCGAACGCAGCCATACACCACAATACCTTCCCACTCATTGTCTTCGGCAAGTAGGGCCATTTCAGCATCGATTAGCGCTTTACGCAGTGAGCCGCCGCCATCGATTAACAACACACGCCCTAAACCATCTTGCTCTAATACCGAGCGGATCAGAGCGTTGTCTTCAAAGCACTTTAATGTCGTGATTTGTCCTGCGAAAGAGGCTCGTCCACCAAAGTTGCTGAACATTGGCTCCACGACATCAACTTGATCCAAATATATGTCGCACAGTGCTGAAGTGTTGTATTCCATTAGTATACCTTTTGAACAATGAGCTTACTTTGAGTATATCGGTGCTTGATCCCTTTGCAATGATTAGTCTCAATTAACTCAATAGAGTTTGAGCTACGACAACCCCTGCAAACAATAGGTTAGTAACCAGCGAGCATTTCACAATCACCGGCATCATAGGTGCTATTTGAGCGGGTTTTTCGGTTTCCCAAACGGCCTTGCCGTGCTTGTAGACAATCACAATACTCAACAAAAATGGCAGGCTGATCCAGACCGGTTTCTCTTGAATCAGTAGGTAGATAGCAAAAGAGACCAGTGCTAACCCAAGTAGCGCAAAGTGGTAATGCTTGGCTTTGCGTTGTCCAAGGCGAACCGCCATTGTGCGTTTGCCACATTCACTGTCGTTTTCAATATCACGCATGTTGTTGATATTAAGTACTGCAACCGCCATCAACCCACAGCCTAACGCAGGAAGGAAGAGGCTTGGTTCCACATGGCCAGTGTGTAGGAAGTAAGTACCTGAAACGCCTAATAAGCCAAAGAAGATAAATACCGATAAGTCGCCAAGGCCGATATAGCCATAAGGCTTATTACCCACGGTGTAAGCGATAGCGGCAACAATGGCCAATACACCTAACGCAATGAAAGAAAGAATGCTTTCAATCGAGGTTAAGGCATGAAAAATCAGAATCAGACCAGCAATCACAGTAAACACGATGTTGAGGATGATCGCCTGCTTCATGGTTTTGGCGGTTACCGCACCCGACTGCATGGCACGCATTGGGCCTAAGCGGTTTTCATTGTCTGTGCCTTTTACTGCGTCACCGTAGTCATTCGCCAAGTTCGACAAAATCTGTAATAGGGTGGCGGTTAAAAAGGCCAACAGAGCGATCGATAAAGAGAACTGATCGTTGGCGAACGCTAAACTACTTCCTGTAAGAATAGAGACGAGTGCGAGAGGCAGAGTTTTTGGTCGTGCGGCATCAAGCCAAATCATTAGAGATTGTTTCATCGTAAGTCTATTTCGTTGTAAGGACACCTTGATTAGCAGGGCGCCTATATTGTAAGTATTGGTTTCATGCGGTGATTTGAGTATACGCCCATTTTTCAGGTAATAAAAAGCCCACTCGAAAGTGGGCCTTGAATTCGCTTATTAGCTGCTATTTCTTTGAGATAGAGCAATAAGTTGGAGTTTCGTGTGCTACAGGATGAAGCGGCTTAGGTCTTCGTCTTCAACGAATTCACCCAGCTTCGAGTTTACGTAAGCTTGGTCGATCACGAGCGTGCTGCCTGCTTTGTCTGTTGCATCGAATGAAATCTCATCCATCAAACGTTCCATTACCGTGTGTAAACGACGTGCACCGATGTTCTCAGTGGTTTCGTTTACGCGCCATGCTGCATCAGCGATCTGGTTGATGCCGTCTTCAGTAAACTCAATGTTCACGTCTTCGGTCTTCATTAGGGCAATGTATTGCTCTGTCAGAGACGCTTTTGGCTCAGTTAGGATGCGTTTGAAGTCATTCGCTGAAAGCGCTTCAAGTTCTACACGAATTGGCAGACGACCTTGTAGTTCAGGGATCAAGTCCGATGGCTTAGCCACTTGGAATGCACCTGATGTGATGAATAGGATGTGGTCCGTTTTCACCATACCGTGCTTAGTTGATACTGTGCTGCCTTCGATAAGAGGCAGTAGGTCACGTTGAACGCCTTCACGAGATACGTCTGGGCCTGAGCTGTCGCCACGCTTACAGATTTTATCGATCTCATCGATGAATACGATACCGTTGTTTTCAGCGTTGAAGATCGCGTTTTCTTTCAGCTCTTCCTGGTTCACAAGCTTAGCGGCTTCTTCTTCCGTTAGGGCTTTGAATGCGTCTTTGATTTTCATCTTACGCTTTTTCTTGGTGTCGCCAGCTAGGTTTTGGAACATACCTTGTAGCTGGTTAGTCATCTCTTCCATGCCTGGAGGTGACATGATTTCAACGCCCATTTGTGGTGCTGCTACATCGACTTCGATCTCTTTGTCGTCTAGCTTACCTTCGCGCAATTTTTTGCGGAAAATTTGGCGAGTGTTTGAAGAGGTTGTGTCTTCGCTTGATTGCTCATTCTGACCCCAAGCATCACGAGCTGGTGGTAGTAGGGCATCAAGAATGCGCTCTTCCGCTTGCTCTTCAGCGCGGAATTGCACTTTCTTCATCGCTTGCTGATGCGTCATTTTGATCGCAACGTCCGTTAGGTCGCGGATGATGGTCTCAACTTCTTTACCTACGTAGCCAACTTCGGTGAACTTAGTCGCTTCTACTTTGATGAACGGTGCATTTGCTAGCTTCGCTAGGCGGCGAGCAATCTCTGTTTTACCAACACCCGTAGGGCCGATCATTAGAATGTTTTTTGGTGATACTTCAACACGCAGGCTCTCTTCAAGCTGCATACGACGCCAGCGGTTACGCAGTGCGATAGCAACTGAACGCTTAGCGTTGTCTTGACCGATAATGTGGCGATTGAGTTCGTGAACAATTTCGCGAGGAGTCATCTCAGACATGGTTTTTCCTTAATTCTTTAATCACTGTTGATACAAGTTTGGGTAGAAGCGTTTGTTATTCTGGCTTTGGCAGTTCAACAGTGCTTTCTAGCTCTTCAACAGTGTGGTGATGGTTGGTGAACACACAGATATCGCCAGCAATATTCAGCGACTTTTCTGCGATTTCACGTGCATCTAAATCAGTATTTTCTAATAGTGCCGTAGCCGCTGCTTGAGCGAAGTTACCGCCTGAACCGATAGCGATTAGGTCGTTCTCTGGTTGAACAACATCACCGTTACCTGTGATGATCAGTGAAGCGGTTTCGTCAGCTACCGCTAGTAGTGCTTCTAATTTACGTAGAGCACGGTCACTACGCCAATCCTTCGCTAGCTCAACGGCAGCTTTGGTCAGATGGCCTTGGTGCATTTGCAGCTTGCTTTCAAATTTTTCGAATAGCGTGAAAGCATCAGCGGTACCGCCAGCAAAACCAGCCAGTACTTTATCATTGTATAGGCGACGCACTTTACGGGCATTGCCCTTCATTACCGTGTTGCCTAGAGATACTTGTCCATCACCCGCGATGACGACTTTATTATTACGACGTACAGATACTATGGTAGTCACGAGTAGGGCCTCTTAATGTTCTTATCTTTGGGTATAAAAAGTATATGAGGATGGTGCTCGGATAATTCAAGGAACCGCGAGTGATGTCGTGCAACTTATCGGTGTAAGTTTGAAAGAAGATAGAAAAAGCGATGAATAAAAGAAAGCCTCCACAATGGGAGGCTTTCGTTATTTGTCTTTTTTGCGACTGCTTTACTGGATTTATTCGGTGTCTTTCCAGATGGCGCAAGGCTCGATTTTAGCACGCTGCAGCTTGTGTCGGTCTCGCTCTGCATCACGCTTAAGTTTGTATGGTCCTAGTACCACGCGGTACCAGCTGCTGCCATCTTTCTTACGGATTTCACTCGAGATACCTTGGAAGGCGATATCCAACTTACGTGCTTCTGCCTGTGCTGACGTTTTGTAAGCGCCACATTGCATGATGTAAGGGATCTTAGAGATCTCTTGCTCTTTGGCTTTTACTTCGATTTCGCGACTTGGCAGCGTTTCAACGTAGTCCCATTTCTCTTCTGGAGGTGGTGGAATCACTTTGGCTGGTTTTGGCTTCGGTGTTGGTTTACTCATTACTGGAGTCGGTGCTGGTGGCTCAGGATCATTACTCAATAGGTAAAGTCCATAACCAAACCCGCCAACAAGGAGGATCGCCAAAAGACCACTACGCCATGGTTTACGGCGAGGGGCTTGTTTTTTGGTCGGTTTTTTCGTGCCACGACCACGTTTCACATAATCTCTATTAGCCACAAGACAATTCAGTAGTTGGTAATTCTGCTCTCATGGTAATCCAGATTGCGCGAGGATAATAGTGTAGAAATGGAAGCGGCACATCAAAATGTGCCGCAGATTTATATGGGTATTTCGAAGACTTACATTCGAGGTGGTGCAGTACTGCCGCGAACCACTAGGCTGGCTTCTAACAGACGCGAACCTGCTTGCACATCGTTGCCTTTTAGTAGGTCTAGCATCATCAACATTGCTTGGCGTCCAATCTCATAACGAGGTTGAGAAATGGTGGTTAGCGGTGGATCGCAGTACTGAGCGAATTGAATATCATCAAAGCCAACAACAGATAAATCTTGAGGCACTCGTAAACCGAGTTTTTTGGCTTCTTGAATCGCACCAATTGCCATCGCATCGTTGTGACAGAAAATAGCGGTTGGCTGCTCTGGTAGTGCTAAAAGTTGACGAACCGCTTGAGCACCCGCTTCGAAGGTAAAATCACCGATGGTGCTGTAGGCTGGGTTCATTGACACGCCAGCACGGCGCAGCGCTTGTTGGTAACCTTGCTGACGGAACTTACATAGGGTTGCTGACATTGGGCCAGAGATTTGAGCGATACGCTTATGACCTAATTGAGCAAGGTAGTTCACGGCTTCGAATGCAGAAGTCAGGTTATCGATGTGTACCGTAGGCAGTTCAAGCTCTGGTGCGAACTCACATGCCATTACCATAGGAGGTAGGTTCTTTTGTTCAGACTTGCTGACATCGAACGGGTGATCGGTACCTAGCAGTAGCATGCCATCTGCTTGTTTGGTGAAGACGAGATTAACAAACGAAGATTCGCGTTTTTTCTGTTGGCCGCTGTCACCCAGCAGAACGAGGTAATCATTTTCGACAGCAGCATCTTCGATACCACGAATGATTTCTGCGAAATACGGGTCACAGATATCAGGAACGATAGTAATGATGGTTTTTGATTCGTTGCGACGTAAATTTCTAGCTAATGTATTGGGTGAGTATCCAGCTTCAAGTACGGCTGTTTCCACTCGTTTTCGAGTCGAAACTGAGACTTTCTCAGGATTCATCAAAGCTCGTGATACGGTAGCCGTTGAGACGCCTGCTAGCTGGGCAACATCCTTCATTGTCGCCATAAATTAAACCCTCTTTTAAGTTCCTTTGCTGCCTAAGTATCTAAGGCGTGAATAATAAATGTAATCGAATAGATATTATGAAAGTGTTGCTAACACTTTTTTTATTGCAATATTTTATTCGTTTCATCTGCGTAAAGTTACGGCTAGATTAACAAAAATCACATGACTCGTGTGAACTTGCTCACGAGAAATATGAAATATTTGTGAACAAACTTATCATTAGTTTTAACCCGAAGAGGTTTAGCTCAAGTCTTGCGGCTCTATATCGAGTGACCAACGAACTTTTTTCGCGGCGGGTAACATATTAATTGCCGGCTTCGCACTCATTAATAGCTTCTGCATAAGTGAGCGAGTTTGGGTTTGTAAAATCAATTGCCAGCGAGATTTACCCGCTCGCTTCGCCAGTGGCGCAGGGGTTGGCCCTAACACCATGCAATATTGGTCAAACAGTGGGTGTGACTCCAGTGTATGACGTACCTGACGTAAGAACTCTTCCACTAAGCGCGTGTCGTTCGCTTCTGCTCTGAACAGCGTCATAAAGGTGTATGGTGGCAACATCGCTTGTTTACGCTCTGCTAAGGCCGTTTGAGCAAAGTGGTTATAGTCTTTGTGCAGCAATGCTTGCAGTAATCCGTGCTCTGGGTGATGCGTTTGTAAGATCACCTCACCAGGCTTACTCGCACGGCCTGCACGCCCTGCCACTTGAATAAATAGCTGAGCAAGGCGCTCTGAGGCTCGGAAGTCACTGCTGTATAAAGAGCCATCGACATCCAATAACGCCACGAGTGTCACGTCAGGGAAGTGGTGGCCTTTAGCTAACATCTGGGTGCCGATAAGAATCTGGTATTCACCTTTGCGAATCGATTCAAGCGCGCTCTCTAGGCTGCCTTTACGGCGAGTGCTGTCGCGGTCAATACGAATGGTTTTGTATTCCGGGAATAGCTGACCAAGTTGTGCTTCCAACTGTTCTGTACCCACACCAACCGTTACCAAGTTTGCTGAACCACAGCCTTGGCAGTTATGCACAATATGTTGCTGCGAGCCACAGTGGTGGCAGCGCATTTCATTGCTGTATTGGTGATAGGTGTAGTAGGCATCGCAGCGCTTACACTCGGCTGTCCAACCGCAATCGTGACACATTAATGCTGGAGAAAAGCCGCGGCGGTTGAGGAACAGCATTACCTGGTTACCTGATTTTAAGTGGCGTTGCATCTCGGCAATGAGTGACGCAGACAAACCACTTTCCAGATACTCGCCTTTCACATCCAACACTTTATTGGTGGTTGGCAACGCGACACCCGCACGTGAAGTCAGAGTCAGGTGACTGTACTTACCTATCTGCGCGTTGTGCAGTGTTTCAAAAGCTGGGGTTGCTGAGCCTAATACTACTGGAATCTGCGCTTTGTGCGCACGCATGATCGCCACATCTCTCGCATGATAGCGCAGGCTATCTTGTTGTTTGTAAGAGGCGTCGTGCTCTTCATCGACAATAATAATGCCCAAATCCGCAAACGGTGTGAACAAAGCCGAACGGGTACCAATCACAATGCCTGCAATCTTATCGCGAGCCGATAGCCAAGCGTTCAGTCGCTCTGAATCGTTTAAACCAGAGTGGATAACCTCTACAGGCACATTAAAGCGTCGCTTAAAGCGGTTAATGGTTTGCGGTGTTAGGCCGATCTCTGGCACTAGCACTAACGCTTGTTTACCTTGGTCAAGAATCGGCTTAATCATATTCAGGTAGACCTCGGTCTTACCTGAACCTGTGACACCTTCCAGAAGGAAGCAACCAAAGTCGTTTTGACTATTTACAGTTGCAATCGCGATGGCTTGCTCTTCATTGAGCTTAGGTTTGTCTTGGTCGTTTTCGAGCTCGGCAGGCCAAGGTTGGCGCTTCGGCTTTTTCTCAACCGATTCAATCCAGCCTTTTTCTTCTAGTGTTTTGAGTACGGCGCTAGCCACTTCTTCATCAATGAACTCTTGATGAGGTACGGGACCGTGCTCAAGCATGTGCATCACTTTGGCTTGCTTAACGGCGCGACCAAATCCTTGCATCAGTTGGTCGCGGCCTGATGGCGTTAGCTGCCATTCGACGAGTGTTGCGAAGTCTGCTGCTTTGCCTTTGCGTAAAGCACTCGGTAGCGCATTAGCAAAGGTTTCGCCAAGAGGGTATTGATAGAACTGACTGCACCAGGTTAATAGTGAGTAGACAGATTCAGGCCAAACAGGTTGGTTATCCAATAGCGCTTTTATTGGCTTGAGCTTATCTAACTCGAATTCTGATTCGTTAACTAGAGCCGTGACAATCCCAGTTAAGGTTTGTCGTCCAAAAGGCACAGAGACTCGACCACCAATAATCGGGAATAGGTGGTTTGGAATCTTGTAATCGAACTGCTTGTCGAGTGGAACAGGCAGCGCCACACGGGCAATCATTGGACGCATAAAGGGACGGCTTTATCTAAATTGACGAGAGCGAACAGTCTAAAGGATAAGGCGGTTAAATTCGAGAAGCAGTTTGAATGTGATGTGACAGAGAAGCGGGTGAGGTTGGGGCCAAGCCAAGAATCACAGTCAGCAAAGGAAATAATGCCGATATTGGCGAAAAATGTATCAAATCAGTTGATCCTACTTCACAGATTCATTACTATACTGCGCCTTAAAGGTATGGCTTCGTCGCGCTTTAGTGATGAGCGGTGTCTTTATTTCTTTTTTAAACTACGTGTGGTGTGCGGCTTAGAATCGTATAGCGACACGGCCTACTTGAGGTTATCCCATGAAAGCTGGAATCCACCCAGAATACAAAGCAGTTACTGCTACTTGTTCTTGCGGCAACACTTTTGAGTTCAACTCAACGCTAGCAAAAGAATCAATCCACCTAGACGTATGTGACAAATGTCACCCGTTCTACACTGGTAAGCAACGTATCGTAGATACAGGCGGCCGTGTTGATCGCTTCAACAAGCGTTTCGGTGCTCTTTCTAGCAAGAAGTAATTCTCGCTATTTAGACATAAAAAGGACACTTCGGTGTCCTTTTTTGTTGCCTGAAATCCGATAAAACACAGACTTTCACCTCAAGCTTTCACTCTCTTCAACAATAAGCCGCTTAACTGAATATTATCGGGTCATTCTTGGCTTATCGCTCACCACTGTAAATCCGCACGAAAGTTCAACAAGCGATAGTAATTTCAACTGCTCACTGGTCTTATTAGTAGTGAAATCTCGTTTTTTAATGAGACAGAGGCTTTTACCACCTAGGAACTTTGAAGTACATCCATTAACATGAACAAGATCCCCCAAATAATAATATCCTAGGAACCTACACCTATGTCTGAAGACAGCCGCCAAGATCAATCCTCTCAAGAATTATCACCTCAAGAACAATTCCGTCAGCAAGCTCTTGATTATCATGAGTTCCCAATTCCAGGCAAAATTGCCATTGAGCTGACGAAGCCTGCAAACTCTGCAGAAGACCTAGCACTTGCTTACAGCCCAGGCGTGGCTGAGCCAGTTCGTGAGATCGCACAGAACGTTGATAACGTTTATAAGTACACAGGTAAAGGCAACATGGTTGCAGTTATCTCTAACGGTACTGCGATTCTTGGCCTAGGTAATCTTGGTCCAATTGCTTCTAAACCAGTAATGGAAGGTAAAGCGCTACTGTTTAAGCGTTTCGCTGGTTTAGATTCTATCGATATTGAAGTAAAACACCGCACAATCGATGAGTTTGTCGATACAGTTGCGAACATCGCAGATACATTCGGCGGTATCAACCTAGAAGACATCAAAGCACCAGACTGTTTTGAGATTGAACGTCGCCTGATTGAGCGTTGTGATGTACCAGTATTCCACGATGACCAACACGGTACTGCGATCGTAACAGCAGCAGGTATGCTGAACGCGATCGAGCTTCAAGGTAAGAAGCTAGAAGAGTGTAAGATCGTTTGTTTAGGTGCTGGTGCAGCAGCGGTTGCGTGTATGGAGCTACTGATTAAGTGTGGCGCTCAGCGTGAGAAGATCTACATGCTTGACCGTAAAGGTGTGATCCACACTCGTCGTGATGATCTGAACGAATACAAAGAGCTATTCGCAAACAACACAGATAAGCGTACGCTTGAAGATGTTATCGAAGGTGCTGACCTATTCTTGGGCGTATCGGGTCCTAACCTGCTTCCAGCTGAAGCACTAACATTAATGGCTGATAAGCCAGTTGTGTTTGCATGTTCAAACCCAGATCCAGAGATCAAGCCAGAGCTTGCTCACGAAGTTCGTTCTGACCTTATTATGGGTACAGGCCGCAGTGATTACCCTAACCAAGTAAACAACGTACTTTGTTTCCCATTCATTTTCCGTGGTGCACTTGATGTGCGTGCAAGCGAAATCAATGACGAAATGAAGCTAGCAGCGGTTAAAGCGATTCGTGAACTAGCGAAAGAAGAAGTGCCAGCGGAAGTATTAAAAGCAGCGGGTGAGACGTCACTTGAGTTCGGCAAGGGTTACATCATTCCTAAGCCAATGGACCCACGTCTACTTCCTCGCGTAGCGAAAGCAGTAGCAGAAGCGGCCGTTGAATCTGGCGTTGCGCGTATCGAGATGCCTGCTAACTATATGGCATAGCAGCATATGGCGTAGTCGCTTGTTATAGCGGTTGCTCCATAGAGCACAAATAATAAAAAACCGACTCATCTGGAGTCGGTTTTTTTTATGTCTCTTATTCACAGAATACTGATAAGACGAATCAGTAATGTGAACATTCAGCTAAAGCGAATCAATATTGAAGGCAGTGACTGAGTTATTGTTATTCTTCGTCAAACGCTTCGAACTCGATGCCCATCTCTGTCATCAGTTTTTTCACTTCAGCAGGAATATCATCTGGGCGGTCTTTACGAAGGTCTTCATCTGTTGGCAGTGGTTGGCCTGTGTACGCATGTAGAAAAGCTTCACACAGTAGCTCACTGTTTGTTGCATGGCGCAGGTTGTTGATCTGGCGGCGAGTACGCTCGTCAGTAAGCACTTTTAGCACTTTTAAAGGGATAGAAACTGTAATCTTCTTTACTTGTTCGCTTTTCTTTCCATGCTCAGCATATGGGCTTATGTATTCACCATTCCAGTCGGCCATTGCGTACCTTCATCACTTTAGTTGTTAGATTAAATTAATAGTGGTGATTTTAGCGGGATTTACCGCCATAAGCAAAGACATATAGACGTCTAGAAGTGTTGACGTCTCACGTTTATGAAAGTAAAGTGAATAACATATATCTAACACAGCCGCAAAATGCCGACAAGCAGCTGTGACTCTCAGACGCAAAACTTGTAAGGAAGCACCTATGAGCAGCCGGAAGCCAGCAACAATCGCAGTACGTACTGGTATCGAGTCAGACACGCAACACCATGCCGTTGTCCCACCTATTTATCTTTCGACTAACTATGGTTTTCCCGCTTTTGGTGAAGTGCCAAAGTACGATTACACCCGTTCAGGTAACCCAAACCGCGGTTTATTAGAAACGGCACTGTTTGAGCTTGAATCGGGCAAAGGTGCAGTGGTTACTAACTGCGGTACTTCTGCACTTAACTTATGGGTTTCCGCTTTCTTAGGCAGTGATGATCTGATTGTCGCACCACACGACTGCTATGGTGGTACTTACCGTCTGTTTAACACTCGCTCACTAAAAGGTGACTTCAAAGTTCTGTTTGTTGATCAATCGGATCAAGCGGCACTGGATGCGGCGATCGCGCTTAAGCCAAAGTTGATCTTAATTGAAACACCATCGAATCCTTTAGTTCGTGTAGTTGATATTGCAGAAACTTGCCGTAAAGCGAAAGAGGTTGGTGCTCTGGTTGCTGTCGACAATACATTTTTGACACCAGTGTTCCAAAAGCCTTTAGAGCTGGGTGCGGATTTTGTTATCCACTCAACTACTAAATATATCAACGGACATTCAGATGTGATTGGTGGTGTGGTGATCACTAAAACAGAAGAGCACGCTGAAGAGCTAGCATGGTGGGGTAACTGTATTGGTGCGACCGGCACACCATTTGATAGCTACATGACACTACGTGGCATTCGTACGTTAGGTGCTCGTATGCGAGTTCACGAAGAGAGTTCACGTGAAATTCTAGCGTCTCTGCAGCAGCAAGATCTCGTTGGTACTATTTACCACCCAAGCCTTCCTGAACACCCAGGTCATGATATCGCGAAGAAGCAGCAGTCTGGCTTTGGTTCAATGCTGAGTTTTGAGTTTGCGGGCTCATTCGAGGCGCTTAAGTACTTTGTCGATAAGTTAGAGCTGTTCTCTTTGGCGGAGTCGCTGGGCGGTGTTGAAAGCTTGATTTGTCACCCTGCGTCGATGACGCACCGTGCGATGGGTGAAGAAGCACTGGCAGAAGCGGGTGTTTCTCAACAGTTGCTGCGTCTTTCTGTTGGCCTTGAAGATGCTGAAGACTTGATTGATGACCTCAAGCAAGCGTTTGAAAAAACACAAGGCTTTATCGCTGAAGGGGAGGGGTAACAATGGCAACCTTTCGCCAGCTACATAAATTTGGTGGTAGCAGTTTAGCAGACCCTGAGTGTTACTTACGCGTGGTCAACATTCTTAGAGACTATTCATCAGCAACAGACTTAGTGGTTGTTTCGGCAGCAGGCAAAACCACTAACCGTTTGATTGAGTTTGTAGAAGCGCTTGATAAAGATGGGCGTATTGCTCATGAGTGCCTACAAACCCTTCGCCAGTTCCAGCTTGAACTGATTGAAGCACTGCTTGAAGGTGAGCCTGCAGAGCAACTTACGGCGACTATCCAACAAGAATTTACCGCTTTGGGCGAGCTAACGGCTCCTCTAAGCGAAGCACAAAAAGCGCAAGTCCTAGGTCACGGTGAAGTTTGGTCTTCACGTCTGTTGGCTGCTTTGTTGTGCCAACATGATTTACAAGCTGTCGCACAAGATGCTCGTGCTTTCTTACGTGCAGAAGTGGGCGCTCAGCCTGAAGTGGATCGTGCTCGTTCTTATCCTCTGATTAAAGAAGCGTTAGCGCAACATGCCCATTGTCGTGTGGTGATTACCGGCTTTATGGCGCAAAACACTGAAGGTGAAACCGTATTACTTGGTCGCAATGGTTCAGACTATTCAGCAACCGTGATTGGCGCTTTAGCTGAAGTGGATCGCGTAACGATTTGGAGTGATGTAGCAGGTGTATACAGTGCTGACCCTCGCTTGGTGTCGGATGCGTGTTTACTGCCTCTACTTCGTCTTGATGAAGCAAGTGAACTCGCTCGTCTTGCCGCACCTGTGCTTCATAGCCGCACACTACAGCCAGTCGCGCAAAGTGCGATGGATCTGAGCTTGCGTTGCAGCTATCAGCCAGAATCTGGTTCGACTCAGATTGAGCGTGTTCTGGCATCGGGTCGCGGTGCAAAAATTATTACCTCTCTGGATGAAGTGCTGATTGTGCAACTGACGTTTGGTCACGGGCACGATTTCGACCGTCTAGAAAGTGAGGTGCTTGAAGGGCTTAAGCGTGCTCAACTAGAGCCGCTGGCTTATGAGCTAGAACCAGATCAACACTGCTTGCGTCTCGCGTATACAGAAGAGATCGCTGGCGGCGCTCTAGAGTACCTGCAAGATCACGCGATTGAAGCTGAGATTAAGCTGAAAGAGGGCTTCTCTCTTATTGCTGCTGTAGGTGCGGGCGTAACGAAGAACCCGAACCATTGCTACGGTTTTTATCAGCAGCTAAAGAGTTCATCGGTTGAGTTTATCTCTGAAGCGAACTCAGGCCTGAGTTTAGTGGCAGTGATTCGTAAGAGTGAAACATCGAGCCTAGTGAAGGGCATTCACTCTCAACTATTCCAAGCGCAGAAGCGTGTTGCGATCGCCTTGTGTGGCAAGGGTAACATTGGTTCAAGCTGGTTAAGCCTGTTTGCTGAGCAAAAGGCTGAGCTCGAAAAGCGTCGCGGAATGAACTTTGAATTGGTTGCTGTGGTTGATAGCCAAACCTATTGGTTCGACGACCAAGGTATTGATGCAACCTCTGTCGGTGAGCGCTTTGATGATGAGGCGATTGCTAACAATGGAAACGACTGGCTGGAGCGTTTAGGCTCTATTCAGGGCTACGACGAAGCTGTGGTTTTGGATGTTACTGCCAGCCAAGCTCTTGCAGAAAAGTATCTACAGATCGCTCAGCAAGGTATTCATCTGATCTCAGCGAACAAGGTCGCTGGCTCAGCATCAAGTGAGTATTACCATCAGGTACAAGATGCATTTGCTAAAATCAGCCGCCATTGGTTGTACAACGCGACCGTTGGTGCGGGCTTACCTATTAACCACACGGTACGTGACTTACGTGAAAGTGGCGACGATATTATTGCGCTGTCGGGTATCTTCTCAGGCACTTTGTCTTGGTTGTTCCAGCAGTTTGATGGCACGGTGCCGTTCAGCGAGCTGGTGGATTTAGCATGGCAACAAGGCCTGACAGAACCAGATCCTCGTGCTGATCTCGATGGTTCAGACGTGATGCGTAAGTTGGTGATTCTGGCTCGTGAGTCGGGCTTAGATATTGAACCTGAAAACGTAAAAGTCGAATCACTGGTTCCTGAAGAGCTGCAAGACCTATCGGTGGATGACTTCTTTGACAAAGCTTCTGTGCTGAGTGAAGAGCTAGCGGAGCGTTTGGAGAAAGCACATTCGCAACAAAAGGTGCTACGTTACGTCGCGCGTTTAGAGAAGAACGGTAAAGCAACGGTAGGTGTTGAAGCGTTATCGAAAGAGCACGCTTTGGCGAACTTGCTGCCTTGCGACAATATCTTTGCGATTGAGAGTAAATGGTACAAAGATAACCCATTGGTTATTCGTGGCCCAGGTGCTGGACGTGAAGTAACGGCTGGTGCAATTCAGTCTGATTTGAACCGAATGTCGAGCTTGTTCTAATACTCAGATCATTTGCTACGACACGTAAATAGCATACTATTCACTAAGATAGATAAGGCTGAAAGCACGATGTGTTTCTCAGCCTTTTTTCTTCCTTATTTCTGCTTTGCGACCCATCTAACGACTTGAGTTTTACTCACGTTCTACTTGAGAAAAATTCATAATGGATCTGTTGACATTAAATCGTATTCAATACATTCTGTGGACATATAGACGTCTAAACGTCGTTTGAGGATTTGAGATTTTAGTGGTTGCTTTTGCCACAGGGAGAGTAAGATGGGATACACACACGCTAGTCATATCGACGCTTTAAATCAGAATATCGCTGAGCTTTCTGACAACATCAATGTGTCATTTGAGTTTTTTCCACCAAGCAGTGAAAAGATGGAAGAGACCCTGTGGAATTCTGTTCACCGTCTTAAAACGCTTCAACCAAAATTTGTATCAGTGACCTACGGTGCAAACTCGGGTGAGCGTGACCGTACCCACTCAATCATTAAAGAGATCAAAAACCAAACAGGTCTAGTAGCGGCTCCGCACCTAACGTGTATTGATGCGAGCCGTGAAGAGCTAATCCAAATTGCTGACGATTACTGGGCAAATGGTATTGAGAGCATCGTTGCGCTGCGTGGTGATATTCCCCCAGGCGGTGGTGCACCAGAAATGTACGCATCTGACCTCGTTGAGCTACTCAAATCTCGTCACGACTTTGATATTTCAGTGGCGGCATTCCCAGAGGTTCACCCTGAAGCGAAAAGCGCTCAATCAGATCTTATCAACCTAAAACGTAAAGTGGATGCCGGTGCAAATCGTGCCATCACTCAGTTCTTCTTTGATGTAGAGAGCTATCTACGTTTCCGTGACCGCTGTGTAGCGGCTGGCGTTGATGTTGAGATTGTACCGGGTATCTTACCAGTTTCTAACTTTAAGCAAGCGTCTCGCTTTGCTGCGATGAATAACGTAAAAGTACCAGGCTGGATGGCGAAGCAATTTGAAGGCTTGGATGATGATCCAACGACTCGTCAGCTTGTTGGTGCTAGCCAAGCGATTGATATGGTTCGTACACTGAGCCGTGAAGGTGTGAAAGACTTCCACTTCTACACGCTAAACCGTGCAGAAATGACTTACGCACTTTGCCACACGTTAGGTGTTCGTCCGCAAGTTGCTGCGCTTTAAGTAAAGCTTAAGCTCCTGTAAAGCATCGCTGTTTAATTCAAATCCTACAGATACAAAAAAGGCTTGGACTCTAAGAGTTCAAGCCTTTTATTTTTCTATCAGCTTCTAGCTTCTAGCTTCTGCTTAAGCGATAGCACCAAGCTCAAGCAGTACTTCTTCAGCCCATACAATCCATGCTTCACGGATAAGTAGGTTACGACGAAGCGTTAGACGCTCAAGACGAGCTTGCTTGTCTAGCGTTGCTGGTGTTGCGTAGTAAGCCGCTTCGATTTCACGGTAATGAGAAACCAATTTGCGAGATTCTTCTACAAGTTCAGAAAGTTGTACACGGTACGCGTCAGAAGGTTGTACAGCACAAGCCATTAGCTTAGCTGAGAATTCGTCACGAACCGTTGGGTGTGCAGTCGGCTGTTCAAACCATTCACCCAGAGCACTACGGCCAGCATCGGTGATAGAGTAAACTTTACGATCAGGTTTGCCTTCTTGAGGTTCAAGCACGCAAGTTACCTGTTCGTTCTGAGCCATTTTATTTAGCTCACGGTAAACTTGTTGATGGCTAGCTTTCCAGAAGTAACCGATGCTTGCAGAGAATTCTTTTGTGATATCGTAACCAGTAGCGTCGCGTGTACTTAGAACGGTTAAAATTACGTGTGGTAATGACATGTCTGAAATCCAAATGGTAAACAGTAAACAAATACTTAAACATCAAGTGTGCTTCTAGTGGCACGTTATATTGGTTATGTTTAAGTTGTACCAACTCATGGGTTGGTTATGTCACCTTACAAAGCCGTTTATCACCTAGGTCGACCAGTTTATTGGTCAAAGTACTGCAGATTATGATTTTTGAGTGTTTCCGCAGTGGAGCAGTAGTATATCTAAATAATAAGCATAAAGTAGAATACATGGATAAAATAACCCAAAAAACTGATAAAAAACTCATCATGGTCATTTTGTTGAAATAAAAAGGTCGCACGAGGCGACCTTTTGTCTATCTTGTAGTAGAAATCACTAATTAACCGGTGTTTCGCATGCCTGCAGCAATGCCTGCAATAGTCACCATTAGCGCCTCTTCTAACTCAGCTGGTGGTGTTTCGCACTTACGAGTACGGTACAGCAGCTCAGCTTGAAGCATGTTCAATGGCTCTACGTAGATGTTACGTAGGCGAATCGACTCAAGCCCCCAAGGGTCGCTCTGCATTAGGTTCTCGTTGTTCTCAACATTTAGTACGGCTTTGATATCTTTTTGTAGCTGTTCACGCAGCAATTCACCTAACGGTAATAGCTCTTCGTCAACAAGACGTTGGTCGTAGTACTTAGCGATTTCCATGTTGCACTTCGAGTACACCATTTCCAACATACCTAGACGGGTAGAGAAGAACGGCCATTCACGACACATCTCTTCCAGTAGGGCTTGATGCCCTTGGTCTACTGAGTATTGAATCGCTTCACCAGCGCCTAGCCATGCCGGAAGTACCAAACGGTTTTGGCTCCAAGAGAAGATCCATGGGATTGCACGTAGGCTTTCTACGCCGCCGTTCGGGTTACGCTTAGCAGGGCGAGAACCAAGAGGCAGTTTGCCTAGCTCCAGTTCAGGTGTCGCTTGACGGAAGTAAGGAACAAATTTCTCTTCGCCACGAACCACGTTACGGTAAGCCTCACAAGAGACTTGAGACAGCACTTCCATTAGGTCACGCCACTCTTGTTTAGGTTCTGGTGGCGGCAGAAGGTTCGCTTCTAGAATCGCACTTGCGTATAGGTTGAAACTGTTTACTGCAACATCTGGCAAGCCAAGCTTAAAGCGGATCATTTCGCCTTGCTCAGTTACACGTAAGCCGCCTTTCAAGCTCTTAGGTGGCTGAGAAAGAAGGGCTGCGTGCGCCGGAGCACCACCACGACCAACCGTACCGCCACGACCGTGGAATAGAGTCAGTTCAATGCCTTCTTCGTCGCAAACCTTAACCAACTTGTCCATTGCGTCGTACTGAGCCCAACCTGCAGACATTACGCCAGCATCTTTCGCTGAGTCAGAGTATCCAATCATCACCATTTGATGGTTTTGGATAAAGCCACGGTACAAGTCGATGCTCATTAGCTGTTTCATTACGGCTTCTGAGTTGTTCAAGTCGTCTAGCGTTTCGAACAGTGGACACACGTCCATGCGGTATGGGCAGCCACATTCTTGCAGTAGCAAGTGAACAGCCAGTACATCTGATGCTGTGCGAGCCATTGAAATCACGTAAGCACCGAAGGCTTCACGAGGTTGAGCAGCAATGACCTTACAGGTGTCTAAAACCTCTTTAACCTGTTCAGATGGCTCCCAATCGCGAGGAAGCAGCGGGCGCTTAGAGCTCAATTCATTGGTTAAGAAAGCAATCTTGTCTTGCTCGCTCCATTGGTCATAATCGCCAATGCCTAAGTAGCGAGTCAGTTCAGACAGCACATCTGAGTGACGGGTACTTTCTTGACGAACATCGAGACGTACTAGGTGCACACCGAATGCTTTTAAGCGGCGCAGGGTATCCAGTAGGGAGCCATCCGCGATTACGCCCATGCCACATTCGTGCAGCGATTGGTAACAGGCGTAAAGCGGTGTCCAAAGTTGGTCGATGTTCTGTAGTGTTTCTTTCTTCGGAACCTCGGTGTCATGCAGTTTTGCATCCAGCACTTCTAGCGTGTTGTTCAGTAGAGTGCGTAGGTTCTTCAGGATTGCACGGTAAGCTTCGTGCTCATCACCGGCTAGTTCACGAACCGCATCATTACACTTAGTCATCGACAGTTCGGTAATCAGCTCATTAACATCGCCTAGGTAAAGGTCTGCCGCTTTCCAGCGAGATAGGCGCAGAACCTCTTTGGTAATAGTGTGCGTTACGAATGGGTTACCATCGCGGTCACCGCCCATCCAAGATGAGAAGTGAACTGGACGTGCATCAATCGGCAGGCCTTCACCAAGGTAGCCTTTAAGTCGACCATCCATTTCACGTAGGAAATCAGGCACGGCTTCCCATAGCGAGTTTTCTACAACCGCAAAGCCCCATTTCGCTTCATCGAGTGGCGTAGGGCGTTGCTGACGAATCACATCAGAGTGCCAACCTTGAGCGATAAGTTGCTCTAGGCGACGCTCGGTTTTCACGCGCTCTTTGTGTGATAGGTCGCTTAATTCTAATTTAGACAGACACTCGTTGATCTTCACCAGCTTGTTGATCATGGTGCGACGAGTGATTTCTGTTGGGTGTGCAGTCAAAACGAGCTCAATGTTCAGGTCGCGAACAGCTTGAGCTGCATCTAGCTTGCTGATGTCGTTTTGGTTTAATTTGGAAAATAGAGATTGCAGCACGTCTGGTTCGCAAACATGCTCCTCACAGTGGCGAGAGATGGTGTGGTATTGCTCTGCCATGTTGGTGAGGTTGAGAAATTGGTTAAATGCACGAGCAACAGGAGTGAGTTGTTCGTTCGGCAGGTTTTTGATTTCTTCAACTAGGCTGTCACGGTCAGCTTTGTTGCCTGCGCGGGCGGATTTGGAAAGTTTACGGATAGTTTCCACTTTCTCTAAGATAACGTCACCATGTGCATCTTGGATTGTGTTACCTAGCAAGCGTCCCAGCATGCTTACGTTACTCTTGAGAGCGGCGTATTTCTCGTTCATTGTCATCCTGCCTCGTAAAAAAATTACATCCATTGTTCCTTGTTAAGTACACAATCTAGCGAAAACTGCTGTATCTAGTCAAATAAAGCATTCTAAGTTTGCAATTATTAGTTTTCGAAATGCGGGAGAAGTAAATTTTCCAAGACTTCGGAATAAAGTGAAATTTAATTACAAGATCAGGCTTTGGCAGGGATAACAGAATAAAAGCCACCTTTTAGGGCAGCTTTTATAAAAAAGTATCGCAAGGGTGGCAATAACTAGAAACAATATTTACGAATAGATTTACTCAGTACGTCAATCGTTGGGTCGATAAAATCAAAGCTTAAGAATTCATCCGGTTGGTGAGCTTGGTCAATTGAGCCCGGACCCAGAACTAAGGTTGGGCAAAGTTCTTGAAGGAAAGGTGCTTCGGTACAGTAGTTCACGGTTTGTGATTCAGTTTCGCAAACGGATTCCATGCCGCCGATAAATGGGTGGTCGTGCTGACACTCGTAACCTGGGATAGGTTCGTGCAGTGGCGTAATCTCAATTCTGCCCGGCCACTTCGCTTCCACTTCTTTGAGTGCGCTGCGCAGCATGTTATCTAAACCGTCTAAGCTGATACCCGGTAAAGGGCGCACGTCGTAGTGCAGTTCACAACAACCACAAATACGGTTAGCGCTGTCACCACCATGAATATGACCTAGGTTTAGTGTCGGGCTTGGAATAGCGAACCCTGGGTGGTGGTACTCTTTAATTAATTTGTCGCGCAGCTGCATCAAAGCAAACAGCACTTCATGCATGATTTCGATAGCGTTAACGCCTAATGCTGGATCTGAAGAGTGACCTGATTTACCGGTTACGCGCACTGCATTCGCCACGTGGCCTTTGTGCCCGCGAATCGGTACTAGGCTGGTCGGTTCACCAATGATGCAGTAATCCGGTTTAAACGGTGCGTTTTCAGTGAAATGACGCGCACCTAGCATGGTGGTCTCTTCATCACAGGTTGCCAATACATAAAGTGGCTTCGCCTGTTTACTCCAATCCATCTTTCTTACTGCTTCATAGATAAAGGCGAAAAAGCCTTTCATGTCGGCAGTACCTAATCCGTAGAAGCGATTGTTGTGTTCTGTCAGTGCGTGAGGGTCGAAATTCCAACGCCCTTCATCAAATGGCACGGTATCACTATGTCCAGCCAGCAATAAGCCGCCTTCGCCTGAGCCCATTTTTGCGATCATATTATGCTTGCCAGGCTCAACTTCCACGACTTCTACGCTAAAGCCCAGATCTTTAAACCATTGAGCCATTTTTTCGATCACTTTCTCGTTGCCATGATCCCAGCTTGGATCCGTAGAACTAATAGAGTCGGTGGAAATTAGGCCTTTATAGACCTCAAGGAAACTCGGTAATTGCATAATATCTTCACTTCTACTATTGACAGGAAAACTATAAGTCGGTAAAACACATATTAAATCATATTTAATGCATAAGAAATCAAATAAAGCTAAAAATTAAGTATGAATAGTCAAATTTTGAAATGTAACTTACCTCAGAAATGGATGTGTTGAGATGTTGAAAACCACGATCATTGGCGCAAGCGGCTACACAGGAGCAGAACTGGCTCTAATGATAAACAGACACCCTGAGCTCACGCTATCAGGTTTGTATGTCTCAGCCAATAGTGTAGACGCAGGTAAACCTATTGCAGCACTGCACGGTAAGTTAGCGGGCTTGATTGATATGCCAGTACAGCCATTAACGAATCCAGAAGAAGTGGCAAAGCAGTCTGATGTGATTTTCCTAGCGACAGCACATGAAGTGAGTCATGACCTAGCTCCTATCTTTCTAGAGAATGATTGCCAAGTATTCGACCTATCAGGTGCTTTTAGAGTTAAAGGCGAAAACTTCTACCAAGAGTTTTACGGCTTTGAACACCAACATGAACAGTGGCTAGATAAAGCGGCTTACGGTTTAGCGGAATGGAATGAGCAAGAGATTAAAGAAGCTCAGCTTGTTGCAGTCGCAGGTTGTTACCCAACGGCATCACAACTGGCGATTAAGCCTTTAGTTGAAGCTAAGTTACTGGACGAGAACCAGTGGCCTGTGATTAACGCGACCAGCGGGGTTACTGGAGCGGGTCGTAAGGCGACCATGGTCAACAGCTTCTGCGAAGTGAGCCTGCAAGCTTATGGTGTATTTAACCACCGTCATCAACCTGAAATGGCAGCACATTTAGGATGTGATGTGATTTTCACTCCGCACCTAGGCAATTTTAAGCGCGGCATTTTAGCGACCATTACTATGAAGCTGGCTCAGGGCGTGACAGAACAACAGGTACAAGATGCCTTTGAACAAGCTTACCAAGGCAAGCCAGCCGTAAGGTTACTCGAAGAGACATTGCCAAGAATTCAAGATGTAGAACAGACACCTTTCTGCGATTTAGGTTGGAAGGTTCAAGGTCAACACATCATCGTTGTTTCAGCGATTGATAACTTATTAAAGGGTGCATCTAGCCAAGCGATGCAGTGTTTAAATTTACGTTATGGTTTTGCGCCATTAACTGCGTTAGTGTAAGGAAATCTAGATATGAGCCTTAATAATCAACCATTAATCATAAAGTTAGGTGGCGCTGCGCTATCTTGTGGTGAAACACTTAGCAAGTTATTTGGTGCGATCTCTGCTTACCAACAACAAGCACAACGACCAATCGTGATTGTTCACGGCGGCGGCTACCTTGTTGATGACTTGATGAATAAGTTGAACCTCGAAACCGTTAAGAAAGAAGGGCTACGTGTTACTCCTTATGATCAGATCCCAGTGATCGCTGGTGCATTAGCGGGCACAGCCAACAAACTACTTCAAGGTCAGGCGATTAAAGACGGTATCAATGCCGTTGGTTTGAGCCTTGCAGATGGTGGTTTATGCAAAGTGAGCGAACTGAGCCCTGAACTGGGCGCGGTAGGAAAAGCGGAGCCGGGCGACTCAACCGTTCTGCAAGCGATTCTTAATGCGGGCGCACTGCCAATTATTAGTTCAATTGGTCTTACTGAGCAAGGACAACTGATGAATGTGAATGCAGACCAAGCAGCAGTAGCCGTTGCTGGTGCACTTGATGCTGAGCTGGTACTGCTTTCTGATGTAAGTGGCGTACTAGATGGCAAAGGTCACCTAATTCCAAGCCTTAACCAGCAGCAAGCTGATGAGCTTATCGAAGGGAAAGTGATTACTGACGGCATGATCGTGAAGGTTCAAGCCGCACTAGAAGCTGCTAACGACCTTGGACGACCAATCGAAGTCGCTACGTGGCGATACCCAGAAAAGCTAACACAACTGTTTTCAGGTAAAAGCATAGGAACACAGTTTTTACCTCAGTAGGCCTCACTGCGAGTCACTACTTAAAGAATTTAGACAAATTAAATAAACATATAATTATGAAGTCATTTCCAACGCTGACCGCCATGTGCAGTATGGAAACTAGGAGAAAGAAAATGAGCAAAGTTAACGTAAAGAAAGTTGTAGTAGCCTACTCTGGCGGTCTAGACACATCAGTAATCATCCCATGGTTGAAAGAGAACTATGACTGTGAAGTAGTGGCGTTTGTCGCGGATGTTGGCCAAGGTGCTGAAGAACTAGAAGGCATTGAAGAGAAAGCAAAAGCTTCAGGTGCTTCTGAGTGTTACATCGCGGACCTTAAAGAAGAGATGGTTGCTGATTACATCTTCCCAACGCTAAAAACCGGTGCTTACTACGAAGGCAAATACCTACTAGGTACTTCAATGGCTCGTCCAATCATTGCTAAGGCACAGGTTGAAGTTGCGCGTAAAGTAGGTGCAGACGCACTGTGTCACGGTTGTACGGGTAAAGGTAATGACCAAGTTCGTTTTGAAGGTGCATTCGCTGCACTAGCACCAGACCTACACGTAATTGCACCATGGCGTGAATGGGATCTAGTGAGCCGTGAGGAATGTCTGGATTACCTAGCTGAGCGTAACATCCCTTGTACTGCTTCTCTGACTAAGATCTACTCGCGTGATGCAAACGCATGGCACATCTCTACAGAAGGTGGCGTACTAGAAGATACATGGAACGCGCCAAACGAAGATTGCTGGGCTTGGACGGTAGACCCTGAGCAAGCGCCAAACGAATCTGAAACAGTGACGCTTAAAGTAGAAAAGGGCGAAGTGGTTGCCGTTGACGGTGAAACAATGACGCCATACAACGCACTGGTTTACCTGAACGAGAAGGGTGCTAAGCACGGTGTTGGTCGTATCGATATCGTAGAGAACCGTCTTGTTGGTATGAAGTCGCGTGGTTGTTACGAAACTCCGGGTGGTACTATCATGATGGAAGCACTGCGTGCAGTAGAGCAACTAGTTCTTGATAAAGCGGCATTCGAATTCCGTGAAGAGCTAGGCGTTAAAGCTTCTCACCTTGTATACGATGGCCGTTGGTTCACTCCACTATGTAAGTCAATTCTTGCTGCGACAGAAGAGCTAGCGCAAGACGTTAACGGTGAGGTAGTTGTTAAGCTTTACAAAGGCCACGCAACGGTAACTCAGAAGCGTTCTGACAACAGCCTATACTCAGAAGAGTTTGCAACCTTTGGTGAAGATGAAGTTTACGACCAAAGCCATGCTGAAGGCTTCATCCGTCTTTACTCGCTATCAAGCCGTATCCGTGCTCTAAATAGTCAAAAGTAATACTAACAATGAGTTAGTGAGCTAGCCTTCACTGAAATATTGAAGGCCAGTAAACAGACATGATTATGCAAAGCCCACTCACTATTGATTAGTGAGTGGGCTTTTTACTTTCTAATCGCCTAATAAATCAGCTTCGGTTTTTACTATGGGATGGCATATAATTCGCGCTCTACGCTGTAAAGAATCAATGGATGAATCTTTTGGTGAATAAATATGTGAAAAAAATGAATTAATACTTTATTTTCATTTTGAATTGCCGTAAGTTTAAACCATCAGAAAAATACTGAATCTTAATCAGAATTATCATTTGCAAAAACAGTGAGCACTGTGCAATTAGGAGATACACAATGGCATTATGGGGCGGTAGATTTACCCAAGCAGCAGACACCCGGTTTAAAGATTTTAACGATTCTCTTCGTTTTGATTACCGATTGGCTGAGCAAGACATTGTGGGCTCAATTGCCTGGTCTAAAGCTCTACTGTCGGTCAACGTATTAACAGAAGAAGAGCAGCAGAAGCTTGAGTTAGCGCTGAATGAGCTAAAACTTGAGGTGATGGAAGATCCTGAACAGATTCTACGTTCTGATGCAGAAGACATTCACAGCTGGGTTGAGCAACAACTTATCGGTAAAGTCGGTGATTTGGGTAAAAAGCTTCATACTGGCCGTTCTCGTAATGACCAAGTGGCGACAGACCTGAAACTGTGGTGTCGTCAGCAAGGTAACCAACTGCTGCTAGCGCTTGATCGCCTGCAGAGCCAAATGGTTAATGTTGCTTCTCAGCATCAAGGTACTGTGCTTCCTGGCTACACTCACTTACAACGTGCTCAGCCAGTAACGTTTGCTCACTGGTGTTTGGCTTACGTTGAAATGTTTGAGCGTGATTACTCGCGTTTGAATGATGCAATTAAGCGTCTAGATACATGTCCGCTGGGTTCTGGTGCCCTTGCTGGAACCGCTTACCCGATGGACCGTGAAGAGTTAGCTCACAACTTAGGTTTCCGTCGTGCAACGCGCAACTCTCTAGATTCAGTATCTGACCGTGATCATGTGATGGAGCTGATGTCTATCGCTTCTATCTCTATGCTTCACCTTTCGCGTCTTGCGGAAGATATGATTTTCTACAACTCTGGTGAATCAAACTTCATCGAGTTAGCGGATACCGTGACATCAGGTTCATCTCTGATGCCACAGAAGAAAAACCCGGATGCGCTAGAGCTTATTCGTGGTAAAACAGGCCGTGTATACGGTTCACTTGCTGGCATGATGATGACAGTGAAAGCACTGCCTTTGGCTTACAACAAAGACATGCAAGAAGATAAAGAAGGTCTGTTCGACGCTTTAGATACTTGGAATGACTGTATGGAAATGGCGGCACTCTGTTTTGACGGCATCAAAGTGAACGGCGAGCGTACACTTGAAGCGGCGAAGCAGGGTTATGCGAACTCTACGGAACTGGCCGATTACCTTGTAGCGAAAGGCATTCCTTTCCGTGAAGCTCACCATATCGTAGGCGTAACCGTCGTTGCGGCGATCGCGAAAGGCTGCGCTCTAGAAGAGTTAACCATTGCAGAGATGAAAGAGTTCTCTGAGGTGATAGAAGAAGATGTGTACGACATCCTGACCATTGAATCGTGTCTTGAAAAACGTAGTGCGCTAGGTGGTGTATCACCGAAGCAAGTGGCTTACGCGGTGGACCAAGCTGAGAAGCGTTTGGCGCAGCGTGATACCTCTATCGTTAAGGTTCGTCCTGCTCGTTTGACTGACATTGAAGCGTTGGAAGGCATGGTCGCTTACTGGGCTAACATGGGTGAAAATCTACCTCGTTCTCGTAATGAACTGGTGCGTGATATTGGCTCATTCGCCGTCGCAGAACATCATGGTGAAGTGACCGGTTGTGCATCGCTCTATGTGTATGACTCTGGCTTAGCGGAAATACGTTCACTGGGCGTTGAAGCTGGTTGGCAAGGTCAAGGGCAGGGAACCGCTATTGTTCAGCACTTGGTTGAGAAAGCACGCCAAATGGCCATCAAGAAAGTGTTTGTGCTGACTCGTACTCCAGAGTTCTTCATGAAGCATGATTTCTTACCAACATCGAAATCTCTGCTACCTGAGAAGGTACTGAAAGATTGCGACCAGTGTCCTCGTCAACATGCGTGTGATGAAGTGGCTTTGGAAGTGAACTTGGTCGAGCAGATTATTGCTAAGGTGAATGTTGCATAAGGCATTGATTTTATGGTCCCTAAAAAAAAGATCAAAAATCCGATCTTTTTTGGGAACAAACTAAGAAAAGCCCGGTCTATTAAAGTACCACTGCTTTTTCTTAGAATTTTCTAAGAAAGCCCCAAAACCGATTGGTTTTGGGGCTTTTTTCTATCTGCCGTTTGGCGAAAGGTAAGAGCTCGATAATTGAACTTAGTATCTAACTATTGTCGCCTATCCAACAAACACTTCTGCTAACGCTTTTTGTTCCTTAAAGGCAGCACCACAAACTTCATTATCCAATGCAGCGACAATAAGCCACTAAACGCGAAAGCCGCCATTATCAAAGCGATGGCGTTGATGGTTTTCGGATCTTCCCGGAAAAACAGCCACCATACTCCCCAACTCAATATCGACAACACAGTGAGCTGATTCATACAACGTTGGCAGCGACCGAGTTTGTTGAAGATTTTTTCATTTTTATTGCAATGAAGACATGTCATCTTGGGCTTGATTCGCGTTATGCTTGTTGCCCTGATAATACCACGTCACAAGATATTGGATCACGGTGACATAGAGAGAGAAGATCGATGATTGAGCGCCAAGAAACCAAGCAACGCATGAGCCGTATTGTTAAACACAACGGTACTATCTACCTATGTGGCCAAGTTTGTGCGGATGCAACAAAAGGCATTACAGAGCAAACACAGACGATGCTAGATAAAGTAGAAGCGTTACTTGAGCAAGCAGGCAGCGACAAAGAGCACATGCTGTCAGCAACCATTTACTTGAAAGACATGAAAGACTTCCAAGAAATGAACGCGGTATGGGATGCATGGGTTCCAGAAGGTCATGCTCCTGCTCGCGCATGTGTGACTGGCGACATGGCTCGTGAAGCACTACTAGTTGAGATCTCTGTGATTGCAGCTGAGAAGTAATTCTCTCGCATTTAGCTATAAGTAACGGTTTTAAGAGATTCCAGATACTTCGTCCCTCAGTTCTGGAATGACGGATTAAGTTTAGGTTTAGTTGCTTAACTAAACCAACGTCATTCCCGATAGTGACGAAGGAGCGTAGTCGGGAATCTCTGTTTATGTTTGATAAGAGACTCCAGATACTTCGTCCCTCAGTTCTGGAATGACGGATTAAGTTTGGACTTAGTTGCTTAACTAAATCAACGTCATTCCCGATAGTGACGAAGGAGCGTAGTCGGGAA
>NZ_VTXJ01000003.1:0-300216 GCF_013114525.1 Vibrio sp. T3Y01 | reverse complement strand
GCCGATAACGCAGTAGAAATGACCAGCAAACGCTGCCCGAAGGGTTCGAGCTGGGCGCCCCCGCAAAAAGCGTTTTACTCTTTGTTGAGGGGGATTTACTTAGAATGACTAGGCTACTTCCCCCTCGCCGCGATTAAAACGCTTTTGACTAGGCGTCCCCACCCGAACAAAATTTAACCACGAAAGATCAACACGCCCTAGTACTTAACCTGCAAGATCCCAATCTAATATCAAGCGTTAACTAAACTACAGCCAACAAAAAAGGATGCCAATTGGCATCCTTTTGATTTTTAGCTTTCACCTTTAAGAGCGTCGGAACTCTTAACAGCTTCTCACTACGATTATACGTCGTAAGTTGTAGAAGCAGTGTCGCCGCCTGTACCAGTCCAGTTTGTGTGGAAGAATTCACCACGTGGACGGTCAGTACGCTCGTAAGTGTGAGCACCGAAGTAGTCACGTTGAGCTTGAAGCAGGTTAGCTGGTAGACGTGCAGTTGTGTAGCCGTCTAGGAAAGATAGCGCAGAAATCGTACATGGCATTGGAATACCAGACTCTAGAGATTTCGCTGCTACTTTACGCCATGCCGCTAGGCTGCTTTGTAGGATGTTTTTGAAGTACTCGTCAGAACCTAGGAACGCGATGTCTGGGTTTGCTTCGTACGCATCACGGATGTTGCCTAGGAATGCAGAACGGATGATACAACCACCACGCCACATTAGTGCTACGTTACCGTAGTTTAGATCCCAACCGTTCTCGTTAGACGCTTCGCGCATTAGCATGAAGCCTTGAGCGTAAGAGATGATCTTAGAAGCTAGTAGAGCTTGACGTAGTGCATCAACCCACTCTTGCTTGTCGCCTTCAACTGGAGTGATTGTCTTACCGAATAGAGTTTCAGCTTCAACACGTTGATCTTTCAGTGCAGATAGACAACGAGAGAATACAGACTCAGAGATAAGAGTTAGAGGAATACCTAGGTCTAGTGCGTTGATACCTGTCCACTTACCCGTACCTTTTTGGCCTGCAGTGTCTAGGATCTTTTCAACTAGAGCTTCACCGTCTTCATCTTTGTAGCCAAGGATGTCTGCAGTGATTTCAACTAGGTAGCTGTCTAGCTCAGTCTTGTTCCAGTCAGCGAATACTGCTTGCATCTCGTCAGCAGACATACCTAGGCCATCTTTCATGAACTGGTAAGCTTCAGTAATAAGCTGCATGTCACCGTATTCGATGCCGTTGTGTACCATCTTAACGAAGTGACCAGCACCGTCGTTACCAACCCAGTCACAACAAGGCTCGCCAGCGTCAGTTTTTGCAGAGATGCCTTGGAAGATTGGTTTAACCGCTTCCCAAGCTTCAGCCGCGCCGCCTGGCATGATTGAAGGACCGAAACGAGCACCTTCTTCACCACCAGATACACCAGTACCGATGAAGTGGATACCTTTCTCACGACAATGCGCTACACGACGGTTAGTGTCTGGGTAGTTAGTGTTACCACCATCAATGATGATGTCGCCTTCGTCTAGAAGTGGGATTAGGTTTTCGATGAACGTGTCTACAACGTCACCAGCACGAACCATAAGCATCACTTTACGTGGTGCTTCTAACTTCTCAACTAGCTCTTCTAGAGAGTAAGCACCAACAATGTTAGTACCTTTAGCTGGGCCTTCTAGGAACTCGTCTACTTTCGCAGCAGTACGGTTATGAGCCACAACTTTGAAGCCGTGGTCGTTCATGTTTAGGATAAGGTTCTGACCCATTACTGCTAGGCCAATTACACCGATATCACCTTTCATTATTTATATCTCCTTGCGGCTAGTCGCACTTATGCGATAGCACTTGCTGCATTTGAATCTAGGAACCACTCTGTCTCGCCAGTTTTAGCCTGGATTTTCGCTGCCGGGTAAGGCAACTCTGAAGCAGGAGTAGTATGAATTTCTTTAACGATCTCAACTTTACCTGCACCCAGTACTAGGTAGCTGATTCGTTTTGCTGCTTCTAAAACTTTTGCTGTTTTAGAAACACGGATTTGCCCCGACTCAGGGTGAGAAGCCAGTACAGACAGGTTCTCATCTTGGTAGTTAGTAACACCCGGGAACAGTGATGCTGTGTGGCCGTCTGCGCCAACACCTAACAGAATCCAATCAAAAACAGGCGTGCCGTTTTCAGAAGGGATCACATCAGCCATCTCTTTAGCGAAGCGTTCTGCTTCTGCTTTAGGCTCATCTTCACCACGAATACGGTGGATGTTCTCTGCTGGAAGATTCACGTTTGAGAAAAGTAATGCGTTCGCTTCGCCGAAGTTGCTTTCTGCATCATCCGGCGCAACACAACGCTCATCACCCCACCAGAAGTGAAGGTTGTTCCACTGAATGCCTTCTGCGTATGGCGCTTGTGCCAGCAGTTTGAAAAGCATTTTTGGTGTGCTACCGCCAGACAGTGAAATGTGAACAGGTTTACCCTGCTCGCTGTACGCTTTCATTTCGTTTGCTAGGTTTTCAACAACTAGCTCTGGCGTTTCAAAGATCTTGTGGTTGATCATAGTTCGCAGTAATCCGTGTCTGTTAAGTTTTTGCATGGGAAACGCCATGCGCGGCCATCACGTTGCAGAAGTTCATCTGCTTCCTGTGGGCCCCAAGTACCACAAGCATAGCCAAACAGTGCTTGAGGATCTTGCTTGAAGTCTAAGATTGGTTGAACGTACTTCCAACATGCTTCTACCGCATCGGTACGTGCAAACAGAGTCGCATCACCGTTCAGTGCATCAAGAAGAAGACGCTCGTAAGCCGTCAGCATCTGAGTTTCAGGCAAGTCAGAGTAAGAGAAGTTCATTTTCACTTCTTTTGCTTTGAAGCCTGCACCTGGCTCTTTCAAGCCAAAGCTCATCTGAATACCTTCATCCGGTTGGATACGGATAATCAGCTTGTTCTCTGGTGCGTCTTGACCAAATACTGGGTGTGGCGTGTTCTTAAAGTGAATCACGATTTCAGTCACACGTGTAGGTAAGCGTTTACCGGTACGTACGTAGAAAGGAACGCCATTCCAACGCCAGTTATTGATGTGAGCTTTCAAACCGATGTAAGTCTCAGTACGAGAATCATCCGCTACACCATGCTCTTCACGGTAACCTAGTAGGTGCTGACCTCGAACATCTGATGCTGTGTACTGACCTAATACTAAGTCTTTACGCAGATCATCTTCTTCTAATGGCTTAAGACACTGAAGCACTTTAACCACTTCATCACGAATAGAATCAGCGTTAATTTGTGCAGGTGGCTCCATACCCACCATTGCTAGCACTTGTAGCAAGTGGTTTTGGAACATGTCACGAACTGCGCCAGAACCGTCGTAGTATCCGCCACGTTCTTCAACACCAAGGAACTCAGCACCTGTGATTTCAACGTAATCAATGAAGTTGCGGTTCCACAGTGGTTCAAACATAGCGTTTGAGAAACGAAGTACTAGAAGGTTTTGAACCGTTTCTTTACCGAGGTAATGGTCGATACGGTAGATCTGGTGTTCTTGGAAGTGATGATGGATCTCTTCATCTAACGCTTGAGCAGAAGCTAAGTCGTAACCAAATGGCTTTTCGATGATCAGACGACGCCAGCCGTTTGTTTCATCGTTTAGGCCATGCGCAGCAAGGTTTGCTGGGATAACACCGTACAAGCTTGGCGGCGTTGCCAAGTAGAACAGAGTATTGTGGTTTTCGAATTGGTAGTCTTGCTCAAGTTTGTCTAGACGTTGTGCTAAACGAGCGTAATCGTCTACATCTGAAGTGTTGATCGCTTGGTAATGCAAATGTTCAATAAATGCATTCAGCGTCTCTGGTTCAGTTTGTTCCATTTCCTGAAGAGACTTCTTCAGCTTCTCACGGTAAGACTCATCGCTGTACTCAGTACGGCTCACTCCAAGAATCGCAAAGGATTCTGGTAGTTGATTGCTAGCATACAGGTGGTACAAAGCAGGAATTAACTTACGGTAAGTTAGATCTCCCGACGCACCAAAAATAACGATGCTGCTGTTTTCAGGTATTACCATCATCTTTCCTATAAAAACAAGGTTTTTAGTATTCGCTAAAGGTATCAGCGACATACGAAAATAGATAATAGGTCTTGGCTATTACATCAATAGCGAGTGCCTATTACACTTGAGAATGCGTTTGGTAAACGAGGGTGAATGCTATCACCTCTATTCGGGACAGTATTGTCTATGAGTATTTGATTTACATCAACCACTGTGAAGGCAATCGATTAAATATTGACTCATTTCGAACAAAATATAATCGACCATTGGTTTCACGAAGACTGAAAAAGAAGCAAATCGGCATTCTCGAACATTGTAGTCTAGAAAGAATGGCATCTGGTCTGCGGAGTGTAGTGTAATAAAGCGTGAGCTGCGTAAAACCAGATTATTCAACTGGTTTTACATTTTACTTTAATAGAAAGGACGTTGTTAGCACTGCCTTATCTTTTGGCTTTGTTATAACAGCGTTCAGGGCGCCCAACCGTACCGTAGTTCAAATCTGCTGTTAGTTCACCGGTAGTGATCAGGAACTCTAAATAACGTCTAGCAGTTGTACGGCTTGCACCAATACGTTCGCCAGCTTCATCGGCGGTAATATTAACGGCATCAGCTTGTTGAAAAATAGCTCTGATCTTATCCAACGTTACGCCATCGATTCCTTTGGGCAAGGTTGATAGTTTTCCTGAATCCGCTTTGGCATTGGCTTGCAGCATCTTATCAACCAAACCTTGATTCAAATCCGACACACTTTCAAACTCTTGCTGTTGAGATTGATACTTTTTCAGTGCCGCTTCCAAACGAGGGAACATCACTGGTTTCAATAGATAATCGACCACTCCACCACGCATCGCCTGTTGCAGCGTATCCACATCTCGAGCAGCAGTAATCAAGATAACGTCGCAGCCTTGATTGCTACCTCTTACGTGATTAAGAATATCGAGCCCACACCCGTCCGGCAGATACACATCCAATAACACCAAATCCGGTTTTAGGATGTCCAGTTGCATCAGCGCTTCAGACTGTGTTGTGGCAATGCCGACCACGTCAAAGCCACCCATCTGTTCTAAATAACGATGGTGTAGCTCTGCAATCGCAATATCATCTTCAATAACCATGACTCTCGTGATTGCGTTCATTTATGTTCTTCCTTTAACCATTGTTTTTCCATCAAGGAGATCTTCATATGATCACTCGTGCTCTATTGTTCTTCTTTTGGTAAGTACACTGTCATACGTGAACCAAAATCGTTGTTATCGACCATTTCTAGCTGCCCTTGATAACGGTCGGTAAGCTGCTTAATCAGATATAAGCCAACACCGCGATTTTGTTTCGCTTTGCTCGATATGCCCTTTTCAGTCAGCGCATCGGTTGCCAAGTGTTTAGGTAAACCACATCCTTTATCTTCTACTTCAACGATAATCTCATTACCAAAATCACTGATAGACACTTCAATCACACGGCGCGCCGGAGCTATTTGCCCTTCTTGCTTGATCGCCGACATCGTCGCATCAAACGCATTATCAATCAGGTTGCCAAGAATGGTGACAACGTCATCGGCATTCAACCAACTTGGTAGTGTTTCTAGCCTAGACCCCTCCTCAACTCTTAGCTCTAAGCCTATTTCACGTGCTCGTTCGGTTTTGCCTAACAACATGCCAGCGATCAATGGGTCTTTAACCGTTTCTCTCAAGAACTCGATAAGGCTTTGATAATGTGCGGTTTCTTGACCGATCAGTTGCTGAACTGAATCCAACTCACCCATTTGAATCAAGCCACTGATAGTATTCAACTTGTTCTGGTGTTCATGTGTTTGCGAGCGCAACAAATCCGCGTACTCTTTGGTTTGCGAAAGCTGATCCGTTAAGTCGTTAATCTCATCGCGGAGTCGGAAACTCGACACCGCCCCAACCACTTCACCAGCAACAATAATCGGACTGCGGTTGGCAATGATCCGCTTATTGTTTAAATACAACTCAACATCGTGGTCGATGTCGCCTGTTGATAACAGCAGTTCTAAATCACTGCCTGCTAACACATCAGAAAGGCGCTGTTGATTGAGTGCTTTATCTCTATCGATGGATAAAATATCGCAGGCACTTTTGTTTATTGAGCGTAAGATACCGTTCTTATCGATACTTAAAATGCCCTCTTTAACAGTGCTCATGGTGACATCTAACTCAACATACAGTCGGCCTATCTCTTCAGGCTCAAAGCCTAAAATAGCGCGCTGAAAACGACGAGATACATAACTCGAAATCAAAGCGTTGACCGCAACCACCAGCAACGCCATCACAATCAAAAAGGCCAAGTAAGGTTCGATTCGATCTTGCAAAGAATCCAATAGGTAACCAACTGACACGACGCCAATTATCTTCCCATCAGCGTCCTTAACGGCCGATTTACCACGGACCGAAAAACCTAATGAGCCTTTCGCTGTTGAAACATAAGACTCCCCGAACACCAATGCTTTTTGATTGTCTCCGCCGCGCATTGGTTTACCGAGCCTGTCGTCGTATGGGTGAATCAAACGAACACCTTTTTCGTCACCAACAACAATAAACGCCGCGCCAATCAATTGAGTGAGGTTTCGGAATTTGGCTTGGGTTTCTTCAGGAAGTGTATGTGGGACGCCTTCGGGATTCAGGGTTCCTTTTTCTTCAATAATGCGCACTACAAGGGGAGATTCCGAAAGAAACTCAGCCACACCCAGCGCTTTCAACCCCATTTCTTGCTCTTGAGATTGTTTGATATAAGCAAACCCCGCCGCTGAAAGGACCAACAGTTCAACAAGGCCAGTTACCGTCATGATAATCAGCAACCGTTTTCGGAAGCTGATACTACTCCATCTCATATAAACCCGTCCCTAGTGCTCAGCAGACAATGTTAACACTAAGTTAATCATCGCACCTTTCCGCCTATACGAATTTGTGACTATTGCTCAACTAAATAATTAACCAGATTATTAATTGATATTCCTTTACGTCGCTCGCCTCGATAAATCGTTCACTTTTAGAACGGATTAGTTAATAAACCCAAAAAATCGAATAAATATTGAGCTAGATCACTAAGCTTTTAGGTGTTTTTTAGGTTGTTTAAAATAAATACAATTATAATGGTTGCATATGAAGAAGTTTATCGTTGCCTAGCTATACGTTGCAATTTTAAGACAACGCTTTAAACCGGAATTTTGGTTAACAGAAAGGCAACAACTCTTCACTCACTGGACGTATCGATAAGTAAAAGTTGCGTGCTCGCCGTTACAAATGATGAACAAACGGATTAAGTATTCTCCCCTATTCATCTCGCTATTTCACACTCGGCAGGCCAGACAACAAAGAGGTGACTGACAAAAGCAGCACCCAAGAATAAAGCATTGATGAGCAGGAAGTTTCGATCAGTGGCAACGTCCGACAGAAACAGGATAAAAAACATAACGTATTAACATTGTTGAAAAGGAAACCAGGCAATGAAACGCGATACTTTTGGAATCTGCCTCACAAAGGCTATGCTGTTCAAAAACTTACAATCTACTTTTACTCATGTCAGAGCATATGAGAAGAACGAGACATCCCCGCTCGACCTAAAAGTGTTGTTAGCTTTCCCGCAAATGTCAGGTAGAGATTTATTACAAACCATGCAAGGTTCAAAACAATTGGTGTGGCGTGCCGATCACCATTGCCCAAGCTTTAAATAGTACCAGTCCATTTGTAGTAACTTCTTCTATACTGAACTTAAAGAGCACGATTTGTCGTGCTCTTTTCGTTTCTTTGTCTATAACCGCTAAATCCTTAATAGCATTCACATAATGTTAACGAATGATTATGCTATTTGCTCATATGAGGTAATCTGTTCAAGACAAATGATGATCCCCCTGTTAACATTAGAGCTAACACTCTAATTTGGTAATTAATGCAGATGACCAAACCAAAATTCAGATACCTTGCACTCGCCAGTATGCTTCTCAGCACTATGGCTTCGCCAAGCTATGCTGCCCCGCTCACTTTTTCTGAGGCGTGGCAAATACTCCAAGAGAACAACAACTCTCTTGCGGCTCAACAAGCTAACGTTGAGCGTTATCAACACCTTCAAAATGCAACCGGAAGCCTTAACCTGCCTTCAGTGACGTTAGGCGCAAACTACACTCACCTTGATAACGATGTCACTATCAATGGCGAGCAGTTTGCCGATAGCTTAAGTGGTGTACCATCCATTGGTCTTCCTGTTCCTCCTCAAATTATCAGTGCGCTTGGTGGCATTACCTCAACGATTACCGAGCAAGATATCTTCAGCTCTTCTATTCGCGCAGTGTGGCCAATTTTTACAGGTGGTCGAATTACCGCAGCACAAACAGCAGCTGAAGGTAAAAGCGAAGAAGCGCAAAGCCAACTCTTGATGGAAAAGCAGGCTCGCTACGAAGACTTAAGTAAATACTACTTCTCAGTGATCTTAGCGGAAGACGTGGTGAAAACACGTCAAGCCGTAGAAGCAGGCCTAACTCAACATCGTGATTTTGCCATCAAGTTAGAGCAACAAGGGCAAATTGCACGAGTAGAACGCCTGCAAGCGGACGCCTCTCTAGATAAGGCAGTAGTTGAACGTACTAAAGCTGAGAATGATCTTAAGATTGCTCAATTAGCCCTTACCCAAATTCTAGGTCAAAGCCAAAGCGTTGAACCTTCAGAGCAACTGTTTATCAACAAGAACCTGCCCCATATGGATGTGTTCATTGATCAAACACTCATGACCTACCCTGGTCTTAAGATTCTGGATGCGAAAGAGAAACAAGCAAGCAGTTTAATCAAAGCTGAAAAAGGCAAATATTACCCAGAGGTTTATCTTTACGGGGATTACAGCCTCTATGAAGACGATTCACTCGCCAGTGAAATGAAGCCAGACTGGTTAGTCGGCATTGGTGTCAACGTACCGCTACTCGACACCTCAGGTCGTTCAGACAAAGTGGCTGCTGCGCACAGTGCGGTATCTCAAGTTAAATTCCTAAAGTCACAAGCCAAACAAGACTTAACCGTATTGGTACAAAAGACCTACCTTGAAGCAAACCAAGCGATTGAAGAGGTTCAAGGCCTTAATTCTAGCTTGTCATTAGCTCAAGAAAATCTACTACTTCGTAAAAAAGCGTTCACTCAAGGGCTTTCTAACTCGTTAGAAGTGGTTGATGCAGAGTTATACCTTGCGAGCATCAAAACACAGCAATCTGCTGCGCGATTCAAATACCTTATCTCTCTCAACAAGCTATTAGCGCTAACCAGCGAAATGAACGCTTACTCGAGTTACTTAACTTCTTCTGTTACGTCTGATTTCGACTCAAAAACAGACACCGCTAGCCAGTCAAAAGGATAATTCATGAAACCTATTAAGCCTCTTCTTCTATCTATAGTTGGTATCGGCATTGTTGGCTGGGTCGGATACAGTTTTTACCAAGCGTACCAACCTCAACCAGTTAAGCTTCAAGGTCAAATTGATGCACAGCAATACAGCATCTCTTCGAAAGTACCCGGCCGTATTGACGAGGTATTTGTGCGCAAAGGCGACTCTGTTGAGAAAGGTGAGTTGATCTTTTCTCTTCTGAGCCCGGAAATTGATGCAAAGTTAGAACAAGCTAAAGCTGGTGAAAAAGCGGCAGGAGCTCTGGCTCAAGAAGCAGAAAATGGCGCACGTACTCAGCAAATCCAAGCGGCCAAAGACCAATGGCTGAAAGCCAAAGCAGCCGCTGATTTAATGGAAAAAACCTACCAGCGAGTAAACAACCTTTATAATGATGGCGTCGTTGCAGAACAAAAACGTGATGAAGCCAAAACACAGTGGCAAGCTGCTAAATACACTGAAAGCGCGGCCTTCCAAATGTACCAGCTAGCACAGGAAGGGGCTCGCGATGAAACCAAAGTGGCTGCTGCTCAAAAAGCATTAATGGCGGCAGGTGCAGTGGCTGAAGTCGAAGCTTATGCAAAAGACACACAGATCCACAGCTGGTTCAGTGGTGAGGTATCTCAAGTGCTACTGAGTAGCGGAGAGTTAGCGCCACAAGGGTTTCCAGTTGTCACTGTGATCGATACTAAAGACGCATGGGCGGTACTTAACGTTCGTGAAGACATGCTCAAGCACTTTGAGAAAGGCTCACAGTTTGAAGCTTACCTGCCCGCTTTAGATAAGTCGCTGACTTTCCAAGTGACGCACATTGCGGTGATGGGTGATTTCGCAACTTGGCGTTCAACAGATGCAGCACAAGGCTTTGACTTACGTACATTTGAAGTAGAAGCACGCCCAGTTGATACAAACGAAACACTGCGTATGGGTATGAGCCTTGTGGTTGAGCTTTAGGTGACATATGTCTGCTAATTCTCACTTACCAGAACATCACAAAACGATAAACAGCTTACTTCGACAGTGGGCGATAGTCCGTAAAGACAAGTGGTTGTTGTCGTGCTTAACTTGGATACCTTTGCTACTTGCTGCAAGTATCTGGCTGATCTTTTCACAAGGTATCGCTCGTGATTTGCCTGTTGCAGTGGTTGACCTAGAACACAGCCAAATTTCGCAGCAGTTTACTCGCTTAGTCGATGCCTCACCTACCCTGCAGGTCACTCAGAAATACAGCTCCGCAAGTGAAGCAGCAAAAGCCATGATAGAGCGTGATATCTACGGCTACGTTGTTATACCTAGACACTTTGACCGAGACCTTTATCTTGGGCTAAACCCGCAGGTTTCCGTGTTCTACAACAGCCAATTTATATTGATTGGTAAACTGGTGAACTCGGCTCTGTTGCAAGCTCAAGGCACGTTCAACGCCCAACTTGAAGTGATTAAACAGCTTTCCCACGGAGATACCACGGTAAAATCCGCCTTGGGGCAAGCTGTCACCGTTCAAAGCCAGATCACTCCGCTGTTCAACAAGAACACTAGCTATGCTCAATTCTTGGTATCTGCCGTTGTTCCTGCTTTGTGGCAAATCATGATAGTGGTAGGAACGATTTTAGTACTCACTGCAAATGTGCGAGCTCGTGGGCTAAAAGCGTGGTTATCGCATTCTCCGGTTAAGTCCCTAGCATTAACACTCACCCCTTATGTTGTTCTGTTTTTAGCGTTCGGTATTGCGTTTAGCTTTTGGTTCTATCGACTTTTAGAGTGGCCATTTAACGGCAGCTTTATGGCATTAACCATTGCACAGTTACTAACGGTTATTAGTTGTATCATTATGGGTTGCTTGTTCTTCTTTTTGACGCTTGATCCAGCAAGAGCAATGAGCTTTGCAGGTGCTTTCACAGCGCCAAGTTTTGCGTTTATGGGGATCACCTTCCCTGTCACAGACATGAACACGGCAGCCCAAGTTTGGAGAAGTCTATTGCCTGTTAGTCATTACATCGAAATACAAACGGCTCAGTCCAGTTACGGCGTGAGCGCTGCGCAATCGCTGATGAACCTCACTTCAATGTTTTGGTATGTTATTCCTGCTTTTGTAGTGATCTTATTGATTAATAAGCACTTAGCGCAAGCAGCACAGTCAACACAAGCAGAGCATAAAGGAGTAAATCAATGAGCTTTACTCAATTGCTGAAGCAAGAACTCCTGGCGGTTCTACGTAACCCAGTAGTATTACTGACCGTGTTTGGTGGTGTGGTCTTTTACTCATTCTTGTACCCTTTGCCTTACGCCAATCAAGTACCCCAACAATTGAAAGCGTCCGTTGTAAACCTAGACAAGAGCCAAAGCAGCTACCATTTAGAGCGAATGGTCGATGCGACCTCTCAAATTGATTTGGTTCGCCGTGACTCCACTATCGCAGACGCTAAACAGGCTGTACTCAATCAAGAAATTGGTGGGTTCATCGTCATTCCTGAAAACTTCTATAAAGATCTACTTCTTGGGAAAAGCCCAACACTCTCTTATGCGGGTGATGCATCTTACTTCCTAGTGTATGGCACCATAGTTGAGGGACTTGCAAAGGCAGGCGGCACGTTAGCCGCACAAGTTAAGGTGAGTCACTTGTTAGTTGAAGGTGTACCTTTAGAATCCGCAGCCAAAGGCTACAGCGCATTTAGCTTAAATTTAAAACCTACTTTCAATAGTCGAATGGGATATATCGATTACGTCGTTCCCGCTGTCTTTGTATTGATCCTTCAGCAAACCCTAGCCATGGCATCAGGGTTGGTTGGTGCAACGCAAAATGCTCAATCCACATTCGGCTATTGGAGCAGAGTTCATCCAACCAAACTAATCCTTGCTCGCTGTTGCACCTTAGTAGGCATCTACTACTTATTATCGATGTACTACTTCGGCGCCAGCTTTTCGATGTACGGGATTAACCTACTCGCCTCAATCTCACAGATTTTAACCTTGTTACTGCCCTTCTTATTGGCCAGCTGTTTGGTTGGCATTTTTATCGGTGAGTTAGTGCCACGAAGAGAGTTAGTCACGGTTGTGGTGTTAATCAGTTCAATGCCACTGATCTTCTCTTCAGGTTTTATCTGGCCGATTGAAATGATGCCTGAATGGTTGGTACTGTTATCACAACTGTTTCCAAGCACACCTGCTATCCAAGGTTTCTTAGCGCTGAATCAGATGGGCGCTTCGTGGCAAGAGGTCGCATCTCAATGGACACTGTTATGGGGACAAGTTGTACTTTGGGGTTCGTTGCTTGCACTGAAGCTCTACCACAAGTCGAGCAAAAGCATCGTTAACCGCACTACCGATAATAGCCTTTGAGTGGTTTAGCTCATCGCAACCATAAAAAGCTCTGATAAAGGGCTTTTTTAATCCCCCCGACTTGCTCCTTCCCTTGTAAGAGACTTTTCAAAGCCTCCCAAAAACAAGCGTTACATCAAAGCTCTTCTATTTTAGCTATCAATTTAACCGCCAATCTATATGCCTTTTCAAACTCAAAAATCATCGACTTATACCCAAAAGACGACAAAACACGAATTATTGTAAATTTATTGTAAAAATTTCTTTGACGGCATTAGTTTTATGTATAGGGTTATCAATAAGACGTGGTAAGCCGAATATCATAGTCTTATTGGTTCACGTGCCAAAAGGATCTCCATATAAAACGTGATTAGTAGTGATATTTATCTCGCATTTCGACTTGGCTACAGAGCATTTTGTCGCTATCGAAGAAATAAATAAGCTATTGAAATATAAGACAAAAACAACATAAGCAAACATAAATTAATAAAAAGACAGGGAAAACCATGAAAAACATAAGAGAATTATTTTTTGGGTTTATATTATTGTTTAGTTCCAGTGCATTTGCAGAAGATGGATCATTTAATCAAGCTATCAGTAACTTAAGCAAAAGTGTTGATGGATTTTTCAACGACTACACAGGATGGTTCGTTGGACTCATATTTAAAAGTGTACCGGTTGGCGAAGCCAACTTCCCTATTATTGTTGGCTGGTTATTACTCGCTGCGTTGATCTTTACTGTTTACTTTGGCTTCGTCCAATTTAAGCGAGTCGGTATGGCTGTAGATATCATTAGAGGCAAGTACACAGACCCTAACTCAAAAGAAGACGGCGAAGTTTCCCATTTTCAAGCTTTAACTACTGCCCTTTCTGGAACCGTCGGTCTTGGTAACATCGCAGGTGTAGGTGCTGCACTCGCCATTGGTGGCCCTGGTGCAACATTCTGGATGATTTTGTGTGGCCTTCTTGGTATGGCTTCAAAATTCTGTGAGTGTACGTTGGGTGTGAAATACCGAACTATCTTACCGTCAGGTGTGGTTTCGGGTGGTCCAATGTACTACCTGAGCCAAGGCCTAGGTGAGCGCGGATTGGGTGGACTGGGTAAAGCACTTGCGATCGGCTTTGCACTGATGTGTATCTTGGGTTCACTTGGTGGCGGTAACATGTTCCAAGCTAACCAAGCTCATGCAATGCTAACGTATGCCTTTGATATCCCAAGTGAGTACGGTGTTATCACTGGCCTTGTACTAGCTGCTTTAGTTTTCTCTGTGATTGTTGGTGGTATGCCTTCTATTGCATCGGTAACAGAAAAAGTGGTTCCTTGGATGGCTGCGCTATATATCGGTATGGCTGTAGTTGTTATCGGTTCTAACCTTGATCAAGTTGGCCCTGCTTTCAGCGCAATCTTTACAGGTGCATTTACTGGCGAAGGTGTTGTTGGTGGATTCATTGGTGCGTTAATTCAAGGCTTGAAGCGTGCAACCTTCTCGAACGAGGCAGGTGTTGGTTCTGCGGCAATTGCTCACTCAGCAGTAAAAACAAAAGAGCCAATTACTGAAGGCCTAGTGTCACTACTAGAACCGTTCGTTGATACCGTAATCATTTGTACGATGACAGCATTGGTTATCACTATCGCTGGCCTAAACACAGGTCCATTCGATGGTTCAGGTTTAACAGGTGTAACTCTAACTGCGGCGTCGTTTACTGAAACTGCAGGTTTCTTCAAATACACCTTAGCACTAGCCGTTATCATGTTTGCATTTTCTACTATGATTTCTTGGTCGTACTACGGTCTTAAAGCATGGACTTACCTATTCGGTGAAGGAAAGGCTACGGAACTGGTTTTCAAAGTGATGTTCTGTGTGTTCGTTGTGATTGGTGCAACAATCCAATTTGGTGCGGTAATCGACTTCTCTGATGCAGCTATCTTTGCGATGTCTATCTTTAACATCCTAGGTCTATACTTCTTGATGCCTGTTGTTAAGAAAGAGCTGCAATCATTCGTTGCTCGTGTGAAATCAGGTGAAATCAAAACCTACGAAAAGTAATCACTCGCTAATTAACACTGTTCTAAAAGTCTTGGCGATACCCTTTGCTTGAGAAAGCGAGAACAGAACAATGGCTTAGTCAAAATCCCTACCAGTTTTGCTTGTGGGGATTTTTTGTACCTAAATTTTCTTGTTCACGCTGCTTAGGATTTCGGCATACTTTTATACGGTCCACCACCTCTTCTACTTCAATCACATATGGTTTCGTTAATGGCGAATTACAGTCGTCAAAACAATAAGCTACGGTGCAATTCTCACACTGATATTCATTCATGGTTTATACCTGTCCATTGAGATGGTCTAATCAAAGAATGACAACAGACCGCATATTCATCCTAGAGCACCGCTATTATGCTGTTTATCAACCCTATAAATACGCGTGCAAAGTCACCAAATATTCAATTAATCACATATTAAAAACATTTTGCGGCTCTAATCACGAATAGCTTGGTAATAGTGTGAAAACGGTTATGAACCATTCTGCAAAACTGAAACAGAAGAAATAAGCCATCTGGAACGAAAAACGCCCACACCATTTTCATGATGTGGGCGTTTGAATTGCTACTGCTAAAGACGAATGAATTAAAGGTTTGAGCTTATAAACCCATCTCTTCGGTTAGCGTTTTGATTTGCTTGAGATCCATGGTGTGGACTTCGATCATTTGTCTGATGTCACTTAGGCGAGAGTTCGCGTTATCTTGCTTCTCACATGCGTCAGATTTTGCATCCCATGAAGTGCCGTCTAAGAACACATCACACGCTTTCTTAAGTGAACCAAGATTCTGTTCGATTTCGTCTCTTTCTTTCTCTAGCTTTTCTAGCTCTTGAGATATTTGTAATTCTTTACGGAACAGTTCGCGAGAGCGTTCAAACAAAGTCGACTGCATATCCGCCTGACGGTTTAGCTTTTGATTATCTTGCTCTGTTTTATCTAATGTCTGTTTCTGCTCGTTTAACTGCTGCTCTAACGAATAGTTCGCTTTCTCTAACACGGCAGACTGCTTGGCTAACTCTTGGAGCTCTTTTTGATGCGCTTCTGCTTGCTCGGCCAAAGCCGCTTCAACCTTAGCATCAATTTCTGTATCAACTTTCGCCACTTTAGCTTCAACAGAAGACACCAACTGTGTTTTGCTTTCACTCAATTCTTGATAACGAGCTTCGAGTACCTGATAAGTGGACTCCCACTTAGAAGCCGTCACTGTCGAACCGATTAAGCCACCCAGTGCTAAACCTATAACCGCAGCAATGCCGATATAGAGCTGACTGCGCTTATCGCGTTCTTCAATAACAACCACTTCATCTTGTTCGCTTTGTCCAGATTGCTGGTTCACTAGCGGGTACTCCCAAAAATATGTTTAACGTTACGCGGTCACTGGCACTAATACCAATACTGATTTTGTAGGTTCAGTTAAACCTATCGCTCAAATCACAAGTGCTTGAGCTTTAGTAACACGTTCATCCCATCTGCTCACAGACGGTTTAACGAGTTAACTCCGAAATCATCAAGCTGGCAGTATACAAAAGGAAGCTGCTAACGATAACTATCACTACCCATTTTTGTACTTTTTCATTCGTCCGATAACGAAACAGTACAAATGCCAACGCCAACAAAAAAACAATCGCTATTAGTCGAGTCATAAATCCTCCTTGTTTCCCTATTTTATACCATTTAAATAAGCAAGTTACGTCAGAGTCGCGTTGTTTGATCATTTAGTTGAACAACATTTGTGCAAACAGATATTTTGTAGCTGACATCACATTTTATATGATTTAGGATACGCCTACAGATTACCTAAGCATTTAGGTAATTGTTCCGATGAAGACTGCAGGAGAGTGGTTTTTAACTAAACTTTAACATTTAGTTAGATTGACCCGCCGAAGAAGTAAATCTTTCAGGTGCTTTATGCTGGAGAAATCCAGAAAAGTGAGGACTGTCGTTGGAGGAACCTCTGGAGAGAACCGTTAGATCGGTCGCCGAAGGAGCAAGCTTAGTGCCCGTTACTTATCTGTAAGTGATTCGCTAAGTGAAACTCTCAGGCAAAAGGACAGAGGAGTGGAAAGCAACAAGCCTTAATTAACAAAAGAATTCTATCTAGAAATCCGTATGTATTAAGTAGTGCTACCGATCCCTGTGATCTGCACTGCCTTCCCTCTTCTCCTTAAATTTTTTAATTTATTAAGGGGAATCTATGAACCACCTACAAGCTACACTACAAACCATCAACCAATTCGTTTGGGGACCACCACTGCTTATTCTGCTAGTGGGTACAGGTATCTACTTTACTTTTCGCTTAGGCTTACTCCAGTTTAGACAGCTCCCAACCGCGCTAAAAATGGTATTCAGCAAAGACAAATCCGGTACGGGTGACGTATCAAGTTTTGCCGCTTTATGTACCGCGCTTTCAGCGACCATTGGTACTGGTAACATCGTTGGTGTAGCGACCGCAATCAAGATTGGTGGCCCTGGTGCCCTATTCTGGATGTGGCTTGCCGCTGTATTTGGCATGGCGACAAAATACGCAGAATGTCTACTTGCCGTTAAGTACCGCAGAACCGATAGCAATGGCGAAATGGTTGGCGGCCCTATGTACTACCTTCAATACGGTGTTGGCTCAAGAATTTTGGCGGTAATGTTCGCTGTCTTCGCACTCGGCGTTGCTTGCTTCGGTATCGGTACCTTCCCACAAGTTAACGCGATCTTGGACGCAACTGAAATCTCATTTGGCGCTCCACGTGAAATGTCGGCAATCGTTTTAACAATCTTGGTGGCAGTGGTAACGCTTGGTGGTATTCAATCTATCGCTAAGGTGGCAGGAAAAGTGGTTCCGACCATGGCGGTTATGTACATCGTTGCATGTTTGAGCGTTCTGGTTTCAAATGCAGACCAACTACTGAATGCCATTACCCTTGTTGTTACCTCTGCGTTTACCAACACAGCAGCAACAGGCGGTTTCTTTGGTGCGAGCATCATGCTTGCTATTCAATCGGGTATTGCTCGTGGTGTATTCTCTAATGAATCTGGTCTAGGTAGCGCACCCATGGCTGCGGCGGCTGCAAAAACAGATTCATGTGTGAAGCAAGGTCTTGTCTCTATGACAGGTACCTTCTTCGACACCATCATTATTTGTACGATGACAGGTTTGGCGCTTATCTTAACCGGTGCTTGGCAGACTGACCTTTCTGGTGCTGCAATGACCACTCATGCATTTGCTATTGGTCTGAATGCAGACACGCTCGGCCCTATGCTGGTTTCTGTTGGTCTAATCTTTTTTGCGTTTACTACGATTTTAGGTTGGAACTACTACGGCGAGCGCTGTGTTGTTTTCTTGCTAGGAACTAAAGCAGTCCTACCTTACAAGATTATCTTCATTGCGTTGGTGGCTTCTGGTGCATTCTTGAAGCTCGACATGATCTGGATAATGGCAGATATCGTGAACGGCCTGATGGCAATTCCAAACCTAATCGGCCTTATCTTGCTACGCCACGTCGTTATCGAAGAAACGAAGCTGTTTTTCAAACCATTATCTTCTTCTAGTGATTATAAAACTGTAAAAGCCTAATCGACATAAATTGCAAAATAAAAGCCAAAGCCCACAATCAAATGTGGGCTTTTTATTACCTAAGTAAATAAAAAATTTAATTAACTAAAAGATTACTTAAAACAATTACCCCAAATATTATAAGACCTTTTAAATAGCAACTCGCACTAATAAAACGAAAGCTTAATTAGTCATTACTTATATTTAATGATTGTTAAATATTATGTATTTTCAAGAAACCAAAAAAATTCAAGAAAAAGCAACATGTGGCTTTTATTCATATATAAGTCAGTTTATAGTCGCTAACATTGTTGAGATAATTATAATAAAAATAAAACGTTGGCTATATGATCAAATTTGACCCTATAACAAATCGTATTTATAACGACGATCGTTCCATTAAAATTGGATATCGAGAAACACGAGTCTTAGAGCTTCTTCTTAAACACGCGCCCGATATTGTGAGTAAGCAAGATATTATTAACTACGCTTGGGGTAACGAATTCATAGGGGATACTTCTCTCGCGAAAAGTATCAGCTTGCTGCGGCAAAAGTTCGTTAAGCTTGGGACTAAAGATTCACCAATAGTGACAGTTCCAAAGGTCGGTTACCGCCTCATAGACCATTGTGTTTGTATCGAATCTACTGTGGACGATACAAGCATTACTGCGCCTGAAGATACAACTCCGCCGTTGCCTTTACCTGACAGCGAAGTTAAGGCGACCTCAGGCGAAAAGCACAACGGAACCCAAGCACTGTCCGTCTATCGTAAAATTGCCTATTCAAAGAATCTTGTGTGCTATTTTACTGCTAGCGTGCTGCTAGCAGCATCAATCGCATTGGCATTCAGTAAATTTCACGACAAGAGTCTCCATGAAGTCAAACCTTCTGATCGTCTGACCGAGTATTGGATAGGTCAACTACAGATATATCAAGACCCTCAAATGACCCTAACCCCAGAGTTGAAAAGGATTCTTAACAAGTATCAATGTGACTGTATTGCTTACATCAGCGAAGAACCTGGCTATTCTGAACTTGCGATACTCAATAAAGTGACTCGTAAATCAGTGAATATTTTTTACAACCCATCACAACTGGACAAAGCCAGTAAAGAGATTGAGCTATTCCTAGAAAAGGGGTCATTATGATGCCATTTATTGCCGTCTTCTCCGCACTAATCTTGTTTGCAAGCGTATGGAGTATTCCTGATTCTCACAAACTTGAAGATCACAGTTACCAACATAGTATGATCGATTTACTCGCTGAAGATAACGTATTGCGAAGCGATGGGTTCACTAAAATTAGGGACAACAAAGTACTGCATATCGTCTCCATTCAAGACGACAAAATACCAAACCCTATCGTTCTTCGCTTCCAGGGAAATGTGGGATACTCTAAGTCATTCAGTTTTGCGATTGCTGGCACGATAGACTTACTGTCTGTACAAAAGATAAATGAGGCAATGAATGACAACTTGTTATCGCCATACCTTTTGTTGAACAATGATCCACTAACGTTGAATATTGATATTTTAAGCACCAATGAAGCATTTGCCATTATTCGGAGTTGCAATACAGGACGTACCCAGCTTTTAGCCAAACGCTGACTTCTACGGTTAACCCATAGTAAATTCTCTTCAAACCATATTTTATTAAAATGGATTTCGACTCAGTTCGAAATCCTCCCCTCTTCTATCCCTTATTTATCTAACTTTCCATCCTTAAAACTAACACGTCTCATAATTGAAAAAGTCTCTATATTAAGCTTTATCGATTAGACATACATCGTCACTTCATAATACGATCTCACAAAATAATTGAAGTAAGATCTCATTATTAGTCCCAATTGAATACCCATAGAAACGACTTAATATTATTTCCAAATGATATGTTTGAGAATAATTATCGGTCAATAACGCCCATCGTTCATTTTCATCACCCATGCCGATCCATCATTCACAACGACGCTTATTATTTGGTAATCCATGGTAAATCACGGAAACATCTTTAACGTCAAAACCACATTAACGTACATCGAATCCTAAAAAAGTTTCATTTTTCTAAATTCATTATGAAGTGCGCCGAGGAAATCTCTCTTCGTTGCATCAAAATTTCATCAAATATTAATAGAATTATTACAAGGCATTGATTTATAAGAATAAATTCATTCAATCATTTTCAGTATCGTTATTTTTATCATTATGGAAAAGTGAAATGGTCCTGTGTAAGCAAGGCAAAACAGAATTACCAATATAAAAAAGAAAATGAGGGGATTATTAGTGATCAGTAAAAATAAAAGTATCTTGGCAGCGGCAGTGTTGTCTGTACTATCGACCGGAGTAAACGCGAAAATATACCCAGATCAAATCGTGCGTGACAATTTAGGCGATGATGTTTGTCGCTCAGGTTATCGCCCGTTAGACCGCTTTGAAGCAGAAGAGCATAAAAACTCACTACTACCGCGCATGGGCACTTGGGATATTGTTGGCCTTAAAGACAACTGGGTAATTATGGGGCCGGGTTATTACGGGCTAATCAAACAAGATACGCCAAACGATAAAACCTTCTGCTACCCGAATGACTACCAATCAGAAATTCCAAACTACCCAGCTAAATCGGTGCCAGAAGGCGATGAAATTGATGTTGAGTATGGCCTAGTCACTGATCGCCAAGACTTTATACGTCCTCTAAGTTACTTGGCTCATTTCCTCGGGTACGCTTGGGTTGGCGGCAATAACAGCCCTTATGTCGGCGAAGATATGGTCATAGATCGTTCCGGCGATCGTTGGGTAATTCAAGGAAACAACAACGGCTCTTGTAGTGGGTATCACTGTGGTAATAAAACACAAATCATCGTTGATAATTTTACCTACACTGTTAACGATGACAACTTCTCGCACGGTGAGGTGACAGAGTCAGATCGCGAACTCATAAAAACAGTTCACGCAACCGCTAGAAACTATAGTGATATTGCACAGCAAGTTGTCGTTGACTTAAAAGTAGATGAGTCTACAAACTGGTCAAAAACAAACAGCTACGGTTTTTCTGAAAGCGTTTCTACTGAGAATACGTTCAAATGGCCTTTAGTTGGTGATACCAAGCTCACCATCAAATTTGAAGCGAATCAAAGCTTCGCAAAAACGAATGGCGGCTCTTCAAGTGAGACGGTAACGCTTCAAGCTCGTCCGATGGTTCCTGCTCACTCTGAGATCCCAATTAAAGTCGAGCTGTACCGTTCAACTATCTCGTACCCATACCAATTTAACGCCGATATTGCTTACGACGTTGAATTCTATGGTTTCCTTCGCTGGAGTGGCAACGCATGGCATACGCACCCGGACAACCGCCCTACTATCGGACATACGTTCACTATGGGTCGTACGAGCGATCACTCCGCTGACATTCGTTACCAGTGGGACCACCGCTACATTCCTGGCGAATCAAAATGGTGGGACTGGGGCTGGGCAATTAAAGAAGCAGGCTTATCTAACATGCAATACGCAACAGGCGGAAGCTTACGTCCCTTCCACTCTTACGTATCGGGTGATTTTTACGCAGAATCTCAATACGCTGGTACAATCGAAATTGGCCAAGCTAAACCGCTGAATGCAGGTGGTCTACGTTCTGAAAGCAGTATTGACGGCGAAAACCAAATAACTGAACAGCTTGGTAACATTGATGTAACGACCAACTTTGATGCTCAAGAACTGAGCGACCTAGGCTTTGAAGGGGCTGAGTTCAACGTTCGTCTAGCTGACTAATATAGTGTAGATACACGATAACAGAACGCTTACCCCGTAATACGATAAAGCCCACGCTAATTTGGTCACAATAACCTAGCGTGGGCTTTAATACGTTCATCACGAACCAGAAATACCTAAACCGGCTTTTCCATGAGAAGCTTAATGCCCAGCCCCACCAGCACTATGCCAGTCACACCTTCCATCCACTTCATAAAGCTCGCATTCTTTAGCAAATTTTTAGCCGAGTTAAGTGCACCAGCCAAGCCACATTGCCACAGCATAGCAATCATGAAGTGTACCGAAGCCATCAACATAGATTGTAATAACGGCGAACCTTCAGGGTTTACGAACTGAGGCAAAAAAGCCAAATAGAAAACCGCTGTTTTCGGGTTAAGCACATTAGATAAGAAACCTTCACGCATAGAACGTTTTGCGCTGTAGGCTTGATGAGTTTGCTCGCCAACCTTCAGCCCGCCACCATTTTTCATTAAGGCGCGTAAACTGCTTAAACCAAGCCAAATCAGGTAAACCGCACCCACCATTTTAACGGCTTGAAAGAGTTCAGCGGATTGAGCAAGAATCGCAGAGATACCCACTGCAGAGAAAAAGGCGTGCACATAAAGACCGCTACAGATACCAAAGCTGGTCATCACACCGTCAGATAAGCCAGAGCGACTGGTATTGCGAATCACCAATGCTGTATCCAAGCCAGGCGTTAACGTTAAAATAGTGATGGCAATCAGAAATGCCTCAAAGTTCAAAATATCCATATCATTATCATCTTTGTTTAGCGATCTATCATCAATACCGCTTATCTGCACATTTCGCAAGCAACAATTACCACCAGCTATACAAGTCACTGATTTTGTGCACAATGGTACAGTTTAATTTGTTAAGAAATAGTAAATTCAAGGCATCGTACCGCCTCACGCTTTTCTCGCTATATCTTCGACTACGAAGGTCAGCGCCATTAAAAAGCAGAGCCATAATCAAAGTACATGAGAGATGAAACTTAACGCTGACGCGGCCCTAAGGATCATTTAAAGAAACCAAATTAAGAGTAGTCAAATGAGCGCATTCAAAAAACTAGTCGAACACTCTCAAAAATGTTCACGCTTTCAACACCTAGCCTCTATCTGTGGCTGGGACCAAGCTTCAATGATGCCTGCTGGTGGTAACCAAGCGCGTAGCGAAGCGATGGCCGAGCTTTCGGTTCATGTTCACGGCCTAATGACTCAACCACAACTTGGCGATTGGATCGCAGACGCTGAAAACGAAGCGCTGAACAACGATCAACAATCATCACTTCGTGAAATAAAACGCCAATGGCAACAAGCTAACCTACTTCCAGAAAAACTGGTTCAAGCGAAGTCTCTAGCGGGCTCAAAGTGTGAACATGCGTGGCGTAGTCAACGTGGAAACAACGACTGGGTTGGCTTCGAAAAAAACTGGCGTGAAGTGGTTGAGCTATCTCGAGAAGAGGCTCAAATTCGTGCTGATGCAGCCAACCTAACACCTTACGATGCAATGCTGGATATCTACGAACCAGGTACTAACTCTGCTTCACTGGACATCTTATTTGCAGATGTTAAAACATGGCTACCAAGCCTGATTGACGAAGTGATCGAAAAGCAATCGAGCGAGCAATTTAACGCTCCAAACGGTTTTTATGCTGCAGAAAAACAAAAAGCGCTTGGTTTAGAAGTCATGAAGTTACTTCAGTTTGACTTTGAACACGGCCGATTAGATGAAAGTGTTCACCCTTTCTGTGGTGGTGTTCCTACCGACGTGCGCATCACAACCAGATATGACGAAGCTGAATTCGTTCAAAGCTTAATGGGCATCGTCCACGAAACAGGTCACGCACGTTATGAACAAGGCTTACCTAAACACCTAGCAGGCCAACCTGCTGGTCAAGCTCGCTCCATGGGTATTCATGAATCTCAATCGTTATTCTTTGAGATGCAAGTTGGCCGCAGCGACCCGTTCATTGGGCACTTAGCGAACCTAGCTGGTCAGCAATTCTCAGGCTCAGAGTTTGAGAAAGAAAACTTCCAGAAGATCTACACTCGCGTGAAGAAAGACTTCATCCGTGTTGATGCCGATGAACTGACCTACCCTGCACACGTTATCTTACGTTACGAGATCGAACGTGACCTGATAAACGGCAAAATCAAACATACTGATGTTCCTGAACTTTGGAACACTAAAATGCAGTCTTACCTTGGTTTAAGCACTCAAGGCAACTTCACTAACGGTTGTATGCAAGACATCCACTGGACAGACGGCGCATTTGGTTACTTCCCATCTTACACATTAGGTGCGATGTACGCGGCTCAGTTCATGGCTTCAATGAAGAAAACGGTTGATGTGAACTCTGTGATTGAAAGCGGTGACCTATCCCCTATCTTCACTTGGTTAGAGTCGAACATCTGGAGCAAAGGCAGCCTACTAAGCACTGATGATTTGGTGAAAGGCGCAACAGGCGAAACTTTGAATGCGCAATACTTCAAAGATCACTTGAGAAGTCGTTATTTGAAAGGTTAAGCATAGCGACCAGTAGACGTTAGAACGATGTTCTACTGGCTCGTTTCTGGACAAATCTTTTGGGATTATGAAAGCTTGTCTACATACCCCTCGATATCAACATCATCAATTAGTACGTCTGGTAAGTAGCGCTTAGCATAACTTAGATAAGCTCCGCTAGTGAGCAATAATTTAAACACGTCTTTATCAATGTGCCCGCCTAACGCCATTTTCGACATGATGTGGATAGCCTCACTTAGCGATTTGGCTTTCTTATAAGGTCGGTCGGCAGCGGTTAGCGCCTCAAAAATATCAGCTACTGCAAGAATACGTTCAGGAATCGACAACTCTTCCCCAGTCAAGCCTCTCGGATAACCAAAGCCTTCCATCGCCTCATGGTGAGTCGTCGCATAACGAGGAACGCGCTCAAGCTCTGGCGGGAATGGGATGCTCTCCAACATTTTGATTCCACTTATCATGTGTTCATTAATCTTAAAGCGTTCTTCTGTCGATAATGTTCCACGCTGTACAGCTAAGTTATATAACTCACCGTGGTTATAGAGAATATCGGGCACCTTCATATTGATGCCAAACTCAGGGTCGATATAAAACGGCTGTTCACGTTCAATCACATGTTCAGGGCGATCGGTCAGTAATTTCTCTACTGCCGGTGTCGCTTTAGACTGATAACGCGCTTCCTCTAATGGAGATAAACCCAATCCGCGATCGAAGTATCGCACCCACTCTTTCTCAGCCAGTTCATGCAGACGCGCAATATCTTGATCAGACATGAATTCTGCCCCTACGTTAGCGGTGGCAATAAACTTAAACTCTTCGGTGAGTACCGCAAACTCTTGTTGTAATACTTGTTCTGGCTGCCCATCAATGCCCAATTCTTGCAATTTTTTGAGCAAGTATTGGATTTGTACATCTCGCCAAAGCACCTCAAAGCGCATACGAACTTCGTGGATTCGGTTATAGTTGGTTTCTAGTTTACTGCCTTTATCGACCACAAACTCTGGCGTCGCAATTTTGCCACAATCATGCAGCCAAGCCGCGATACGAAACTCACGTCGTTCTTCGTCATTTTCAAAAGCAAATCCTCTAAACGAACCTTGCTCGGATTTCTCGGCGGCTTCCGACAACATCAGAGCGATCTCTGGCACACGGTTACAATGGCCCGCTGTATAGTGAGATTTTTCATCGATCGCGCGCGCGATAAGTTGAATCACAGACTCAAAAAACTCATTTTGACGCTGCTCAAATTGCTGTAGCGAATGACTACCTCTCATCAGAGATAGACCAAGCTGATGAATTTCTTCAATACGGGAATGAATACGCTGCACTTTTTCGTACTCACGATCTTTAACAAACCTGACCTGTTTTCTTAATGCATTAATTGGCTCCGAGATAGGCTTTGCCATTACCCACGCAATTGGAATTAAAAGAGTAAGCACAAGGAATGATGCACCGACTGAGTAAACTACCGTTTCATTTACGCCTGCCATTAAGTAGGCTTTAGGGATCACAACAGCAAAATAACGTCCCTCTTTATGTGTCAATTTAGCAACATAGACATATTTCTCTACACCATGGACTGGTACCAAGCGCACTGAGTTAACAAATGCTGGCTCTCTTGCGAATTCAAGAAGTTCCTCGTATGGCACAAAAGTATAGGTCGATTGAGCTGTACTACCCTTAAACCATTTTTCACGCAGATATTTTCTCTGCTCTGGCGTAATAGCGCTGACCGCAAGATTAATAATCTCAACTAAAGCTCTTTGATCTTCATTAACTAAATAATAAAAGGCGTTCGGAATGTTGGGCCCTTTAATCAAATTAATTACCAAATTTTGGCGGAACGTTTCGCGTATCTTGTTTCTCAAAATTTGTCGAATATCGAGCACAGCAACAATATCGTCATTCAATACACCATCAATCGCATCGTGCAACGAAGCGTAATTAATGATGCTCATTTGCGGGTAAGCTTCTTTCAAATCATCTTGAATGCTCCACCCTTTAAGCAAACCAATTCGACTTTGCTTTACTTGCTCTAGGGTATTGATGTGTTGATTTGCCTTTTTAGTCAGAAAAGCAAACTTAGCGTGATATAGAGGTTTACCAACCACACCAATACTAGAAAGATCGTCTTGAGCGGCAATGGAGTGAAGAATGTCAATATTGCCGCGACCAAAGTCTTTCACTAACTCATCCCAGCTACGGCCATTCACAAACTTAAATTTTAAGCCTGTCATTTCCGATACCATCTTGAATAAATCTATTGCGAATCCATTTGGACGCCCACCCACGGCAAAGTCGACCGGGCCCCAGTTATTTTGGTTTGACACTGTTAGTTCCGGAGCTTGCTCAACTAACATTCGCTGCTCATCGGTCAAATTAACTGGTGAGACTAGCGGTAATCGCCCTTCAATATCCACCATCTTATTCGTTGCAATCAATTGCCCATTTTCTTGATAGATAAAGGCTTCAGCCTCTGAGGTCTTCTTATTCTTAACAAATCGATTAGTCAATTGCGCTTCTAAAGAGGAAAGAAGGATATCCACACCCACCACAGTTTTTGAACCCGGCACTTTGATCGAAAAAGTTTCACCTGAGACTTTTAGCGTATTAAACAAGTAAGGCGATGTGTTGTAAGTTTCATCATATTCAGCATTTTCAAACCAACTGCGCTGGGTGGGGATAAAATTACTGAACTCATTTGAAATATGTCGTGAAATAAAATTCTCATCGTAATAAATACTCACCTTACTACGTTCTCGATTTACTCCGCGGTGAACTATGAGCAACCACTTATCGCCGGGTTTTGCCTGCACACGTGAACGAATTTCCTTAGAAGAAAGATTAATCAGTTGGAAGAAATCGTTATTTTCTTTAGCCACAAAAATACTGTGGATGCTAGGTTCTCTCACTAGCAATTGAGACAAAGGGACAATGACACTCTCTTCCGGTGTATCCACGCCGATCAGAGATACCAATTGCGCGCCTCTCCGCGTTACGTTGTCAGCTAAATTTTGAAGACTAGATAAGTGGCTGGATACGCCAGTTGCAATAGTTTGATATTGAGTAAGGGTGTGTTGTAGCTCTGTTTTTTTCGCAAAATGGTATTGCAAGAGGATAGCAACACTGGCCGTCACGAGAGTGCAAAAGACAAACATCCCCCCTAACACTGTCCTTAACGATATACGCGTGTATTTTTTCTTCATTTTTATTGGAACAACTCAGTGCCTTAATATTTCAACTTACTACAGTATCGTTTAAGAATAACTTTGAAGCCAATGATAAGTATCCCCATTACATCAATAAAAGCTCCTTCGTAATGGGGCACCTATATCCTAACAACCTAGAAAATTGCCAACAATGGAAACAAGTCTTTCTGCTTCTATTAATTTGAGTATCGTGAATATTGATACTCAAGAACTAATTTTAGGTCGTATTAACTCTAAAATTATCAGTAGCTAAGTCATAAACGAATAAAAAGGCTGAGCAGATTATCTGACTCAGCCTTTTTACTTTTCAAAACTAGATCATTTATCGCCATTGAGCATACCGAAGAAGATCTGTCTCGACTCTGGCGTGTTGTCTCTGTGCGTTTCGTATTTTACATACGTATTTGCATCAACAGCTTTTGATAGTTTGATGCTCCATAGTGCTTTCATTTGATTAGGTACAATTGAATATCGGACATCGATAATGCGTAGAGCGTCTGTTGGATCCTGAGCAATATAACCATTCGAGAACCAACGGAAGCGTTCAATGTCTTTTGCTTGCTGTGAATTAGGATCGAGCCACGGGAAATCCTGACTCACATTCAGTTTCGCAATAGAGTCTCCAGGATAAGTTTTAACGGAGGTGCCGACTCGAACAGCATCTACGTAGTATCGAGATTCTGTTTCGTACACCACTTTCCACACTAAGATATTCGCAAAGCTCGGCTTGGCTTCTAACCGAATAGGAGTATGTTGGCGTTCTTGCGCTAATTGCCATCCTATCGCTTCTGCTCTATCCCTTTGTATCATGCCTAACGTCGGATAAATCAAAGCCCACAGAAACGCAATACGCGCTAACCAAGGGGCTCGCTTCCATGTCGCCAACACCAACAATATTAAGATAGGAATGGTATAGACAGGGTCGATAATCGAAATGGTATTCCAAGCATAACGTTCGTTGGTGAACGGCCAGAACAGTTGAGTGCCATAAGTGGTACAAGCATCTAACAGTGCATGAGTACCGTATCCCAATGCACAAAACAGCCAATTTTGTTTAAAAGAAAGCCCACATCTTTTTGCAATCAGATGATGTAGAACCAAGGCACAGATCAAACTGCCAATGGGAATAAAGAACAGTGAGTGGGTAAATTGTCGATGAAATTCCAAAGCCAATAAAGGGTCACTTTGAGACTTAATCAATGCATCTAAATCTGGTGCCAACCCGGAGAGCAAACCTAATACCCCAGCAACAACCAAATGTTGTTTTTTACTCGCCGATTGTGACAAAGAAGCGCCTAGCACGCCCTGCGTTAACGGATCCATAAATCACCCACTTTTAGCATTCCCTTGAACTGAACAAGTACATTTAGCTATAGCAGTGGATTGTCATAACCAAATGATTTTATCAATATACTCATGTACATAGCTGTATAAGCATAGACCGATAAACAAAAAAAGAGCAGTTATGAAAATGCCCTTTTCTCATTATTGGTGGTTGATCAATTTATTCGGTTTTGCTCTATATATTGATACTTGAACGATCTTCAATTAACGAGCCACCATACTTGCCGCGATAACAACCAACAGTACTGAGAAGATCTTCTTGATGGTTGGAAGGGGTAAATGGTTTGTTGCTTTTGCACCTAAAGGTGCGGTGAACCAAGACGTGCACACAATACCCAGCAGCGCAGGCAGATAAACAAAGCCAGCAAAACCGTCGGTTAGCGCAAAGTGGCTGCTGCCCGATGCGATGTAGCCGATTGAGCCAAATAGCGCGATCACAATGCCACACGCAGACGCACAACCGATCGCCTTTTTCATATCGACCGAAAAGAACGTTAATAGCGGGACCAGCAATGCACCGCCACCAATCCCTATCATTGCAGACAAGCCGCCAGTAATGGTCGTCAGAACCGTTAATACACCTTTATTCGGTAGCTTTCGTTCCTTAGGTGCGTCATTTTTGCTGCTTAAGAACATCTTGATCGCAATAAGAACCACGCTCACGGCAAACACAATACGAACAACTTTCTCGGGCAACAGAGCCGCCATAAAACCACTAATCAGTGCGCCCAGAGCAACACCAAGCATGATCCAAGGCGCAATATTCCAAGGCACATTTCCATTCTTATGGTGAGCTAGCGCAGAAGAAGTTGAAGTAAATAGAATCGAGGCCAGCGAAGTGGCAATTGCAGCAACAACAACTTGGTCGGACGGTAGAACGTCTAAATACAGTAAAATGCTGCTTAGCACCGGCACAATGATCAGCCCTCCGCCAATGCCTAACAAACCGGCTAGAAACCCAACACCACTGCCTAATAACGCACAGTAGAAAATCAACAACAGCAATTCACTCATTTCATCCATCTCTTAATTAAATTAATTGTCTTAAATAACACACAATTAATGTGGTTATATTTCCATCAAGATAATTAATATAACTGACACCAGCTTTGATTTTCAAACAGATAGATCATGAATATTCCTCATGTTGATTGTGAAGTATTACCATTGTTAATCCTCCCACCTTCCAAGTATAAAAATATTAAGCGATTAACTTAATGCGACATATTTAAAGAATATAGCCAGCACTCTTAATATGGTCACAAGCGAAAATAACGCACTGATATAAAAGACCGAGAGAAAGTCAGACAACGAATTGGGAAGTCAGAACAGTATGAATAACGAATTTAATTTTACGATTAAGAGCATCAGCCTCGACGAAAACTACACACCCGCAGACAGTACACGTATCACAACAAACTTTGCTAACTTGGCTCGCGGTGAAAGCCGCCAAGCGAACTTACGTAACGCTTTACAGATGATTGATAATAGCTTCAATGCCTTAGCTCATTGGGATAACCCTAAGGGCGACCGCTACTCTGTTGAGCTTGAAATCATTTCTGTTGATATGGACATTGAAAGCAACGGCGAAGCATTCCCTTCAATTGAAGTGCTAAAAACCAATATTCTGGACCACAAAACGAATGAGCGCATTGAAGGTATTATCGGGAATAACTTCTCTTCTTATGTTCGAGATTATGATTTCAGCGTATTACTTTTAGATCACAATAAAGGCCAAGATAAATTCAGTATTCCAGCCGATTTTGGTGATTTGCACGGCAAGCTGTTTAAATATTTCGTTAACTCTCAAGCGTACAAAGAGAACTTTAAGAAACCACCTGTTATTTGTTTGAGTGTTTCAGATAATAAAACCTATTACCGAACTGAAAATCAACACCCTGTATTAGGCTTTGAATACCAACCTAACGAGTCTTCTTTAACTGAACAATATTTCAAGAAGATGGGATTACAGGTTCGTTATTTCATGCCGCCAAATAGTGTTGCTCCTCTGGCTTTCTATTTCTTTGGTGATCTGCTGAACGATTACTCTAACCTAGAGCTTATAAGCACCATCAGTACCATGGGTACGTTCCAGAAAATCTACCGCCCTGAAATCTACAACGCGAATGCTGTTGCAGGTAACTGTTACCAACCAAACTTGAAAAACTTGGATCACTCACTGACTCAAATCGTGTATGACCGTGAAGAACGAAGCAAGCTAGCTGTTGAACAAGGTAAGTTCGCAGAAGAAAACTTCATTAAGCCATACCAGTCGGTACTAGAAAACTGGTCTGCCAACTACGCGCTGTAATCGTTCGATTTTACTCGCAATAGGAAACATACGCTCCACTTTTGGAATCTAAGGACAGGCAGAATTATTATGAAAACACTATTACCGACTTCAACAGCAGGCAGCTTGCCTAAGCCGTCTTGGCTAGCACAGCCAGAAACACTTTGGTCTCCATGGAAACTGGAAGGCGATGAACTCACAGACGGCAAACAAGATGCGCTGCGTGTGTCTCTGCATGAACAACAGCAAGCAGGCATCGATATCGTGAGTGATGGCGAACAAACCCGCCAACACTTTGTAACGACCTTCATTGAACACTTGAATGGTGTTGATTTTGAAAAGCGTGAAACCGTTAAGATCCGAGATCGTTATGATGCAAGTGTACCGACAGTGGTTGGCCCAGTTTCTCGTCAGAAATCCGTGTTTGTTGAAGATGCGAAATTCTTACGTCAGCAAACCGACCAACCGATCAAATGGGCTCTGCCGGGTCCTATGACCATGATAGATACACTTTACGATGCACATTACCAAAGCCGTGAAAAACTGGCGTGGGAATTTGCAAAGATCCTCAACGAAGAAGCCAAAGAATTAGAAGCTGCAGGCGTTGATATTATTCAGTTCGATGAGCCTGCATTTAACGTGTTCTTTGATGAAGTGAATGATTGGGGTATCGCTTGTTTAGAAAGGGCCATTGAAGGGCTTAAATGCGAAACCGCAGTACACATTTGCTATGGCTACGGAATCAAAGCAAACACAGATTGGAAGAAGACATTAGGCACTGAGTGGCGCCAATACGAAGAGGTATTTCCTAAGCTGCAGCAATCAAATATCGATATTATCTCTTTAGAGTGTCACAACTCTCATGTACCTCTTGAGCTGCTTGAACTAGTGCGAGGCAAGAAAGTCATGGTCGGTGCGATCGATGTTGCAACCGATTCGATTGAAACACCGGAAGAAGTAGCGAGCACTCTAAGAGAAACACTTAAGTATGTTGATGCAGACAAGCTCTACCCTTGCACCAACTGTGGCATGGCTCCCCTAACTCGCGAAATTGCCTCAGCGAAGCTCAATGCGCTAAGTGCTGGCGCAGAGATAGTTCGTAAAGAGCTTTCAGCGTAACGACTAATCTAAATAGAAAAGCTAAATCTTGAAGCCTAAGTATCGAATGGTGCTTAGGCTTCTGTATTCTTCTCAACTGTCACTCTCCATTTATCTAATCTCTTATCTATCAAACTCTTATCTATCTAAGAAGGTAGCCATCTTCTTCAGAGTAATTAGTGCCTTATCCAGCTCGTCTCTTTCAATGCCTTCTGCGCCACTTTCTGCCCATACTTCCTGTTTTTTATCTAATAGCGAATACGCTTCCTTGCCCTTTTCAGTCATGTTAACCAACTTTGCTTTTTTGTGATTCGGGTTATCAAGCCAAGTTAGCAGGCCATCTTTCACCATGATGTCGGTAACACGCTGTGTCGCTTGTCTGCTTTGCCCCATAATACGAGCAATTTGAGAAACCGTGACCAGCTCATCGGACTTTTCGATCGCCCCCATCACTTTCCATCTGGCACTGCTTAACCCGAATTCTTCGGTTAATTTGTCACCCTCAGCATTCAATAGACCACTGACCTTAAAGATCTCTAGTGCGATCTTTGTGAAAACTTCTCCATTCGTATCCATAACACTCACTTTGACAATATGCTGTCATTAAATTAGACTCAAACCAAATTGACAACATATTACCAAAATAAAGGCGCAAATGATATGAAACCAATAATTCACAGAATAGCGGCATTAACAGCAACACTGTGTGTCGCTACATTCTTTACCAGCACACTACTTGTAGAGCTGTTTGGTACTTTGGAATCAGTGAAACTAGTCAAATCGATGATCGTTTTTCCGGGCTTGTTTGTTCTTGTCCCTGCCATTGCTATCACTGGTGCGACCGGTGCATCTATGGCAAAACAACGTAAAGGGAAAATAGTTGAACGTAAAAGTAAACGCATGCCAATTATCGCGTTCAACGGGATCGTTATTTTGATTCCAGCCGCGTACTTTTTGAATCAATGGGCAAGTTTAGGAGAGTTCGACTCAGTGTTTTATGGTGTTCAGGTTTTAGAACTGATAGCTGGTGCGACCAATCTAACACTGATGTCTTTGAATATTATGGACGGCAGAAAGTTTCGTCCAAAGAAAGTAAAGCAAGGCTAAGCTCATCGATTTTAAGCAAACAGATGAGCTTTATTGTCAGCAGCTTACCAAGTTTTATCTAAATCTTGAGCGTATAAGGAGATCGCTCGTTGATACTCTTTGATCGCCTCACTATTGGTCGTAGAAACCAGCAACTCAAGCAACAGAGACGTCGCCTCTTTATGTCGACCTAAGTTGTACAAACACATTGCGTAGAACGGCTGAACTTCAAGGGAATCAGGATACTCAGACATAGTCTGTTCGAAATAGCTTAAAGCCTCAGTATACTGACCTAGGCTTCGGTAAGTACTTGCTAAGCCAAACAACGCATCAAAGCGCTCTACCGAAGAAAGCCTCCCTTGCAAAGACAAAACATAATGCTCAATCGCCTGCTGTTCTTGACCTTGGTTGTCGTAAGACCAAGCTATCTGCAAGTGCGCCTTTGCTGCATAGTTTTCATCAGTGAGTAGCGTTGCCAGTAAGTCACGCGACGCTTGGTACTTTTCTTCTTTTCGCAACTCGATGGCTTGTTTGATAATGGTGTCCATAACTCTCCTTGACGCTTAAGCGCTGTGCTATGCGTTCATTTCTTCGAACATCTGTTTGTAAGACTGAGTTTGCAGTGCCGATTCAGTCAACCCAAATTTATTGGCTAACAACTCAAGATCACTTTTATACACAGACAACTTAGATTCATCGTCCGTCATAATTGCAAATTCGGCAAAATCACCGATACCCGCAAGACAATCGACCGTGATATGGAATTCTCCAACAAAGTAGATACTGCGAGTTTTCTGCGCTTTAAGAATCACTTCGTATCCCAAGTTCTCTAGCATACTCTTAACATTCGACGCGTCGGTGATATTTGTCGCTTCACATCGGTCAGACTCTGGGCCTTTTACGATCCATAGCTTAATTCCTGAGGGCTCCATAGTGCGAATACACAAGCTTTTGTTCTGAGCCTGTAAGCTTCTATCAGGGCTATCGAAATACCAATCACATTCCTGATTGTCCTGCAGCATTACTTGATGAGGTATTCGGCTCAAAGTTTTCAAGAACTCAGACTTAGAACTAAGTCGATACTTCAGCTCAACCTCATATTTGCCTTTGAAATGGTCGTTGGTCATAAATTAGCTCGATGCAAAAAAGGCGATACTAGCACACGAACTAAATCTGAAATACAAACTGACGCACAACACAAACTAAAGCAATAGAACTATCTTCGACACGCTAACACACGGGTCCACTCTTCTTTGCTCATTGTGCCTTTCGGAAGGTAGATGTTACGTTTTTGCATCGCACCTTTCGTGTAGGAAAGCTTAATAACAGATCCAATGCCAAAAGGGAGAATACTTCCCTGTAACTTGATATCGCAAGCGTAGCCGTCGAAACGAACATAACCGTTGGAGATTTCGAATGAAATGTTGTGGAACTTCCACCAAAGCCCTACCGTTTTTATTGCTACAGCAACAGGGAATATCAACCCAATAGTCCGCAAGGTTTGATTATCCCCGCCGGATAACCAATACACCAGCACCATTAGAGCAGCTACGAATAACAACTCGAAAAATGCATACTTAATATAATTTAGCTTGATACGACTGTTCATAGATTTATCGCGACAATGAAGGTGATTAGAGGTGTGACCGTTACCGTTTATATTGATATGTCTACTTAGAGTGCTGCCGTTATTTCAATTTCAACCTTTAAATCAGAGTGAATCAATTTAGATACCTCGACTAGAGAACAAGCTGGAAGATACTCTCCATAAAAGTCGAACAATAATCCTCGAAGACTGCCAAGTTCAGACATATCACAGATAAAGATCGTCAGCTTAATAAGATCACTGACTGCTCGCTGTTCATGCTCTAGTATTTGCTTGATCTGACTAAGTATCTCGTTCGTCTGCTCACCAATTCCTTGATCCTGTGAACTTGTGCCGTAAGCAGTCAAACCAGAGACATAGAGTGTACCGTTGTGCTTTGTCGCGTGAACATAAGGCCCAGCAATTGATGGCAAGCCTTGATAATTTATACGTTCAACCATTTCGTTTCCTTTATAGTCCAGTTAATTGCAGCTCCATTTCAACAAGCCTCTTCACTTCAGAAATTTTTGTGAAACCTTTTGATTGGTAAAGCTTAATCGCAGGGTTCTCACTGAATACACGCAGCACTAACTGAATCGATGCCTGACTGTTCGCATGTGCAATCACTAAATCCAAACACTTAGATCCAAAACCTTTACCTTGGTATTCGGCTAATATCTGTAAATCTCGAAGGAACGTGGTGTCACTGGTATAACTAAAGCGGACAACACCAATGCGGATATCACCTACATGGACTTCATAGTTATCTAACTCGTCCCAACTGCGTAAAAACTGCTCATGACCCCAAACGATTCCACGCGCATCGTAGTAACTCGCCATATTCGTTTTAGTGATCGATTCAGCGAACTTAGGATCGGAACCTTTGACCAGCCTTAATTCCATATTGTGTCCTTTTTTCAAATCACATCTGAATACGGCATAGGAAAGTGCCACATAGTTTGAATCACTTTGAAGAACTAACCATTGATTTTAACGATCGCACCGCGTTTTGGTAACTCACTCGTGGGTTGTTTCCCCAATACGCCAAGGCGTAAACACCTAGTACCTGCGAAGTCCAAAGCAATGCCGATATCAGACAAGTACTATAAATATCGGGGAGCATAGCGATTGCCTTGTGATATTTTTCGTCTGGAATTGTCCCTTGCGCTCCCATGATGCTCAAGGTGACGTTAATTGGCGTATAACCTATCCAGAATAAAACCCATGAGCCAGCAGCAACAGGAGACAAAAACAGAAACGGCTTTAACCATCGGTGAGGAAATAAGAAATATAAAAGCATGGACACATACAATACACTAAGAAACAGACTCCAAGAGCGCACGTTAATATTGGCAATCCAATAACTTTCTTCAGCATACATAGACAAAACAACGGTTCCCAAAATACTTGCAAACATAAGTTTGCCGATATTAGTAGTCCTCTTTATCCGAAATAGGACATAACTTAGTATGGTCACAAAGACGGCAAACCACGCCATGATATCCCAGTCCATTAAGAAAAAGCGCGGAGCATAAGTGTTGTTAAGTATGATAACGCCCAGTAAAACTCCGGTAGATAAGTACGCAATGACTAACCGTACCATGAACCAACCTAGCTTTTTCATTACTTCATTATTCATCAGCACAGACCAACTTTAATTGAGAACGGAAAAAGGCAGAGTTCCCTAACGTAATTACCTTCTGCACATGCGTATCGAAAGTGCCAAATGTTGGATGTCATGAAAATTGTCCTTTATTCGTCAACGCCAAGATTGTCACCCAGCTTTTCTATAAACCAAGTCCCTTTGCACGGGCCATTGGTTAAGTGCCAACGACCATCAAATCTCTCGCCGCTGCCAGTTGCTGAGAATCGATAATCCCATTGGCGATGTTCAGCATATAAACGTAAGTCGCCACTTTCCGTCACCCAACCTTCTAATGCTGTTCCGTTGTAGGTAAGCCTCAAAGTGGCTTTACCTTCACGAATGTTTCCTGTGATGGTTGTTCGCTCACACATATTATTGCCAGTGGTGTTAACACGTCGACCTAGCCACTCACCGTCAAAGTCAGTAGATGGTACAAATTGAGGGCTATTCGGCAGTTTAGGAAATGACTCAGAATTACTGGACCCGAACCATTGAAGTTCGCGGCCAACGAGGAAGAAGACAACAAAGCCAATTGATACAGCGATGACAAATCCCTTTTTCATAATCTAGTCGCCTTCTTACTAAAACTAGAAGCACCCTAACATAATGAAAAATAATAAGTTAACCGAGATGATATCAACTTTGATGTATACCACAAATTGCATTCAAATGTTGAATATAGAGAAAGCGGCATCGCACGAAAATGCCACGCATTGGAAATCAATTATGTGCAGTACCGAAAGCTCTGGACAGAAAAACTAACCTTCCAAGGCATTCCGCCAATATTGCACCGTTTTATCAGAGACAGAACCCGTTTCATTGGCCGCTGCGATCAAGAAGTCACATAAGTTGGTTGCAACCTCTTCATTGCCTAACAAGTATAAACTGCGAATGGCTCGCGTTAGTCGAAGCTGGTTATGGTCGTGATTCTTCAACCATACATGGTTGGCAGCGCTAAGTGGCAACAATGACGATATCTCACTTCCATCTCGCTGCATTCCCCAAAACTCAAGCATCAGGTCAAGCACTTGTAGATGAGCAGTGCGAAGCTCTTCTGAGTTAGCAAAGATAGTCCTATCTTCTTGAGTAACCAACGGTGCATGTTGATTGAACTTGGTCCCTTCATCGATTGGGAAAAACACTTGAATATACTTATGGTCGTGCTCCAACCAGAAGTGATTGTAAGCTAACAACTGTTCAATATTACGACCAAATTTGTCTGGCACTTCTCCAGAGATAAAGCGAGCAATCTCACTCATTTAAAATCCTACCGACTATAGTTTTTGCTTGCGGGTTTCCGCTAAATACTGGAAGGTACGATTAACAACCTCCCAATTCAATCTACTCTTGCTATTCGAGAAGCTTATTCTGACTTATAACCAAACCGAGCCAAGTAATGCCAAACCTTCTTTACGTCTTGTTGGTCATAACCTTGCTCTGTCACGGCTAGCCCCAGTATTTTCGCATTGATCTTGCCGTTCACCGCTAACTTTTTTGCGAGTTCGATAAACGACTGGCCGCGATAATCTGGGTAGCGGCTCATCTCTTCTAGGCTTAACTCGTATCCATTGTGCCACTTTATCTGAACGCCCAATTTCACCGCGTGTTCTTCAATAATCGTCGAGCGGTAAATAGGGTCTAATACAAGGCATTCAATATCGCCTTTCAGAGAGATAACCCCATGAACATGCGCCTCGATATAATCATCAAGCAAATCGACATCCGATGACGATGCCTTATCAATCAGCGCTTTTACGCGATTAGAAACTGCGAAGTCTTCTGGCTCAAAGAAACTGTCTGGATAGCAGAACGTAGTTCGTTCCAAGGTCTCCGCTTTCAGTTGGAAATAACAAGATCCAAAACGAGGTGACGCACCTGTTTCGTAATTTCGGTAGTTCAGTGCACCATACTTCGGCCTAAGCGTGTTCGGAGCATCATCATACGCGCCGTCGAACACGCGCTTTTCCCAATGCCAACGATCACCACCGGGATAAGCCGTCATACCACCATTACTGGTGCCAGTTTCAAATTGAGACTTCAAACAACCATCTTCAGCAATCGCCTCAAGTAGAGGTTTATTATCTGATGTAAAGCGATCTGGGTGAAAATTGATCGCCACCGAGCAACTCGTTAAACAATCCGTACCTTGTGATTTCAATCGGATGTTTTCGATTGCTTGCTCTACTGCGTTGTCAGCCATGAAATCTCCTATTTTCGAGAAAGAATACTGCGCCGACTAAACAAATGGTACGACACAGACAATAAACTTAACCTATTAAGATATGAACACAAAGTTCAACTTAGACAAGATATTCAGACAGCGGCAAATGACCTACTGCGCCTCTGGGGATGAAGCTTCCGCGCTAACCCGAAATTCCGCTTGGCTAAGCTTCTCTTTCGCTAAAGCCTCTTGCTGCTCTATGAAGCTAAAGAAGTTGCTCTCGCTAATGAACGGGTTATTCGAATCATCGACATTTCGTTTCTCACGATTAGCGAATAAATGATTCTTATGTGGATGGTTAGACAAATTCACACTCACTACAGGCGGCTGCCAAGCGATCTCTCGGACTCTGTCCATGCTCTCGAAGAACTGCTTCGCTAGCTTTGGATCTCGTGCATTTATACTGTGTCCGCCAACAACAAATGCGCGATACGATATACCCTTGTCCTTCACCATAAGATCTATTGAATAGTCCCCTTCCGTGTGGCCGGGTGTAAGGTAAAACTTAAACTCGTCTTCACCAACGCTAAGGCTGCTACTGTCTTGCACAAATAACTCTACTTGGGGAGGCAAAAAGGTATTCTTACCGCTGCTTTTATTGGCTTGAGCAATGGCTAATTCGTAGCCCTTCTGCGTCATCACAACTTTTGAGCCATATTCAGACTGAAGATATTGCGCTCCACCAGCATGATCAGAATGGCCGTGAGTGACCAAAATATGCGTGATTGCCTTATCTTGTAATCCAAGCTTTTCTAGATTAATTGGTATCCATAGCGAATAAGGGAAATCGAGTGTATCAATCAGAACTAATCCCTTTGAAGTCTCTACCGCATAAGACGACACCCACCTATCACCAACGTAATAAACATTATCTAACATTTGGAAAGGTTCAACATAGCCATTTTTAATCGACATTTCCGGAACGTTTTCAGATGGTATTACACTCGTCGAAACCAGTAAAACTAAGCCAATAAATAGCTTTTTCATGTCCCCTCCTAGATTGCTGACGTTGCATAATTTTAGCTGCAACACCTTAATTAAATTAACCTTTCTAATAAACGACACTGATACTCTGCGACACATTTTAGCTCTGCTGCTTGTTCAGGGAATCTTACGCGAAGAAAACACAATGCATCCGCTAGGGTTATCTGGTGCAGATTCGACGTATACTTAAAAACTAATCGGTGGACATTGTTATAGAACTCATCTGAATTATCTGAGCTTTGACACTGCGCTAAGATAGCTTGATCAATCTCATCGTCTGGATCTTCTAATGGGCTATTGGCCTGTCGATAGAGATTAAAAAGCATTGCGTCATATTGCTCCTTCGACAGCTCTTCCTTGCAACGCAATATCCACGTAAGCGTAATGAGGTTGTGCCCAAAGAAACCAAACTGTTTTAAGCATGCTAGTACTACGCTCTTCAGCTCTACGACTTCACTTGTATCAATGCTTTGGTCGCCATCAGAACGGGTCGATGTGACAAATTCAGTGAAGCGGTTAAGGAACGCTGGAATCTGAGACGGCTCTAACTCACGGTAAACACGATTAAGCGCCAATAAGATAGTCACATTGTGGGAAAGATATTCACTTATTTGAGAAGCCTGCGAAACGTAATGCGAGAAGATATCTTGAAAGCCCTTATTCTCATGCCACTGCATTAAAGCAACATACGCCGCTGGGTATACCCCACTTTCCAATATCCTATGAATACGAAAATCCGTAAACTTTGGCGCTAGCACCGTTGCAGAATACTCGCCTAAAACCTCAATCTCGGTTTGGTTTATTAGCTCACTCGTTTTAAGCCAGACATTGTCTGATTTCGCGAAATACCCATTTAGATAATTCGCAGACAAATAAGCTTTTAGAGAATGAGGTTGATGGATGCTAGCACTGCTATAAAGTGCCTTTTCCAATAGTTGGTCGCTTGTCATGTTTCCTCCATGAAACTGACGTCCGGTGGGAGAATCAATACTGCTCCACACCGAACGTCCACATACACATCATATGCTTATCGTAATGTACGGAAAAATGCCATGTATTACGATTCAAGCAAAAGAAATTTGTATCAGCGACTCACTTCATCAGCCTATTCGAGAGCAACTTGGTTTTTACTTGATACGAGCAAATAGCCGATAAGAGGTCATATTCTAGGCTTCAGTTATAGCTGCTCCATATCAGGTCTAACAGTGATCTAGAAATTAATCACTTGCTGCTATGCTCGTCCATAAAAGGAGTCAGTTTTTCAACTAGCAAATGTTGCTTATTTTGAGCTTCAGCCATACCAATCTGCGCTCCAAGCTTTGTAAGTTCCGGCGACTTTTGAATAAGTTTCTTTCCAATAGGTGTACCATAAAAATCTATTATCTGTTTCATTTCTGACATCGTGAATTGTCTTGAATAAAGGTTCGCTATTTCAGTTCGCATTTTTACTCGATCAATATCGTTGTCAAACCAGTCCCTGTAAATCCCTTTAAGCTCTTCTGTCTCTTGAGCGTTCAGCTTGAGTTTATTAGCTAACTGATTAACGATTGGCAACATAGCCTCAAAGCCACCTAACATTTGCTTATCAACTTCCATTACAGTCAACAACTCTTGAGCCGTTTCAAACTCTACTGTTTCATTGGCTTGAGCAACTGAAAAAATTGAAATCGATAAAAATAAACTAACTACCTTAAACATTGGATTCCCTTTAATTTTGTAGAACTTAATTCTGTATATTTATTATTAGTTATTGGAGTAAATGATCCATTATACCCGGTAAAAATGTTACTTTAATTAGCATTTATAACAAGGGGTTATGCAAAAACAGCTTAAATTTGCAATTCAAATCAAAGGTAACCCTACCAACGCAAGGCTTAATTACAAACAAGTCATTTAATTTTGCGATGCATATTTTAATTACTATATTAACAATAATAATAGCTACAAGTATTATTGTTAATAATGCAATTAAGAAAACCGGATCAACAGGTTAAAAAATCAACACGATTGAAACAAGTTAAGGTTTAATAACATCTTTCACTTCATATAATTACCATTAAAATAAAAACACCAACATTAAAAACAATTAAATCAATAATTATTTTTGTAAATTATGAATTACATACTCTAAAATTTAATCTCTAATAAAAACTTGTCATAAGCCGAAATGCTCTTCCAATCTTGATTCGTAACACATGGCATTACTGTGTTGCATATAGACTTCCTATTTAGCCGTTGGGAAGAAGGAGTTTATATAAAATCAGGAACAAGAAATGAACCAACAACGTCAACTAAGCTGGAAAATAGCAGCTATTCTAGGTACATCTTTTGGCTTTAATGCACACGCTGCTGAAATGGTCACCATCGAGAACGATAGCCTACTCCAACAAAGCCTCATTGCTCAATCAAAGAGCATTGCACCGCTAGAGCTAGGTTTTTCTGAAGTTAAACGGGTGGTACTGCCCAATGGAAAAACCAAAGTACGCTACCAACAAACCCACTTTGGTCTACCCGTCTTTAATACCTCCGTTGTCGCCACCCTATCCAAAAACCAACCCTCCCAAGTATTTGGTTCAATGGCGCAAGGGATCAGCGATGATCTATCACACATCGCGCCTAAATTGAATCAGGAGCAAGCCATCGAAGCTGCATTGTCCTCCCACCGCTCGTTTACCGTCGGCAAAAAGTCGATTGAAAACAAAAATGCGAAGTTAGTTGTCAGGCTCGATGAGAACCAAACCGCGCAGGTAGTGTATTTGGTCGATTTTTTTGTCGCGTCCAATTACCCAGAACGTCCTTTCTTCTTTATTGATGCCATGACGGGGGAAGTACTTCAAAAATGGAACGGATTAAATCACGCCAAAGCCTTGGGAACTGGACCTGGTGGTAATACCAAAACCAATCGATATGAATATGGTACTGACTTTCCAGGATTCTCGATTGATAAAACCGGGACCACATGTACGTTAGAGAACGACGCAGTGAAAACGGTCGACTTGAATAACAGAACTTCCGGTAGTTCAGCCTACAGTTACAACTGTAGCGATGACAGCAACTACACAGATCATAAATACGTGAATGGCGCCTACTCTCCCCTTAACGATGCGCATTATTTCGGCAACGTCGTCTTTGATATGTACAAAGAGTGGATGAACACATCGCCTTTATCGTTCCAACTCACTATGCGTGTTCACTACAGTACCGATTATGAGAATGCCTTCTGGAATGGTTCATCCATGACTTTTGGTGACGGTAAAAATACCTTCTACCCATTAGTCGACATCAACGTCAGTGCGCATGAGGTGAGCCATGGTTTCACCGAACAAAACTCCGGGTTGGTCTACAGAAACATGTCAGGCGGCATAAACGAGGCCTTCTCCGACATCGCAGGCGAAGCTGCTGAATACTATCTGCGTGGAAATGTGGACTGGATTGTCGGTAGCGATATCTTCAAATCGGAAGGTGGCTTGCGTTACTTTGATCAACCATCAAAAGATGGTCGTTCAATCGATCACGCCTCTGATTACTACAATGGTTTGAATGTTCACTTGTCGAGCGGTGTTTATAACCGAGCATTTTACCTTTTAGCTAACAAATCAGGCTGGGACGTACGCAAAGGCTTTGAAATCTTTACCGTCGCCAACCAACTGTATTGGACAGCCAACAGTACCTTTGATGCCGGTGCATGTGGCGTAGCCAAAGCGGCTGCAGATCTGGGTTATACGGTTGCCGACGTGGAAGATGCGTTTAATAGTGTTGGCGTCAATGCAAGCTGCGGCCCTACGGTTCCAGGTGACGATGTACTCACCAAAGGGATACCTATCTCGAACCTGAGTGGTAACAAATACTCTGAAAGCTTCTACACATTCTCCGTAGATTCTGCATCCAACGTTACGGTCGCAATATCTGGTGGAGCTGGCGATGCAGACCTATATGTTAGAACAGGCAGTAAACCAAGCACCTCCAGTTATGATTGCCGCCCTTATCGTACCGGTAATAATGAGCAATGCAGTGTCAGCGCTCAGCCGGGCGTCACCTATCACGTGTTACTTCGTGGGTACACAAATTACTCTGTAGTGACCTTGCGCCTAGATTAAGCCTACACACCTCGATCGCTAATAAATAGCTAATTGCTAATAGGCTACTAATACAAAAAACCTCTGATTACGCTTAGCATGAGCAGAGGTTTTTATTTAGGGTCTTTTGTTTATTAAGAAGCTGTTGCGAAGACATTGAGCATTGGAGATTCAATTACCCGCCTTCAATGCCACCCTCTACCCAACTTAGCTTGTCATACTTACATGAGATCAACTATTTGCCGAGTAAAGTTTAGTCGGACCAAGGAACATAGATTGCTCGCTCGGAGCCAGAACTTGCGGTAAGCCATTGGACTTTTCTGTGCTTCTTACGTAGGTACAATGTACTTCTAATACAGGTACATTGGCTGCGCCTGAGTAGGCTGGTTTTTTGACTATACGGTCTACAGATAGTTGAGCTGAAGGTGGTAATAAAAACTCGGCTTGAACAGCAATGGCTGAATCATTGCTCTTAAACCCCATAAGCTTTGCCATGTTCTCAAACCCTTGCTTCATTTTATTTCTACGACGATGTTCAAAATATAGGGTCTTACTCTTTTCGATTACATCGTTAACGTATTTCTTTTCATAGCTCGCAACACTATTGATAAAGGGGCCATTTAAATTCAGAAGCCTAACGGCAGTTTCATCTAAGCGATTAGCGAGGTTGGTACTATTGTAACCACTGAAGGCACTAATATTGACACCTTGAGCCCGACGAATAACAAAATTCAGAATTCCCTCTGTATTTTTGTAAACGGGAAAACAAGCGCCTTCGATAAAACCTTTATGAAAACTACAGGACAAATAACGGCTACTTTTAATGGTTCCGACTGGCCCTTTGGGATTAGCACCGTTGACGATGTCATCCGCATACTTCCACCAAGCTGAATTCTGCGGGTTTGGTATCGTAATTTGACGGTACACAGGAACATCGACATGTGACGTTGAGTGTTGTCTCCACTTTTTGTAAGAATTCCAGACGTCAACCGCACGGGTATCAAGTGCTTTCCCCTTGGTTGTGTACCCAGTCATTCCGGTATTAAGCGCGCTAGAATTAAACGTATAGTAAGAAAGTGCCGTAACCATTTCCATTTGTTCTACCAATGCTTGAGCTTCGGGAGCAGTGACTTTCGATCTAATGCTGTCAGGTAGAGCCCAGTTGTGCCGCATACTTTGCGCCACTTTGAATTGGTTAACAAAGCCTCTCATCATATTTATCCAATCCATTGGATTTCCATTCTGACGGCAATGTGCTCCATATGAGGTCTGAGTGATTTGTAACGCCATTTGGTGCAACGCATCTAGACACTCTTTTTCCACTGCTTCATTGATTTTTAAGTACTTTAGTCGCTTTTCTAAATTACCGGCTCCGACAGACCTTAATTGTTCGTAACGATATTCATCGTAACCACCAATTTCCATTCTAATTCCTTTATTTAATGGGTGCGTGAAAGTGTGAGTACCTTCTCACTTAGTTCTCCTCAATCGAGTTTTAAATGAAACTAAGATTGATGGTTAAATCTCTCCACGACAAAACGTAGATTAAGTTCTATCGCTTGACAACACCGTTATCCTTAATTGAAAAAGGCGTTCTTTTGAATTCAACTGAGATCTAAAGGTTAGGGCTTTTTACTGGTTGATTTATCAGTTTAAACAAAGATTTGATTAGATAGTTGCGAGAGGATGCGGGAGTCTTCGGCGCGCCGCAAAAAAGCTCGCACAGTCTTCCCAAGAGCATTCATCGTTGCTGGTTAAGACACTTTTCGATATCTAAATACCACGAGTCTACGTTCAGAAAATAGACCTATGAGTCATTTTGTATTGCGTCTCCATAGGATAAGCGCAATTACTTTACTTATGCCGCGTTAAGCATAAAGCTCACTAGCTTTACTTCAAATGTCTGCCGCCATCTAAGTGCAAGGTTCTCCCAGTCATATAGTGGCTAGCCAGCACGTACTTGATGCCATCTATTATTTCCTCAAAGCCGGCCTCTGCTGGAATCAATGCTTTCTGCAATGCTTTGGCTTTGTACGCTTCGTCGTCATGTTCATTGAACTTAATCATGGCCGGTGAGATGGTATTCACTTTCACCTTAGGGGCCAGCATCGCTGAAAATGAAAGCGTTAAGTTATTGAGTGCGGCTTTACTAGCGGCATAAGCGATGTGTTTTTTACTACCTTTTTCTGCGACATAGTCACTGATGTGGATGATATCTGAAGTTTGATCTCCAGACATCAATTGGCCTTTGAGTGTTAAATTCACCAGATAAGGCACGGTGGTGTGAATAGTCATCATATCATTCATGATTTGTAATGCGTTTTCGCTGGGGTCTTTCTTACTCTCTGGCTTCCAGTCGGAAGCGTTATGAACGATGGCTCGAAGTGCCTTATATTCTTGACCAACGTAATGAAGGAAGCTCTCTAAACTACTTTGTTGATAGAAGTCGACCTGCTGTAGGTCTGCCCCATTGTCACGTAGCAATTGCAGCTGAGGGTAGTTACTTCGGTATGTGCCAACCACTTTATACCCGTCCGATAAAAGTTGTTGCGCTAAAGCGAAGCCGAGGCGCTTCCCCACCCCGGTTATCAGTATCGTTTCACTCATCGTAAGAACTCAGCTCTAGTTTGAGGGTTAGTTTTGAAGCTGCCACCGAGCGCAGTTGTTGTCGTTTCCGAGTTTGCATCCATAACGCCTCGAGACTTCACGCAGTAGTGAGTGGCTTTTATCGTCACAGCCACATTTTCTGTCTCAACGAGAGTTTGGATCGCGACTAGGATTTGCTGAGTTAGGCGTTCTTGCACTTGAGGACGCTGAGCAAAAAATCGCACGATACGGTTTATTTTAGAAAGCCCAAGAATCTTGGATTTGGGGATATAGGCTACCTGCGCTAAACCATCGATGGTAATGAAGTGATGTTCGCACGTCGAAGTTAAATCTATATCCGAGACCTTAACCATCTCATCAACCGACATTTTATTATCTATCACGCTGATCTTAGGGAAATTATTGTAGTCGAGCCCTGAAAATATCTCGTGAACATACATCTTTGCAATACGATGAGGTGTTTCAGCGAGGCTGTCATCGGTCAAATCCAATCCAAGTGTACTGACCACTTCTGTTAAGAGTCCTTTAATGCGGTTGTACTTTTGGTCATTGTTCATTTCGCTCGATGTCATTGGGGTTTCTAGTCCCTTCCCGAGCAAAGCTTCCCTTACTTTTTCTGCTTCTGTAGTTAACATTGGCCTGCTCCTTTTTCATTAATTTTCGAGTTCAGCTTCATAGGTCAGGGTGAGCGAGACGGAATCAGCGAAACGTAGCGCATGAGGTTTGTCGATTCTCACTTGCGCGTACCGAACCCATGAGTGGTCGATACAAATACCGAGGACGTCGCTGGTTAACTTCTCTAAAAGCAGAAAGCGCCCTGACTCGACGTGATGAATGATTTGTTTGCAGATGTTTTTGTAATTGAGTGCGTTGTCGACGTCGTCAGAGAGACAAAGGTTGTTAGCGGGATAATGAATCTCAGCATTAATAACGATATCTTGCTGTTTAGTCTTCTCTTCTTCATTAAAGCCGATGAAGGTTCTTAGTCTGAGATTTGTAATGGTGATAATGGCGTTGTGATTCATAACAGTGTCCAATCCTTAGGAAGTGAAGTCAGTTACGTGCTTATTTTAAGAAAAGATCAGTAGAGCTCAGGTGATAACGAGTTCATTCCTCATTTAGCCGCTGCGATGGCTGCATGAAACTGAGCTCAAAAGGGATGGGGGCGGTTTTCTGACTCGCTTGGTCGAAGTTGTTCCAGAGCCGCTGAAACGATATGTCTAGAGTGGGATGTCGCTCTTGCGCCGCAACATCGACTAATGGGCGAAGTACAAAAGCGTACTCGGTGATTTCACCTCTAGGCAGCTCTATACCGTCAATGATGCCGGTTTGATTGCCATAAAGAAGAATATCGATGTCCATTGTACGTGAAGCATATTCTTTGGTTTCACGCTTGCGGTCGTTGTCCAGTTCGATTTGATGAAGAACCTGAGAGAGTTCTGTGACAGCGAGGTCACATTCAAACCCCACCACTAGGTTAAGGAAATTGTCGCCTTCAAAACCAACAGGCTCGCAATCGTAAAAATTGGATAGGTGCAGTGGTGCAAAGTGGTCATTTAACGCTTTGAGAGATTCAGTGACGTGATGTTCTCGGTTGATGTTGCTTCCGATGCTTACATAGACGGTGGCCATATTGTTTCCTTACTTTTTAAGCAGCCTATACGTCCTAATTACTATGAAGATCAGCGATGTATTATTTTAATGTGTGGAAGACAAAATATAACTTGGGTTTAGCGGCAGGTTTTGTCATTTTTAAAGCTTGAATAGGTAACAGAGGCTTAAGTAGGAGCTAACTAACCGAGAAAATATAGGGGGCACTCTAGCCTTACCTAGCCCCCTATTCACTTAGTTCTTGGATTGGTGGCCTGTCTTCTTCACTAACTTTTGCATTGCCTCAGCGAACGTTGTTGTACCACCTTTAGCTTTAACTTGTACGACCTTGTGGCCTATGCTCTCTAGCGCATCGCGCTCTGCCAATACCTCTTTGTCATCTTGCTGGCTACCTTGAGCTGGCTGATGAATGTAACAGCCTTCAAGTTGGCCATCTTCAACCAGTTGGTGGTGTTTCAGTGCATTGATATCAAAATTCATAAGTCAGTCTTTGTTGTAATGGGCGTCTCTTTGGCAATAGCCACTAATATTTCTAAAGCCGCGAGTATTTCGAATGTTGTCATTTGTACCATAAGGCACTGTATACATGAAGAGCGGGTCAGATGGCCAAAACGCCTACTCGAATAAGTTGGCGTTTTCTATAGTTCGGAACTTAAGCTCAATACTTCGCTAGCAAACAGGTCTCTTAACCATTGGTTGACGATATCGTCGTTACGATTACTGTGCCAAAACACGCTTAACGAAGGCCTTGTGTATTCAAATGGCATTTTTAACAACTTGATTTTGTTCTTGTCAAAATGGGTGTTGGCTACGCCTTTCGGTAAGGTCGCAATCCAGTCGCTGTTGCAAATAGTCTCAGAGAAGTCTGCAATCGAATTGAGCTTCCTTGCGACTATACGATCTTCAAAGATCGGACTATGAAACTTGGTAAGTTGATTCACTCGATAGTTATCATGAGTGAGCATTACATGCTTTTCTGCAAGGTATTGCTCTAAACTAACTTGCTCTTTGATGCGTGTGTGGTTCTGGCTACAAACAACACAAAGTTCATCACTCCAGATTTTTTGACTCAACAATGTTGAATGAGCATTGGTCAGGTCAACCACAAGATCAATCTTCTTCTCTCGGATGTCAGTCGCCATATCTTCTTTTAGATTTACAATCTCAATGACACAGTTGGGTGCTTCTTGTTGAATCTTATCAAGAACCTTTGGCAGAATGACGCTGCTTGAAACACTCATTGCAGCAATTCTAAACGTGTAGTGACACGCTTTCGGTTCAAAGTCATGAGTTTCAGGCAAGGAGTAAGAGACAAGCTTGTGTGCTTGCTTAAAGATAGGATACAAGTCATTAGCGACTGGTGTCGGCTCAAGCGTGTACGATTTTCTTACGAACAACAGATCACGATATTCATCTCGAAGCTGCTTTAAATGAGCACTGAGGCTAGGCTGAGATATATTGAGCCTTTCTGCTGCGTACGTTAAGTTTCCTTCTTCATATATCGCAATAAAGTAATAGATGAGGTTTAGGTTAAATCGTTTCATTCGGGCTCTTCAGGCAGTCATTTAAATGAATAAACGTAGAAAGTAATTTCGTTTAACTGACTCGTTATTATCCCAACCTAATTCCATACTTCAGTTAGGGTTATGACAGAGCTTTGTTAAAACCTTCTAATAAATATGACTTAACCCACCACCAATATGAACGGTAAATTACAAGAATAACGGCGCTAGTTCTTTGGTTTATATAGAGATATAGGTTTTTCTGATATCTAGTATAGGCGACGCTTTATACTAGAAGATTGATGACTTTGACATAATTATCGGCTCCTTAATATACGTCTATAGAAATAAAGAATGATGAACCGATTTGTAAAACCGATAATTATATCAGCGAGCCTTGTCACCTTATTTGGTTGTGTAGGTAGTAATGCCGTAACGGGTAAATTGATGGAATTCAACGTAAAAGCCGTTGATAACCGCTATGCTCGTGGTGGCTTAAACATGCTTCTTGCCCCTGCCTACGGTATCACGGTTGCTGCCGATTACATTGTGTTTAACTCACTAGAATTCTGGACAGGCAAAAACCCAATCAATAAAAAGCCGCACATTTTTGATACTAAAGTTGATACTTACATCGACATTAACGACCAATTGGACGAAAGCTTGACCGACGCGCCTATCGACCCATTAGCTAGACACGTCATTGATCACAGTGAGATGAAAGTTATCAATCAAGATGAAGTTGCTATCGAACTCACGTACAACGACGGCACACGTGCAACACTAACAGGTCATCGTTTTGGCGATGAAGTCCACTACTCTCTTGATAACCAAGTTATCGCAAAAACCAGTTTAGAAGAGATGCAGATGTACATGGCTTCTGCGAAGCAATCATAAGCTCATCGTGAGTGAGTAAAAATAACTAGCAATCGTCAGTGCTTATAACACGAAAAGGGGTAGCAGAACGCTACCCCTTTTTTTGACTCATCATATTAATCAGACACTTATTAATAAGCAAAATAGTCAGACAGTCGCTTGATATTCAATTGCCTTGTCATATTACCTAACTGCTCTTCTCGCGTGTCTTGAAATTCATCTAGGCGCTGATAAATCGTAAAATAGCGACTTATATTCGCGACATATTTTACTGGTTCTTGGCTTATGTTCTCTCTTGCGACACTCTCAACATGATTAAACCATTTATTTGGGTTATACCCTTGCTGCGCCGCTAATTTTCGCATTCTTCTTATTTTTGCTGGTCCAGCGTTATAGGCAGCTAAGCTAAAGTAAATCTTATCGATGTCAGATATTTCAGGCTTATCAAAGTATCTGTCATGGATAAAGCGTAAATACTTGCTTCCAGCATGAATGTTACTTTCCAAATCGTACACATTATCAATGTCTACATACCAATCCCGAGCCGTATTAGGCATCACCTGCATAATCCCCACAGCACCACGGTGCGATACTTTCGAGTGATCGAGCCCTGATTCTTGAAAAGCCATTGCCAGGAGAATGAACCAGTCGATATCGTACTTCTCACCATAAGAAACAAACAAAGCTTCTAGTTTATCTCTTTGTCGGTTTTGCTGTGGATTAGACGCACGAGTCATCCATGAAACGCTGTCTAAATATCGATTATCAATCACGTTCCCGAGTAACGTGCCCTGCTTCGATTCTTGCAAATAGTGGTCTATTTGGGCTTTCAGTTGAGGGCTATTCTTACGAATGGCCCACGCGATATCTGCGTCTTCTCTAAAGGTGATTCCCTTATGGATCTTAATGTCCTTCTCTAAACTCTCCCACAACTCCAACTTATGGCTATCAACAATGGTTGCTGTGATCTTCTCACTCTTAATCAGTTCGAGGAGTTCAAGGTCTTGCAGGTTCGCGTTGAGCAAATGAATATAAATAGGCTCCATTCCTTCTCTCTCAAACTGCTGATTCAATTTTTGAACGCTACTGATGTAGCTAGAATTCTGCTTAAGCCACACTTCTTTACCCTGTAGTTGTGTGACATTGCTGATTGAAGGCTTAGATAGGCTTGTTACTAACACCTCATCGATATCGCGGCGAATAGGCATGCTGAAATCCACCAACCTTTGACGCTCTTCGGTTACCGTAAGGTTAGCTACCGCAATATCCCCTCGCCCTTGGTTTAACGCTTCAAGCAATTCACTTCGCTCTACCGGAATCACCTTGACGCGCAACAGTGGATCACTAAGTTTAAGTGCCTGATCAAAGTAATAGATTTGCTCCGCTAAAATCCCTTTTGGCTTACCATTTTCAATATGATAGAAACCAATATCACCTGAGACTAAAACACGCACTACACCTTTCTCTTTCAAAGCCGAGAAATCACCAACATAGGATTCAAGTGCGTTATCTGGCACTTCTAGACCGAAAGCGGACTTAGAAAGAATAAAGATAAAAATCAATGCCTTTGATAAGCGTGAAGCGCGGTTAAAGTTTGTCATATGCAGTATTCCTATAGCGCCATTTCTAATGCGATAAAGCCAAAAACCTCAGTAATACTTGTGCAATGTAGGAAGTGTTTAACGCGAAGCAATTTAACGAGAGGAAACCGCCATAACGTTGTTCTATGAGGAGTGGATTGGTCTCAAAAATAACGTAGTGCGCAGATCATTTCGTTGCGCTATTAATTAAGGGAGTCGAATTATACCGAAAACTATCTCTTCCGAAATACGGCCGAAACTATAGTAGATATAGTGAAATCCTATAACTCTTATTGACGTGTAACCTCTTAATATTATTCCTACCTACCCACATCTGTTCCTAATTCGGTCGTTTAGGAGCCAATTCAAAATCAGTACTGAAAACATACCTTCATTACACAAAACATATAAATAGATAATAATATTGTCATTTAACTATTGATTGGTTTATAAAAATTCAAATATCAAGTTTGCATTATATAAATTTCACAACAATCAATAGAACTGAGATCTTGTGCTAAATACCGATACAGAAATCACTAACTAAGTTTTAAACACATTCACCTTATTGATAGGTTAATCCTGTAGGGCAATTGCTCTATTAATGATAAAAATTAAAATAAGGATTATTTATGAGACCATCTTTTACAATCAGTATGGTACTTGCGACGACAGTAGTTGGCTTTCAGTCTTATGCAAACAATATCGATACACCACACTCTCTTACTGACTCTATTGCTGTTGCAAAGAATGTCGCTGCACAAAAGCAATCACTAGCGTTACAAATAAGTGCTCGCTACATTGACATTGAGTCTTCTCTAAAAAAGCAAATCAGCGAAAAAAGTTTATCGACGCCATTAGACACACTGAACTCGGCCCAACCCTACTCTGCCTTTTCAAGCAAGATGCACAAAGCCGATCTTAGCTATCGTAAGATGAAAGGGATCGACGACTTCAGTGATTCTGTCTTAGAAATTAGGATGGCTGATGAAGCCATGGTTGAAGCCTGGAAAAATGGAGAAAGCCCACTGTTTGCTTACGAACCATCGGGCGATGATTCAAATTGGCAATACATCGAAGCTTACGATGTGTATGGGCAAGTTCATGAATTAGACGTGTACCAAATGCCCGATGTCCCGGTATTTGTGATCGACAGCAATGGTGCCGAAGAGCTCAAGGCTGGGTTGATGACCATGCAAGCTGAAATGCAAAAACAAGGTACAGACACACAACTTAACTCAGGCAGCAACAGTGCTAGCAGCAAGCACGAAGAACCTCAAAAGCAGACGCTATTTAACAGTGATGCGCGCTCTTTAGCTGAATCGGAGCCTGAAGAGTTGAATACCACTCAGTTAACCAAGATTCGCTTAGCCATCGATAGAGAACCGTGGATCTCAGGCAAAGCGGAAATCTACGCTATCGTCACTGGAGTAGATTCAAGTCGTATAGCTCCGCAAATCGACTTAATTGAGATGCCTTACTTAGACTACGACAAACAGACTTACTATCCGAGCCAAAGCATCATCTTCTGGCCTCGTTACCGCTGGGGGGCTGCAGACATGATCTTGATGGAACATGATGACGGCACCAACTATAAAGACCTAGCGAAGCTGCTGGTGCAAGCCGCTGAAGAGATTTTGAAAATGATTCCAGATCCAGAAGTACAGGGTTATGCCATCATCCCTCAGATCACCAGTAAAATCATTGAGCTGATCCCAAACAATGTGTTGGTTAATGACGATGATTTTGTGGACGTCTACTACACCTTAATGCAAAACACCCCTTATGTTGACCGTCCTGGTGCAGGTGGTAATGCCGTAGCCTCTTTCACTCCTGTCACCATATTGCCGACAGAGTAACATGTAATTTTTCGCTCTGACCAAAGCGTATGGGCCTATGCCTATGCCTATGCCTATACGCTTTACATCTTGTAACTGAGAAATTAGTAGGGCTAAAGAGAATAATCAAACACGATAATGTCATCCAACAACGGACGAAATACCTCTTTCAGGGCATCGTGTTCTGGATGTGGTAGATAGTTTTGTCGCCCAGCTTCATCTTCAAACGTCATTAAGACCGAATGACTATAACCTTGGTTCTTGTTTTCTGGACTATCATTTAGCCCCCACTCTACGGAAGTTACGCCTTCAATCTTGCTTGGCATTGCCTCAAACAGCACCTTTAGCTTTTCAATCTCTGAAAGCTCCGCATGTTCTTTGAATTTTATCAGTAAAATATGACGTATCATCAGCTCTTCCTTTCCAAGCTTATCTAATGCAGCAAAACCTTTAATTGTGACCAAAATGCCACACGTTACACACCATGCCAAGGCTTGATGAGCATCACAGTCACAAGAGAGTGAGTCCCATAACGAAAAATGCTGCACCCTAAGGCACAGCATTTCTCATGACAATGGCAGAACGTTTAAAGTGGTAAGCACACTTTAAGCGTTAATCACGACGACCTGTAAGTTGGATCGGTTGGTTTTGCTCAACATGCTTTTGAAATTTGATTCCACCCAAAGCTGCCTCATTTCTTCCTTCGAGTGTTAAGTCTGATTCTACACGCTCAGCCTTAACTTGGCTGACTTCACTTCTTGTCATATCGATAGTACCGGTATGTGCGTCGCTAGCAGCAAAAGCGGTGTTCATTGAAAGTGCCATCAAGCCAAGCGCAAGTAACTTATTCATACATCACCTCGTTGTATTTCTAATTATCTGTTCGTCTAATATCTGTGTTGCTTTGTTGAGGTAACTTTAACGACAGAGAGATAACGACACGAGGAAAAGCGAGATTTACCAAATGGAAAATCAAGGGATTAGCGATCTTCTGACGTTGTCCTGTCTTAAAAATCGGACATTACCACTATGATATTAAGGTCACATAATTTCTGCCTATTAAGGACCAATTTGGAGAGCCTGTGGACCTCAATCTAGATATTCAAAATATCCTTGTTATAAAGCGAATGTATGAACTGCGTAATGTTAGCTTAGTGGCGGAGTCATTAGGTAAAACGCCGGGGGCGATCAGTAAAAACCTAGCCAAGCTCAAAGCCCAACTCGGTGATCCTTTGTTCATTCAATCTAAGCAAGGGTTTGAACCCACAACATTTGTTGAAAGTAATATCGGTAATTTTGAACAAATACTCAGTAGCATCGAGTCCATAAAACACCAAGAGTTTTCCCCAGAGTCCTATCAAGGCGACATAAAGATCTACGCGAATACGCTATTTTGGGAGCGCTTTGGCTCGAAACTCTACTTTGCTTTGAGTAAACAAGCGCCGCACGCAAACTATTCATTTGTTCGATGGGGAAGCAATGTTAAGAACCGATTGATTGACGGCGAAGAATCGATAGCGGTTCACTACTTTGATGAAACTATGCCACAGTCGATTTCTCAAATGGAGTTCGGAAAAGAAAAAGTGGTGTTCTTTGTAAGGGATGCTCACCCAGCGAAAGAGTTCGCGTCACTGGCAAATTTTCCAACGGTTCTATTTAAAACCCCGGGGTGGAATGACAACAAATACCCTATCCTTGAGCGCCTTCGAAACATAGGGTTCGACGTCACTCCAAAAGTAGAAGTCGACCACCCTGCGATGATTCACGATGTGGTCCTCAAGTCTGACTATTATGGCATCACACTTAGTGGTAGCGTGCCAGAGGGCTGCCGCAGTATAGATCTACCTGAAATACTGGCCATTGACGTGAGCTATGTGATGAGCTGCCGCCGTTCGCAAAAAGATGCACCGTTAAATCAGTGGTTATTACGCATACTGAAAGCAACCCTGAAAAACAACTAAGCCCAGCCTAGATTAAACAAGCCTATTCGACACCAGCCGATGATACCTTGCGCCCTTGGTCTTACTCGAAAAACAAAAGGCTCCCGAGGGAGCCTTTGATTATATTTCTAGTGACTATTCGCTTATGTTTTTATTTTAAAATGCTTCTTCGAGCGTTGGTTCACTCTTTTTTTCAGGTTGGCTCTCATAGGTTTCCACCTCTTTCAAACGCGCAGTGAAATGCCTTAGTACAGGTGGTTCGTAAACAAAATCGAGCCCTTTCACTTTGCTTGCATTCTCTGCCACTTTTTCGAACGCTTCAATAATGAAGTCCATGTGGGTTTGTGTGTAAGTCGCGCGCGGAATGGTTAAGCGCAATAACTCTGCAGGACATGGATGCTGCTCTCCCGTTACCGGGTCACGACCTTGTAGTAACGAGCCAATCTCAACCGCTCGGATTCCCGCAACTTTATACAGCTCACAGGCTAAAGCATGAGCCGGGAACTGACCCGCTGGAATATGTGGAAGTAACTTACCCGCATCAACAAACGCAGCGTGACCGCCCGCTTGTTGGCACACGATGCCAATCGCTTCTAAGCCATCAACCAGGTATTGCACCTGACCAATGCGATACTCCAGCCAATCTTGACGCATGCCGTCGTATAGCCCAACCGCAAGGCGCTCCATTGCACCGCCCTCTAAGCCACCATAGGTTGGGAAACCCTCTTGCACGACGCACAGGGTTCGACATTCTGTGTACACATCCATGAAAGAGTCGTCTTTAAAGCACAACAAGCCGCCCATTTGTACCATCGCGTCTTTCTTGGCCGACATCGCCAAACCATCTGCATATTTATAGGACTCGCGAGTGATTTGCTCGATCGTCCAATCTTGATAACCGGCTTCACGCTGCTGAATAAAATAAGCATTTTCAGCGTAGCGTGCAGAGTCCATGATCACTGGGATATCGTACTTCTGAGCGATTTCATACACGGCTTTGAGGTTGGCGATAGAGACAGGTTGTCCGCCAGCCGAGTTACAGGTAATGGTACTCACGATGTAAGGAACATTGGCAGCACCCGCTTCTAAAATCGCCTCTTCCAATTTCACGACATCGAAGTTGCCTTTAAAATCTGCATTCACTGAGGTATCAAACGCTTCTTTGGTATAGACGTTTTTCGCCACGCAGCAGTTCACTTGAGTGTGGCCTTGTGTGGTATCGAAGAAGTAGTTCGACAAAGCGACCATTTTGCTGCGATCGAGCCCCTTTTCAATTTCACGCTTCTTAATCAGAACAGGAATGTAAATCTGCTCAGCGCCGCGACCTTGGTGAGTAGGAATAGTCAGCTCATAACCGAAGATATCTTTCACTGCGTTCGACAGTGCGTAGTAACTGCGACTGCCACTGTAGGCTTCATCACCCATCAACATCGCTGCTTGCATACGTTGTGTGATTGAGCCGGTACCGCTGTCTGTCAGCAAATCGATGAACACATCATCACTGTCGAGTAGAAATGGGTTCATTCCCGCTTCGACAATGGCTTGCTCACGGTAAGCATAGGTGGTTCTTTTTACTGGCTCTACAACACGAATACGAAACGGTTCTGGTAGATGTTTGAAATTTTCCATAATAATACCTTTCAACAAATTCAGCTTAGGGAGAAGAAGCCAAATTAATTATTTTTAGATGTCACGAGTCATCACTATTAATTTTATTTTTACGAACTATCGCACTCGTGATAATTACGATAAAATTTAATAGCTAGAAATAAATTATTAAATCAATAATGTATTGATTAGGATCCAATTAATAATGACCAAGAGATAAATAACGACTGCATGAAACTAACAGCTAATGTATTAGTGACCGCATTGCTTAGCGCATTAGTCAAAGACAAAACTAATCGGATTGGCAAAGCTCAAAGGCTCCGCTGGCGAGTGACGCCCAGAGAGTACTACTCTGAAGAAAGGTGGAAAGAGAGCTGATGATCTAAAGTATACCAAGCTAACAGGGTTAGCCATGTTGTTGATTGCCATTTCAGATACATGTTCACAATATATCCCTACGTTGAAATCAAAGTGATCCGAAATTTAAATATAGTGCAATTATTTTATAAATAAAGACGATTAAATCATAAATGTGATCAATACTTACAATCACAGCGCTGTTCTTTATTGTCTTATATCACACTATCATAAGAATGACTTAATGCACTATTACACTAGTTCGTTAATTTAAAGATAATAATAAGTTCAAGGATTAAAAGTTCAGAAATATAAAAGACACTATTTATCAAAGCGATATTACGGCTTAACGAATATCGCTTTGGTATTGTTGGCTATTTTTTCTTGGTGACTTGTTTTATCGCCAACTCAGCCAGCTTAGGCGTCGCGGCTTTCAATGCACTCGGAGCCACCTTCTTACCCGCTTTCATGGCTTTATTAAGCTGGCCTTTTACCGAAGTTCCTCTGTTGATAGCTTCGAGGCGCTGACGATTTCTCTGCACGTTATTGGCATCTGCAATATGCTCTATTAGCGTCTGTTTCAAAGCCTCTAAACCAAACTGTACCTTTTCAGGTGCAATCGCTAGTGGTAAAGCAATATCAGGCTTCAGGAGTGTTTGATTGTATTCAAGGGCCTGAGCAATGATCTTAGCTTTTGCCGAGGTTGGATTATCCAAATCGTAAGGTGGCTGCCACTCTTCCGCAGGCTTTAACCGATCGACTTGGTTAACCACCGTGATCACAATTGGCTGCTTGCGCGAAATGTTCTTAGGATCATCATAAAACGCATCAAACTTATCTTTAAGCTGCTTGTCCAGTTCACGAGCAGACTGGTTCGCTTTAAGTACCCATAACACCACATCAGCTTGAGTCATCTCTTTAAGCATCACAGCTTCAGTTTTGGCATTTCCATCAAGCCCTTGAAGGTCAACCACTCTCACATCATTGTCATCAACAAATGCGTTGTAAACCGTAGAGCTGTCCGTTGATGGGAGAACATCCACCTCTGCAACCATTTCCTCTTTGAGAGCATTGATAATCGATGATTTACCCGAACTTGTTTGCCCCACCAGCACAATTCTCACAGGCTCTAATTCATGAGCAAAACGTTTCTCGTCGACTTCTGAAACACCAGACGCTTTTAACGCTTCGTCTTCAATGCTGAAACGCCCACTGTATAAATCGATGGCAACCGCTGCCACTTCATCAAGCAAGGCTTGTTTCGCTGCATATTGCATGTCATCCACAACGCCTTTTGTCATTGAGGCTGTCGCTTGCTCACGACCCAAGTCAGAAATAACCTTCAATGGATTCAAATACAGATTTTTAAGGTGATTCCCCCAAATCGCCGCTTTGAAGATCTTCTGCCCCAACTCACCATATTTATCATAGGCTTCGTAGCCCGCTTTGATGTAAGAAACCTTAAGGTACTCAATGCCCGGTATGTGCTCATTTACCACCACTTTGTAACGACGACTTACCTCTTCAAACAGCTTGAGCCCTTCTGGAATTGAAAAATCGAGCGACTTCTTACCAAACTTTTTGGCGACGAACTCCAGTACCTGCAAACCAGTTTGGTCAAGATTACCCCACTCAATATCATCGACTAATTGTTGACGAACGTAATGTTTCGAGTCGTTCCAGATCGACAGTTCAGCTTGAGACCATTCATTTGACGCCTTGACCAACGCATCGTCGATGTTGTGGCTTAATGACTCAGTTTGGGTTTCATCTGTTATATTTGATTCCGCATCACTGTTAGTTGAATTCCGTGAAGAGCGGCTAGAGATGTATAACGGAATCGTGAACAGCAAGGTACTCACAGCAATGGCTATCGACAGTTCCAGTAGATAGCCATACTTGATTGCCAAGAACAGACCAAAGCCCATCATGATGATGCTCGGAAAGATCGCCGAAATCAGAGCGATGCCCCACCGCCCGCTCGACAACACAGCGAGCAATCGAAATAAGTTCTTAATTTTCTTCATAACCCGACGCTGCCTTACCTTTTTTCAGGGATTCTTTATAGATTTTTTGCATCTCTTGTTCAGAAACTTCTTCGCCTCTGTTCTTGTGATAGAAGTAATAGCATGCCGCTCGCCCAAGACCATAAGTGGTACCAAAACTCATTGCCGCAGCGGCCACGGCACCAACCGTTTGCCCATAAACAGGTATTAACTTAACCAATTGTCGAGTGCCAAGCTTCACTCCATATTGCACCGCAAAGCTGCTGCCTAGAGTACCAATAAGTTCACTAAAGACTCTCTTATTCCACTCCACCCCACATTGGTTAGCCAAACTATGAAGCATTTTCGCTTGAATCGCAGGCACAGACACCAAGCCCACGCCTGGAACCAGGTCGCTAGCCGCTGCACTTCCTGAATACCAAAGCACTTCATTTTCGACTTGGTCAAAGTTGGCTTCTTCTTGCGTAGCGTGTTCTTTGTCTTGCACCATCATGCCTATAACAGGAAGTATGCTGGTCAAGCGATCTAACAAGAATTCGAGGTTATAGACATCACCATTATCGGTTTCAAAATCGACCGCTACCGATTCAAACCCTTTACCCCACACCTTTTCTACTTGGTTGGTGTTGAACTGAATTTGCCTTGCTCGATCTATTTCACTGGAAGACAACACAGCCGTATGAACAAGCAACAAGTGTTTAATCTTCTTCTGTTTCTTAATCTGTTTTAGAGCAGTAAGCACGGCGGATTGTTCAGGTTCGTCGGCTTTCATCACCACAACGAGCGCATTACCTGCCTGACCAATCTCTTCCAGATCTTCTTTCGCATCATAATCCGCTTCACCCAAACCACGAGTATCAAGAAAGCGCATCACAGGTTTGTCTTGAGGAAACGCATACGACATGGCTGTCATGGTACACGGTGCAAATCCATTGCCGACTTCCACCGAGGAATCACCTGTGACAGCTTGAATAAACGATGATTTACCTGCACCCGTTTTGCCGAGCAGCCACAAGGTTGGCAAATGTTTTCGTTGATATTCGTGTGCCTGAGTCAGGTCAGGATTCTTACTCGGGTTAATGAAGTCTTTGACTTGTTCAAACATGATTAGGTTAACTCTCACTTAATGTTGAGTTTCGGGTTGGTGACAAGTTGCGATGGCCTATATAATCTCGATATCGCATTCAACTTACATTTGTTCATCTGCGACAATTTACAATGCTTAGGCGTTTGTTTTTATGAGCTTATTTTAGTACATGCGCTTCTAACGCGTATTGATATAGGCTCCAATCTACAGCTAGGGTTTAAGCTGCAGGTCAAAACCATCAAACAAAAACTCAGAGAGCTTAAAAAGAAGTATGGAACAAATTTATTTAGCGGGTGGTTGCTTGTGGGGCGTACAAGAGTTCATTAAGTATGTGCCTGGCGTGATAAGCACAGAAGCAGGTCGTGCTAATGGACGTTCTCAAATAAAGGATAACCAAAGCAAACCAAGCGAATATGATGGCTACGCAGAGTGTGTACAAATTGAATTTGACCCACACCTCACCTCAGTAACGGCGCTAATGGGCCACCTCTTTGAGATCATTGACCCTTACAGCATCAATAAACAGGGGGTTGATGTAGGAGAAAAGTATCGCACTGGCGTTTACAGCACCGAAGCCAAACACTTAGCTGAAGCGCAGCGCTATATCGCATCACGTGAAGACGCCGAGCGCATCGCTGTTGAAGTGTTGCCATTGACTAACTATATCGCCAGCGACGACATCCACCAGCATCATTTAAGCCACTCCCCAGAAGACCATCATTTATGCCACATCCCTTGGGATCTTCTGCATAAATACAAATCATAGTGATGGCTCAAGATCGATAAAGCCTCAACAAGTATTAGTCGTTGAGACTTTTTTCGTTTTGATTGGACGAGCTACCGTGGGCCGATTCGATAGCTCATACCATTAAGTATTTAGCGTTAATATATAAGTTACTTAGTTGTGTTCTCAAGTACATAATCTGGACCTGCTGTTTCAGCGGTCACAACTGAGAGTTTAGACACATCTGCGCCCTCACCTTGGTAAGCATTCAGGCCATTCTCGACCGTTACTTTTGGTAGCTCAACCGAGTAGCTTTCAATCAGTTCAGAGTCTGTGACTTGACCAACGTAAGTTTCATCTGTGTAAGTTGCGCCGACTAATGGGAAGTCATGAGTCGCTCGAACACTCACAAATTCAGGTGTTTGTGAGTTATCAACCACGTTGTGTTTGAACGCAATATCAACACCGGCATAAATGCCTTCTACTTCTGCGTTATTAAACAGGCTTACGCGATGGCTTTGATTACCATAAACAATGCCCCACTCCGTATCGACTAGAGAGTTGTTTTCGATGGTGATGTTTTTCGGAGTCCATTGCTTATTAAGCTCTTTACCTTTCACTGATTGGTCAAGCTGTTCACCGTTCGCCACATCAATGATGCCCGTGTTGATCACGATACCACCACGTAAGTCAGCGTTACCTTCAATCACACCATCACGGCCACGAGTATTAGCAATGTAGTTGTTGCGGATCACATGGTCTTCATCATAGATACGAATACCACCCGTTAGGCGTTTCTCGTTACCCAAGATCATGTTGTTCTCAACCGTGTTGCCTTTGCCGTGACGCAGTGAAATCAGTGCCGCACTTTGGAAGATCGTGTTGCCTGAAATCGTATTGTCGCCCGACTTAATAGAGATAAGCTCACGCTCACCGTCCATATCGATCATCAGGTTGTTCACGAACTTGGAGCTTGAATCCCACTGCGAAGACTTAGAGTCACCGATACGGATCGCTTCCCAGCTGTTGCCGTTGTAGCGAATCGCTTCTTTGATATCGAATTCATTAAACTGGTTTGGCTTTTGATCCATAAAGATGTTGTTAGCAATCAGGTGGTTGTCTGACGTGTCATCCTTTTGAACACCGATCAAGGTGCCGCGCTTTTGCTTACCTTCGAAACGATTGTTAATCACCTTGCCATCTTTACCCCACAGAGAAACCCAAAGGTACTTTGGATACTCAGAGCGACGCTCATCTGGCTCGTACGTGTAATCATGGTTGAAGTAGTAGAATGTTGAGTTTTGCAACGTGTTGCCATTACCCATCATACGTACTGCGCCAAAACGTTCGTTTGGACCACCCTCTGTAAATACGAGACCATCAAGCGTGATGTCATCACCTTTCAGTTCAAACTGAATTAGACCTGTCAGCCATGCGGAGCCTGCTTGTTCAGCTCGGATTGTGACGTCATTTGCAGTGATCGTCACCTGGCCTAAATTTGCGTATTTACCATTAGGGATAACCACTTCGTCGCCATCTTTTAGGTTCTCAAATTGCGCCTTAAGTGCAGCCACTTGTTCTTCTAAAGCAACGTCTAGTGTATTGCCATCAACCTCAGTTAAGCGGTCACTGATTAATAAGTAACTACGGTCGATTTCGCTGATCGAAGGCACTGCTTGCTCAGCCACGCTGATCACGGGTGCTGTTTTTTCTTGGATGGTACAGCCTGTCGCAAAAGCCAACGTAAACGCGCTAATAATGCTTACCGAAATTAATTTTTTCTTCATCTTACATCTCACGTTAAATACTGGATTACCAAAATAACGGCCACCCAAACTGGTGACCGTTTTATTAAAGTTTTCTTTGTTTGAACTTATAATTTCTTAAGACTTATCGTCTTGTTGAAAGCCGTATTTCTTGAAGAATAAGGACTTAGCTTTCAGCTGGTGTTACTTCGTCTTGCTTCTCTACCTTGTCATCTACCGCTTTAACAAGCAGCAAACCAACAGAGAATACAATCAAGCCACAAAGAACGAACACCATGCGTCCCCACATTGGGTTAGGCAGTACGAACATTGTCATTACGCCCACACCCGCAACTGCGATAAGTGAACCCAACATACGACGTTGCTTGTTATCCAGTTTCTTCTGCTCGTTACTTTCAGCAACCAATGGTGTCGCTAGATTGTTGAAGAACTTGTTTACGTCTTTCTCACGATGCTCGGCAAGAGGCTTGTAGAACAGTGTTGATAGAACGAAGAAGCCAGCAGTAAATACGATGTGACCGATAAGGCCGATAGCTACTTTCAGGTCAGCCCACTCACGGCCAGTTAGCTCGTTTAGACCGAACCAGTTTTGGATCATGTCAGCAGTGATAACGAAACCAACGAAGTAAGAAACCACACCACCTACAACTAGCGTGCCCCAACCTGCCCAATCCGGTGTTTTACGGATGAAGAAGCCACAGAATGCTGGAATCGTCATTGGGAAGCCGATCAATGCGCCCACATACATCATGGTGTCGAAAAGGCTCAGACCTTTAAGAGAGTTGATGAACAGAGCAACCAAGATGATCGCGATGCCGAAGAAAGTAGACGTTAGTTTAGAAACAACCATTAGCTCTTTTTCGTTCGCTTTAGGGCGAAGAATCGGCTCGTAGAAGTTCTTAACGAAGATACCTGAGTTACGGTTTAGACCAGAGTCCATTGAAGACATAGTTGCTGCGAACATAGCGGCAATCAGAAGGCCAACCATACCTGCCGGCATGTATTCTTGAACGAAGTAAAGGTAAGCGAAGTCAGCGGCTTTGCTGCCAGCTTCAGGGTAAGCGGCTGCTAAATCAACCCCTTGGCCAGCCATGAACCACGAAGGCATGAACCAGATGATTGGACCAAGCGTCATTAGTACACAAGCAAGCAGAGCGGCTTTACGTGCGTTGTTTGAATCTTTCGCAGCAAGGTAGCGGTAAGAGTTAAGCATGTTGTTGGTAATGCTGAACTGCTTTAAGAAGATGAACACCGCCCAGATGCTGAAGATGCTCATGTAGTTAAGGTTGTCACCCGTGATGAACGAATCCGTTGGGAAGTCGCTAACGATCTGTGTAACACCGCCACCGTGGTAAATAGCCACGACTGCACATGTCACCGTCACCGCCATGATGATAACCATCTGCATAAAGTCAGATGCGATTACCGCCCAAGAGCCGCCCGTCACTGACATGATCAGTACAACCAGGCCCGTTAGGATAATCGTTGTTGTCATATCAAAGCCGAAGATACCCGATGCGATGATCGCTAGACCATTCAACCAGATACCTGCAGAGATAACGCTGTTTGGCATACCAGACCAAGTGAAGACTTGCTCATTCACTTTACCAAAACGCATACGAATCGCTTCAATTACCGTCACAACGCGCAGTTGGCGGAACTTCGGAGCGAAGTAAAGGTAGTTCATTAGGTAACCGAACGCGTTAGCAATAAAAATAATCGCTACCGCAAAACCATCGGTAAAAGCTTTACCTGCGGCGCCGGTAAATGTCCACGCACTGAACTGGGTCATAAATGCCGTTGCACCTACCATCCACCACAGCATGTTACCTCCCCCACGGAAGTAATCACTTGTCGTACTTGTAAACGTTCTAAACATCCACCCTATCGCAATTAAGAATAGGAAATAGATGCCAACTATCAGGGTATTGAGTTCCATCTTTAAGACCTTTTTGTTTATGTTTTTTGTTAGGGTCACTATAGATAGATGGCAAGTACATTTGTACTACAATAATTTAAATGCGTGACAGTGATCTTACAGTCCGCCTCTCAATTAATCATACAAGTGATCGAGTTCAAATTTGCACCGTCTGGGAGCGCCTTTCATCAACTTAGTGCAGCCCACAGCGCCAAAACCCATCTAACCCCCGAAAAACAAGAACAAAGTCACTAAGAAATTAATAACAATCGTTAAAGACGGTTAATCGTTACGGCAAATTTTCATATTCGAACAACGGAAACAGCACTAGATATAGCTTATAAAAATGAATAATCACGACTCATTTGTATTACAAATATTGCGAGTTTATAGTCAAATTTCGCTTTGAAAAGTTCCCTTCATTAGACCGCTAATAATGAAAACTTGAAAACCACTAATAGATACTGACAGTAATTCATAGAAGTGAAATGCTGTTAACACACCGGTTACACTTTCCCTCGTCCAATAAAAAGGTGTCATTATGAAGAAATACATCCCAATATTGATTGCTCTTAGTACGGTGTCTTCTATGAGTTATGCCGCGGCTCCACGAGAAGATGCTGTCGACTATTTACAGATGCGCAAAGGCGTGGCATATCAAGTAAACCACTCAAAACCCTTCACTGGTCAATTTGAAGAAAAATTCGATAACGGCCAAATTGCAACCCAAGCTCAATTTGCTGATGGCCTGGAACTTGGCTTAGAAACGAACTGGTACCCAAATGGGCAAGTCGCTTCCAAGGTCAATTACGTTAAAGGTGAATTACAAGGTAAAGCCGAGACTTGGTACCCGAACGGGCAGAAAAAAGCAGAGCTCAACTACAAAGATAATGAGTTATCAGGGGTTGCTACTCGATGGTATCCAAATGGCGAAAAGAGCCTAACTGCAAAGTACAGAGACGGATTAAAAGATGGCTTGGTGACTGATTACTACACTAATGGCAATAAAGCGACAGAAACCAAATTTAGTGGAGGTAAAATAGCCAACGGCAAATTGACACGCTGGAATGTTAATGGTGACAAAGTTGAAGAAATGACTTTTAAAGATCACAAAATTACCTCTAAGCAGGTTTGGATGCCAACTCAAAGTTAAATTTAACGACGAGTGTTCTTCGTTCAATGCGGGAACACTCTTCTTCAGCTTAACTGTCGTCACTCTTCCTTAAATAACCACACGGTATGCAGCGCTCGTCCCCACCAGATTACATAGGGATAGGTTACCTACTCTTAACAGCCTAACTTTTCAGCTATTCGGCAAACGTATAGTTTTCCACTTTTCAAGTAATAGTGGGTTCGCAAACACCAGATAATGACAAAACAATCATCAATAAGTATTGAAAATAATAAATATTTAACTTGCACATAACAATTTCATAAAATACCGTGAGCAAACGTTTCCGTGCGAGTCAGATCTCATTCATCGTTTTCGTAAGCTATCTAACACGCAAATAAGAGAAACACGATTCTAAATACGTTGTTGAGTCATATTGTTTTGCTTTGGTGCCCGCCTATGAAAATTAAAACTTCCCTAATTAGCCTTGTTTTTTTATCCATCCTGTCTTTACTGATCGTAGTTTCATTCACAGAAATAGCGAACCTTAAGCTAATCAAGCTTGAGAAGACATTAATCAAGGTAAAGTCACTCGAAGTCTCGATGCTTCAACTCAATCGAACAGAATTAGAGTTTCTAATAAGCCATGATAAAACGCTCAAGCCAGTATTTGCTCAAGAATACTCTCACTTTCAACAATTAATGGGCAGGTTTTCTGTCTTGCTTAAAGAGTCTGATATCGCAGTCCCTGAGTTAGAAAAGCTGACACTCGAAGTAAAGCAATACGACAAAGACTTCTCGTTAATGGTAGATGCCATCGACCACAACCCAGCCAAGGTCGCCGAACTCAAATCTGAAATGAAAATGCTGTTTGAAGATATCATCTCTATCTTCACCGCCGTAGAAAGTCGGCTAGAAAAAGGCGTCGATTCGACCCAAGAAACAATCACCACTTTTATCATCAGCTCAGTGACGATTGTCACTACAGTTTTGATCGCACTCTCACTCGGGATTTCTTCACGCATCTCTCAAAAGATTCAATCACTGAACTCAACCATGCGTGTGGTCGCCGAACAACGCGACTTCACGGTGAAAGCAGAAGACAACAGCTCTGACGAAATTGCAGATATTGCTCGGTCATTTAATGCAGTACTGATTGATGTGCGCCAGCTGGTAAGCCAAGTACAAGGTTCGATACATGAGCTCGGCCACGTCTCTAGTCAACTGCAGCAAGACGGTATGGACGTTGAAAGCGCGCTAAACAAACAGCAACAACAAACCGAAAACATTGCGACTGCGATAAACCAAATGGGCAGCAACATCCAAAGTGTTGCGACCAATAGCGAAAATGCTTCCAGCAATGCGCAAACCAGCTTTAGCACTGCGAATGATGGCTTGAATGATGTCGCATTTACGCGGAACACCATCAATACCCTTTCGACTGACCTCGTCAGTGCTAGTGAAGAAGTGAATCGCCTTTCTGTCCACTCAGAGAAGATCAATACCGTGTTAGAGGTGATCAAAGACATCGCTGAACAAACCAACCTACTCGCCCTAAATGCAGCAATCGAAGCTGCTCGTGCAGGAGAACAAGGCCGTGGTTTTGCAGTGGTGGCAGATGAAGTCAGGACGTTGGCTGGTCGAACACAACTTTCGACCGAAGAGATCTCAAGGATTATCAAAGGCGTTCAAGATCAGACTCAAACAGTCGTAAACACGATTAAAAGTTGTTGTGAGAAAGGCAACAGTAGCGTCGACTCTTGTGAAAATGCGCATTCAAGAATTACTTCCGTTATCGCAGATATGGAAACCATTCTAAATAACAGTTTAGAGGTATCCAATGCCATGAAGGAGCAAAGTGAGGTCACATCAGAGATCATCGAAAACGTAGATTCCATCAAACAGCTGACAATGACCAATGTGAAAAGTGCTTCAAAAAACGCAGCTTCTGCAACTTCAGTGGTAGAGGAAACAGACTCACTTGAACGTGCTGTCATCAACTTAAAAGCCTAACTCTTAAGCCGCGGTTTACACGCTTATTGAGCCTCAAACGACTCTCTACTCAAATTTCAGATAAAAAAACGCTCATGTTGCCTGTATCAACATGAGCGCAAGGGCAGATCTTCGACTACCATCTCCTACCTTTCTAAACGAAAGCAGAAGTTATAATTAGAATAGTTGGGAGCAATAATCAAAATGCTTTCGCAAGCACTTCAACGATTTCTTCTTTGTCGCTGATGAGAACAAAGGGTAACTATTCGAACCCTGTTCATTCCTATAAAGTTCATACTCATATAGCAGGCTATGTCACTGCCTTGCCTACTACATTTCAAACCTTCTCTGATTGAGCTTTAAATCACCTCAAGTAAATGCCTCATGCTTTTAAAGCGGTTGGATTTAATCCATTTCGCTTCAAGACCACTCTTACTTATTCGGCTTCACACCGTCTGTTCATACAATCAACACAGCAAAGTTATGTGTTGCTACAGAAAGTTAGTAAATAATAATGTATTACAAATAAAAATAGTATCTAAAGGTTCAATTCTTTGCTGTAGCGCACATTTATTGACGAACAAAACTCTTCAAAATCATTATCAACAGCTAAATAAATCAATAAAAATCATCAACTTACTGGATTAGATCAACTTTGTAACCCTTTGTAAATAGTGATTTTGTCACTACAACACGATCTAATTCACAGATCATCACGCCTCAGACCGCTACCATATTTGTATTATTTAAATGCAAATCTAGAATTGAGAAAAACTTAATAACCTCAACCACTGGATGCAATGAAAGCTAGAACTACTCTATTTGGCTTGAGACTTAAGCCATTACTAAACCTATAAATATGGAACTAATACCATGAATAAAACTAAAATCGTGATTGCTGTGGCATCTGTACTCGCTGCTGGCTCTGTATCTGCTGCGTCTTTCGATATGAGACACGAATACAAGAGTCATACAGATCAACACGCTACTCGTGTAAAACTTGGCGATAGCATTGGCAACTTCCTTGTAGATATCGAAGCGAAATTCAAGGGAGAAGACGGTAAATTCATGGAAGATTTGAAGAACAATGGTTGGGAACTTGGTCTAAATTACCGCCATGTTCTCAACGATAACTGGACAATGACTTACGGTATGCCAATTGAAGGCCGTGAATCAGGCGTTACGTATAAGCCTCAAGTTCGTGCAACATACAAAGTGGATAGCGTTGATGGCCTGAGCCTAAGTGCTCGTTACCGTTACGATATGAGACAGAACACTAGCAGCTCAGAGTATCAATTCGATGACAATGGTGATGTTATTGTTGATAGTGACGGTGTTCCAATCACGGTTGATAAAAACGTTTCTAATCAACGTCGTCACCGTCTAACGGCAAACGTTAACTACTCAATGGAAAACTGGCGCTTTGGTCTAGAAGGTAACTACTACAAAGCGGATGGATATGACATCTACGACAACGACGATACCAACTACGAGTTAAACGCCAGTATTCGTCACATAATGGGTCAGTGGGCACCATACGTAGAGTTTGGTGATGTGAGCACTTCATCGACTAAAGCGACTCGCGAACTACGTAGCCGTGTTGGTCTAACTTACAGCTTCTAATCGATAGCTACATGAAAAATCTAAGATAATTACTGTCCTAATTTTCTAAGACCTAAACAAAAGCCAGCTTAATCGCTGGCTTTTTTTTGCTTTGAAATCCCTTCACCCAATAAGCGTCAAGTAATTGAAGTTACTGCCCTAGTGGCTGATTCGATATAGAAATGAAAGTGTCACTTCATCGTTAGGCACTACTCGCTTTTGCTGTGCCAATAGTAACTCAGCCGTAGAGACTGCATCTGCTAACGCGTTGTGGCTGTTGTACTCAGGCAGACCATACCTTTCACGCGTACCCGCCAGAGTTAAGTCCACCTCTTCATGGTTGCTGATCGCTTTCTCCATGCTCTTCTCAATACACAGTGTATCCAACCAAAGCAAAGGCAATTGCCTTAAGCCATAACATCTCAGCAGATATTGGCTAATGAACTTCTCTTCGACCACACACGCGTGCGCGACGATGATCTTACCTTTTGCTGCTTCGAAGAAAGTGAGCATAGCATCATGAATAGATGCTCCCTCTTCCAACATCTGTGGTGTGATGTGGTTAATCACCGCGGTTTCAGCGTTGATCTGAGAATCATTGTTCAAGTAGATATGCTTGGCCGAAGCCAAATCGATTCGCCCCTTTACCACATCGACCCATCCCATAGACAAGATAAGATCTTGTTCGCTGTCTAAGCCTGTGGTTTCAAGATCCAATACAATATAGTCGCTGTCTTTGGCTAGATCTGTCATTTCAGGACAAGGCTGTTCTACCAAATCATGTAACGCTTCTGGCAGCTTAACTGTACCCAGATATTGCTTACGCTTGCGTTTAATTCGCTCAAGCGGGTGAAAGTAGTTCAACAAGGCTTTCATTAACGCGCTCCGAAACGAATTTTCGCCGCTTCTTGAAGGTCGGCAATGATTCTAAAGGCGTCTTTCAAGTGCTTACGTTCAAAGCTACCAAAGCTGTCTGGGTTGATATTGTTGTCTGGCACCTCCCCGTTCTTCAAGGCCTCTAATTGGTGTCCGAAACGGAAAGACAGAATGAACTGATACGCGCCAAGGATGTTCTTGAATGCGTCGTCACTCAACATGCCTTTTTCATTAGCAGCAGCGAAACGTTCGTCCGTTGCCGACAAGTCACACTCAACCGCCAAACCGTAAATACGCGCTAAATCGATGATCAAGTTAATAGCGTACTTCTTCACGTTGAGTGTTTTCTTGTTCTCACCCGACTTCTCAAGTACCAAACTATTGAAGATGCCCAAAGGTGGGTTGGTGTTCACCGCATCTTTCACTAACGTGCTTAAGAACTCACGGTTGCTGCGAATATTGTTATGCAGTTCATCACGGAGAATGCCTTCAAACTCACTGTTGCCGTAAATGGTACGAATCTCTAGGAATACACTGATGTTGAGTAAGCGTTCGTACTCAGGGTTTGCCACCCACTTTTTATAGTAGTGCTTCCATACGCTGAGCGGTTGACACCATTTTGGCGTCGCAGCCATGAATTTACCCGGACAGAGTGGGTAGTCACAGCTCGCTAAGCCGTTGGTCACCATCATGGCTAAGTGTTTAAAGTAAATGCGGTCGCTGTCGGTTGCATCGTCAGCCAGTACGATCGCACTGTCTTGATCAGACAGCATGTGAACTTCGTTACGAGCATGCGAACCCGCCACTATCCAAGAGAAATCACACGGCGGCGGGCCTAACTTATCAATTGCTATCTGAATCAATCGGCGTGTGTAGGCATCCATAATCATGGTCATTACCTTGCCGACCGTTTCCGGTGCAACCTTACCTTCCACCAGCGCTTCAAAAATAGCTTGTCGCTCTGAAGTGAAGGAAGACATGGTTTTCACGCTGCCCGCATATTTGATTTTCTCGATTAAGAAGATCGCTTGAACACGGTGGTTTTGAACTAAGTGAGACGTCGTCAGAAGGCCAACGACTTTGTTCTCTTTCACTACAGGAAGGTTACGAATGTTGAATTGCATCATGATAGACGCAGCATGCAACACAAGATCGTCCGGTTTTACTGTGAGTGGAGAATGTGTCATTACCTCAGAGATTAAATTTTCAGTGCTAACACCGTGCGCAATCACGCGTTTGGTCATATCACGGTCGGTGATCAAGCCAACAATGGTTTCACCTTCATAGATCACCGCACAAGGAGAGCGTTGATGCAGCATTTCTACCGCGACCGATTGGATGGTTTGCTCAGATTTGACGATGGCCACCTGCCCGCTTGCCACCTCTTCAACCTTACGAATGAACAAGCCCTTCTCTTTATTTGACCACACCACATCAAGTGCCGACTTCAAGCGAACTTGAGCCTGTGATGCAAAGTGTTCAGCACAGCTTGGAAATGCTTTGAACAACGTTTGAAGTGCCGAGTGTGGTATCACATAAAGTAAGGTGTTTTCGATGGCGACGGCGCGATAGCCTTTCTCGTCGTTAACTTCAGAATCTAAGAACGTAAAGCCGAACAAATCTTCACTGCCTAAACGCGCACGAAGTACGCCGTCTGATTTTCTTTGCTCCATGGAGCCCGTTCGAATGATATAAAGCGACTTCTCTTTACCCGACTCACACAGATCAACCACATCCCCTTTGCCGAGGTAAGTGATCTGAACATTAGAGGCAAGCTCACGAAGTGCTTCTTTAGGGATCTTATCGAAAGGGTCTATCTGACCGATGAATTGAAGAATATTTGGCAGCAGAGACTGGGGCATAATCACACTCACAATAATTTAATTAGTATTATTATATAACTTAAAATACTGGTTACTAGTGATTTTAATAAAACGGTAAATAATAGATTAAATATTGGACACTGGTCAGGTTTTCATCAAATTTGAATACAAAAAAAGCACGTATCGAACGTGCTTTTTAGGTGTCAGTTTGTTTTAACTAAGATTTTTAAATCAGTATCTTTTTATAAACCAAAGTCATTTTAAAACTAAAGCTTTTTAAAACAATCAGCTAGCCACTGGTAATCTGTGATTAGTTTCTAACAGGTGGCTTGCAGACGCTTGGCGCGCTTTGTCACTGTTACCCGCCATGATTGCTTCATAAATTTGGCGGTGTTCGTTAATACACGTACTTCCCTCTTCAGAAGAATGAGAAATAAAGTTAACAAACATCGTCGTCAAGATATTACCAAACGGCAGGTAGAAGTCGTTGCCCGTTGCGTTGAAAATCAAGCTGTGGAACTTCATGTCGATATCTAACCAACTCTCTTGGTCGAATTCTTCTGCACTCGAGATTTCTACCATCTGTTGGAAAATACCCGAAAGTTCAATACGTTGCTCAGCGCTCGCAAATTGAGCAGCCAACGCACACGCTTCTGGTTCAATCGCACGGCGTAAGCCTAAAAACTGATGACAAAATTGGTCTGTGTCTGCTAGGCCATCCATCCACTCGATCAATTGTGGATCGAGGAAGTTCCAGAATGCGCGGTCAACCACACGAGTACCAATCTTAGGACGAGATTCTAGTAGACCTTTTGAAGTCAGAAGTTTCACCGCTTCTCTTAATGCTGTTCTACTGATACCAAATTGCTCACACAGAGCCATTTCACCAGGGATAATAGAACCTTGAGGCAAATTGCCCGACAAAATACCACGAGCGATTTCACGTGCAACTTGCACATGAAGGCTTCGCTTAGAGCCTGAAATCGAATTGAAAGAGCCAGCCATGTGTCTACTTACTTATTAGATATGTATTATTTAACCCGGACTATATCACCGATTTATACCTGCACCAACTCAGTATAAGAATAACGTGAGGTCACTCCTGATATAGTCTAGAGCAATATTTCACTCATCTTACCCCTATTCAACACATTAGACCTCTTCAATCTATTTATTCATACAAATAGTTCTTATTTACACTTTTTGAGTATGCGCGAACTCACAAAACCACTCTTACTCTCACTATTTATGTCGTTAATGATCGGTTTTGAGATGAACACCCTTGAATATGGCAAGTGTTATTGTATGATTTATTAACGCAAATAATCTACAATATAGGCGACTCTGATGTTTAACGATTTAAAAGGCAAACGCATTCTAATTACTGGCTCTACTGCTGGTATGGGCTTAGCTACCGCACGTATTTTTGCAAAGTATGGTGCAAAGATTGGCATCAATAGTCGTGCTTTCAGCCCAAAAGTGGATGACGTACTAACAGAACTCACTGCACTGGGTGGCGATGTTGCGTTTTTCCCAGCAAATCTGATGGACACATCAGAGTGCGAAAGATTAGTAAAAGAGTTCACCGAGCATTTTGGTGGCATGGATGTCTTGATCAATAACGCAGGTGGCTTAGGCGGTCGTGCAAATCTAGAAAGTATCGATGACGAGTTTTATGAACGAGTTATGGATCTCAACGTTCGCTCTGCATTAATGACAACCAAGTTCTCTATCCCCCACTTACGTGCTTCTGCTGCTGAGTCGGGGCAAACATCGTGTGTTATCAGCACGGGGTCGATTGCGGCTCGTGAAGGTGGCGGTGTGGGTGCTGGCATCTATGCAGCTTCAAAAGCGTGGTTACACGACATTCACCGTAACTGGGTGAAAGAGTTTGCGAAAGACAATATCCGTTTCAACATTGTTTCTCCGGGTACTATCGATACTGCATTTCACGATGGTAAAAGTGACGAGCTAAAATCGAACATTGCCAGCAACATCCCAATGGGACGCTTTGGCAATATCGAAGAAGTTGCACCGACTTTTGCTTTCTTTGCATCCCATGCTTGCAGCGGTTACATCACAGGACAAATCTTGGATGTAAACGGCGGACAGATAGCACCCTAGCTTAGGCAAATAATGCCTTGGCTTAAAGACTGAAGCTCAGCTTTAAGGCAGCGCTTTAAGTTACACATTACATTAGGTCACAAGACCTTAATAGATGAGGCAAAACCTCACGCTATATTAGACGTATACACTGACATCAAAACGCCAGATTCGTCTGGCTTTTTTTGTTTTTAAAGTTTCAATTTCAGGTGGTTTAAATGTCAATATTTACATTGGTGGAAGATTCAAGCCGCCGAATTCATGTTCAAGTGGCGCGACAAATTGCTCGCAAGATCTTATCTGGCGAGTTACAAGAAAATCAAAAGTTACCTAGCGAAATGGAGCTGTGCGATATCTTTGGAGTAAGCAGAACTGCCCTTCGAGAATCAACCAAGCTACTTTCTGCAAAGGGGTTGATTGAGTCAAAACCGAAAGTAGGCACTCGTATCAAACCAAGAACGCAATGGCACTTCTTAGATCCGCAATTGCTGTATTGGATTCAAGACTTAGAAGACACCAAACCCTTCTTGTCTCAGTTCTTAGGCTTAAGAAAAGCGATTGACCCAGAAGCGTGTGCGCTAGCAGCAACCAACGCAACGGTAGAACAACGCAAAGAGCTTTCGATTCTGTTCCAAAAGATGACCATTGCGGCCAATAGCTTTGATTATGAAGAGTGGACAACCAACGATCACCTGTTTCACCAAACGATTTTCTTATCGACAGGTAATCAGTTCTACATCCCATTCGCGAACATTCTGTCGACAATCTTCAAGCAGTTCATCGACCATTCAGCCGAAGGCGGTCGCTTCTGTTTAGAAGAACACAAAGCGATATACGACGCGATTATGTCGGGTAACGCTCAGCAGGCTCGAATAGCCTCACAAGTGTTACTAGACGATGAAAACCAAAAGCTGTCTCGGGTTGAACTCGCCATCGCATAACCAAGATTTACCAAACTGACTCGTGTATTTCAATACACGAGTCAGTCACATTTTAGCGTCCAATTTTTTACCATCCATACCGTAGTGTTTCATCTTTAAACCTTGAAGTCGGGTCGTCTCAGAGAAAGCTTACGGTTATACACATAAGGTGTTGTTTGTGTCTTCGCAATCGTACGTAAGGAAAAACTTCTCTCTCGCCTGGCCCCTCGCCTTAAACGCATTACTGATGCAGTCGATGTTGATGATCGACACGTTATTGGTTTCTCCGCTTGGTGAAATACCTCTTGCTGCAATGGGCATTGCCACGACCATCATCGCATTTGTGTTAGGCATTCAAATGGCGTTGGCTAATGGTACGCAGCTGGTTCTCAGCCGCGCAGTCGGTTCTGGTGTCAGCTCTTCACTATCGAAAGCATTTTGGGCGGGTCTGTTCATCAATGTTGGCGTCGCATCGATGTTTTGGCTTCTGCTTACTTTTTTTGAACAACCTCTAATCCAAGCATTAACCGACGATAAGACACTTCACCTTGAGATCAGTCATTATCTGGACATCTCAAAATATCTGGTGATCTTCACAGCCTTAACACAAGTAATCATTGCCTTGTTTAATGGACTGGGCAGAACTAAGGTCCCGTTTAAAGGTTACTTGATCGAACTGCCTGTCAATGCCGTGCTCTCTTATGTGCTTATTCACGGCTTCTCAAATTTTGAAGGGATTGGCGTACAAGGTGCAGCACTAGGTAGTGTTATCGCCATTACGATTCGTCTTGTGTATTTGATTCTGTGTGTGCATTACGATTCGTCCGTATCTCTGAAACTGGATACTGAAAAGTCAGAGTTCATCACTAACATCCGTCGTCACTTCATTGAGATATTCCCGGTCGCAGCGAACGTAACTATGCTTTCGATTGGCGCGACGATCTATCAGTTGTTGTACTCACAACTCAACATTAACGCCTATGTAGCGATCACCTTGGTGATGCCGTGGATACGTGCCGGTACTCAATTCATTACGGCTTGGGCTCATTCTTCCGCAATTACGATCAGCCAGGCGATCGGTTCGAAGAAAATGGATGACCTAACCAAAAACGTTGATACCAGTATTGATGTTGCGGTGGGTATCTCTGTGGTTTGTGCGGTGATGTTTGCAGGTTTAAGTTTGGTGATTGGCGATATTTACCCAGATCTTGACGCCTCGACTTATCAAGCGCTGGCCGTTATTGCCCCACTCTACATTTTCTTGCCAATCGTTCGTGGTTACAACACCGTTCACGGACACGTATTAAGAGCACTAGGAAAAACGACCGCAGTCTTCAAAATCAACTTTACGGGTCAATGGGTAATTTCAATTCCATTGTGTGCATTGATCATCTTTGGTTTAGATGGCTCTATCTTTTGGGCCTTCGCTATCCAACCATTCGAAGAAGTCGTTAAAGCTTTCCCATTCCGTCACTTAGCTCGAAAGTCTCTAAAGGAATTTGATGCCGACAAAGCTAAAGAGTTGATGTATGACTAGTTGTGGTATGTCGTTCATCTCCAACTGACTCGAAGGGTCAGAGTTATCTCTAAAAGATATCTAAGATCTGTCTAAGCTTTCTGAATACAACCTTGTCCTTTGGCAAGGTTGTATTGTTTTTGCTATACCTTTCATTGATAAACTTCAATACACCTCGCTGATTTAAACTCCTATAAAACCAAAAGACCACTCAACATTCGTTTAAGTGGTCTTAAGAAAACATCTATCAAGGCTAGCTTCTGGTTAACCCTGGTAGCCTATTGGTGATGGCATGTACTACTTGCCGTTCAGCTTAAGGGCTGAGAAAGTCACACTATTGTAATCGCCGTTCTTTTTATCGACAGCGAAATCGCCAGTACCTGCACAACCCGGGCCCCACACTGGGTGAGAGTCGCTTACACTGCATTGACCGTACGCACCCGCTTTATAGTAAAAGTCATCTTCCGCATAGCCTGTTGGCGAATCAAGTTCATCGATGCCCTTGCTCAAGTCGACTTCATACTTAACGGTATCGTGGCGAGCCGTTTCAAATGTTAGGTACATCATTGTACCCTTCACTTCCACTTTGTAGCTGAACTCTTCACCTAGAGCAATTCCCGCTTCACCAGGCTCTGCTGGGTTTTCCCAAGTATTGCCCCAAACTGGGTAAGCAATATCAGCACGGTTAGGATCTTTCTTCTCTAAGTTGCGTTCATAGTTCCAAAAGACTGAACCCATCTCTTGATCAGGAAATTTCTTATAGAAGATTTTTAGTGGTTCGTTACCGTGGCCGTAACCTGTTTTTGCTTTGATCAAAGCATCGTGTTTCTTCGCGTGTATCTGGCCAACAACTACCGAGTGAGCTGGGTATCTTTCCGGGTACTTAGCGTTAATCGAAACGTGATTCACCTTTAGCGTCGCTTCTAGCGTTCCACCAACCGCACTGTATTCACTCGCTGCTGGGTGGCTCGATAGTGCCCACTGGTTTCCTTTGTCCGCCGTATCGATTGAGAAATCAGCACCTCGTGGCATCTGGCGTAACTCAGAGCGTGCGTTTTTCGAGTTCTTCGTGGTAATCGCTTGGTTTTGTACTTCAAAGACGAGATTACCGTCTTTATCAAGGTGGAAGAAATCGCTGTGTGAGTAGCTCATCATTGCCACCCCTTCGATTTCGTCAACACGTCCATCTTCATTAATATCTGAAGGGATCGTTATTTTCCAATTTCGCATATCAAACTTATCAGCGGGAACTGGATAAGACACACCGTTATTTGCAAACGACACAATAGGAACTGCTGATAGCAAAGCTATAGCAAGCATATTTTTTTTGAACATCCAAATTATCCTTAATAACAAACGAGTATTTGTAAACCCATTAATATTAACTAGGTGTAAGAAACCTAGTTGGTAATAACAGGTGAATCTTTAATTGAATAAACTAAATTGTAGGAGTGAGCTTCGCTTTCACCATTCTTGAATTGGTTATAAACGCCCGCTTTATAATAGCTAACCATATCTTTCCAATAACTAATATCATGATTAACAACTGTGCTGTCGTTATGGTTGATAATTAACCTTTGGTTACCGACATAAATATCGAACTTATCTGTACCTTTTTCAGCTATTGGACCCAGTGGCAATTTTACATAAGCCTTTTTGCATTCCGTTGATCCTTTATTCCCACTCTTTGAGCTGCAATTAACGGCATTATTTTTAATGATTGCCCAATACCAATCTGTCTTACCACTTCTGTCGGCGTCATACACCACACGAACTAAAGGATGAGGAATATACCCTTCGCCATGAGAACCTGGCTTGCCGTCGTAGTACGTCCCTTTGTTATGCACTTGCAGGTACGTCATTTCATCACGTTTTTTTTCGCTGTTTTTTACCGAATCACGAGGGTTAATGGGCATAAACTCAGCACTCAGATGATGGTACTTATTAGGGTCATCGACCTTAAAGTTGTCATTGACGCGAATCTCACTGCGATTCTTGTAACCCGCCATTTTAAAGACAAGAGCTTGAGTGGGTTCATCAACATAGAAGTGTTCAAACACAACACCATCAAATTTGCCTTTGCTCGCATAATCTTTCTTGTTGCCAGGTTTACCATCAGGATCTGACATCTGAAGTTTTGACATATTCAAAATATCTTGAAACTGACTGTAGTTGGCTGGAGCTTTCATGTCAGAAGCATAGGCTCCCAAAGAAATTGAAGCAGTGACTGCCAAACATATTACGTTTTTCATTTTTTACGCGACCATCCGTTGGACAAACATTCTAAGCATGACACTCCCAAAACCACGGCCTATTAAAAGATAAAAGTCATTTATCTGATAGCCGAGCGCTTCCTATTGTCACACCACACATAAAAGATTTGTATTATTTTATCACATGACCTTTGCTTTTTTCGTCAACATTGGAAAACTGAGAGGGGCGTCATTATTGAGATTAAACACAGCATTAAAAATGGGATATTCATAACGCTTTGCTATAGATAGCGACTTAAATGTTAAATTAACGACCAAAAAACCGCTAATTTTAACAAAAAAGACCATTTATTGTATGTCGCATTCCAAAAATGAGTGACTCACCCCTCAATTAACAAACTAGTCAATATTTGATTTATTCGCATTGCAGCCTAGCTCACACTTTTTCATAAACTTAACATATAAGATTATTGTATGAGTTAATGAGCAACTCAAAAGATACACCCTACCTTTACTTTGTTGAAAATCTAAAAATATGAGAGTAATGATGAAAAAGATGAATATGGTTGCTATTGCAGTGGCAACAACTTTATTTGCAGGCATGGCATCAGCAACAACACTTGATTACCGTTATGAGTATCGTGCAGCGACTGACTATACAAAAACTAACGGAGATGAAGCTCATGTTGACGCTCGCCACCAGCACCGCGTGAAACTAGGCCACAGCTTTAAGCTATCTGATAAGTGGAAGCACTCAACAGGTCTTGAAGTTAAATTCCATACCGACGACTCATACTACGATGCTGATTCAGGTGAAGTTAAGTCAGCAAACAGTAGAAGCTTCTATGACGGCAATTGGTATATTTACGGTATGGAAGTAGAAAATACAGCAACTTACAAAGTCGATAACAACTGGTATCTACAAGTTGGTATGCCGATCGCTTGGGACTGGGATGAGCCGAACTACAACGGCGGTGACTGGAAGATGAAAAAAGTCACTTACAAACCTCAATTCCGTGTTGGTTATAAGGCGGATATGGGATTAACGACTGCCATTCGTTACCGTCACGAGTATGCTGATTTCCGCAACCACACTCAATTTGGTGACAAAGATTCAGAGACTGGTGAGCGTTTAGAGTCAGCACAGAAATCAAAAGTCACACTAACGGGTTCTTACAAAATTCAATCTCTACCTAAACTTGGCCTTTCTTACGAAGCTAACTATGTAAAATCGCTAGATAACGTACTTCTATATAATAGTGATGATTGGGAGTGGGACGCAGGTTTAAAAGTAAACTACAAGTTTGGTTCATGGAAACCTTTTGCAGAAATCTGGTCATCTGATATCAGCTCGTCTTCTAAAGATCGTGAAGCTAAATACCGTGTTGGTGTTGCTTACTCATTCTAAATAGTCAAATTAATTAAATTAGCCCTCTCCTCTCGTAAAAATTTGGGCTATTTAAATTACTTTATTTTAAAGAATAGGATGTTCTAATAAATATTAGCTTTATCCTAAAAATATTTAACGACTACTTATTATCTATTTCTTATGTGATTTACATATGGATTTAATATCATAAAGAGAATATTTTATGCAGATTTCTAAAGTCGCTACTGCTGTCGCCCTTTCGACAGGTTTATTATTTGGTTGTAACAGTGATGGTTTACCTATTCCGACGGATGGTTCTACCGATCCTGCAACACCTACCTCAGCATTATTAAATGGTTATTGGGAATTTTCTGATACTTCAGCATTCTCAGCAGCCTATTCATCATCGAGTAGTACTGATTTACCCAACGTATATCGCTTCTCAGCAGATGGTGAGACACTTTATTACTACACTGACAATTCAGCTGACACCACACTCGGTGAATACGAACGATTTGAAACCACTTATGAAGAGACAATTGAAGATGATACTTCAGGTCAAGTTGCGTTCACGCTATTCAATAATGATGGTTCAGTAAGCACAATATCCGTAGATGGTGATTACTCCGCAGCTGACGGTGGGCTTAGTATTGGCGGCAACATTCCTATTTCAGGTACCGACCACAGCGAAAATACTGAAGTTACGAGTTCTGCAGACACAGCAGATGAAGCTTCAGGCGTTAATAATGCCGCTCAAATTTTAGATACATTAACCGATGATACTGGTGAGTTGAGACTGAAGATCTTAAACACGAGCTCTACGGTCGGCAAAACGATTTCTTCAGGTAAGTTAACTGTTGATCTAACCTACCAACTTAATCCTGATAGCACTCAAGTTGATGAAGGTCAGAACAACTCTTATATTTCGCTTTATTCAACCAATGATGAGAACGATAAAGTAAGCAACGCTTATCATCACGGTGACATAGCGATTGGTGACGGTATTATTCAATTCCGCGACGCTTCTGGTTCACTAACTGCGACTGGCGGTACCTTTGATGCAAACAGCACGTTTGATGCAACTGTCGAGGTGGTTTGGACGCCAACGTCACATACCTTTACCATCAATGGTGAAACCTATACTGGAGCGGTCTCATCAAATAGTTCAGGTGAAGTTCAAGTTATTGCCCTTCGTCTAGGAACAAACAGTGGCGTAACGCCATATGAACTGATTGCCGACAACCTAAAAGTATACTCTCTTAATGAGTCTACTGGAGAGTATGTTGAAGAGTTCAAAGACACTTTCAATGACTACTCCGTTGGATATGACTTAAACAACAACCCGTATAACAGTAGCACTTCTGAAGCTACGGTTATTAGTTTGACTGGAGAGGCTCCTGTCGATCCAGAAAACCCAGAGCCGCCAGTTGGAGACTTTCCGGTTGCGTTAAATGAGTACACTTTTGATAGCTCCGATTATGCAGTAGATAGCGGCAGTGCTAAAAATGATCTAACGAGTAAGTCAGGATCTCCTTTAATCACAACGACAGCAGGCGCAGCTGGTACAGGTGCAATGCATATTGACCAAGATTCAGCTACAGGTGGTGGCTATGGTTACGTGTACTACAATGCAACTTCTGAAACTACTACTGGTGCTCAAGCAATTGAAGGGTCATTTTCTGTAGAGACAGTAATCAAAGCAGATCGTTTTGGGTACTCTTCAGACGTTTCACTTGTTGATTTCGCGGAAACAAGTGATTACTTAGGGTTTAAGCTCTACCTAGAGTCATCAGACAACTCAATCAAGTTTAAGGTGTACGGAGGCCTTGATGCAGAGGATAATGGCTTAAGTACCGAAGCGAAATCTAGTGAAGGAGACGTATACCTTGTTGAAGATAATTGGTACCACATCTTGGCGACATACAGTCACTCAGACTCGACTGCTAACTTGTATATCGATGGTACTCTTGTTCACTCAAAAAGTGTCGATTTCGATGTTGTTGAAAATACAACAGATGACAAGTTTATTCTTTTAGGTGGTTCTTCTAGTAGTGATAAGAACTTTGATGGTTCAGTTGACAATATCGCAGTTTGGAATGAAGTACTTACTGATGAACAAATCCAAGAGCGTGTAGCTCAGTTTACAGCTGAGTAGTGCCTATTTAGTTCTGCCAAAAGCCTCTAGTTTTGCTAGAGGCTTTTTTGTACCGGTCCAATGTACACGCCTAGAAGCTAAACACCGATTATCTAAAATCACCTTCACTTCTAATAAGTCACCTCGCGAATTTCTATTGAGGCTTCTAGAATGTTATCGAACGTCAAAATCAGTTTCTGTTGGTAACTAAAACCACATCTGTTAATTCAATAACTTCCGCTGTTAACAAGCCGTATTCTCAACTAGTAAACTGCCCTTAGAATCCAGACATTAGATATCAGTATTAATGCGGCGGTTGGTTTAATCATACCCAAGACAACCTAAGCCTATCGTTCTCAGCAACAATAGCTTGAGCCACGGCTTACCAATATAGGCACGTGAGGCGAATGGGAAGCTGTGTTGACGATTGAATAAGAGGTGAGAGGCAAAATTTAGAACTTAAAAGTATGGCTAACCACCAGCCCCTCTACTTGATCTATTTAACGGCCAACTATTTCCCCAGCTCAAACAACAGACACAAAAAAGCCTCCAAACCCTAAGGCTGGAGGCTATTGCGATAACTTAAATATTAAGTGCTATTCGGTTCGATTACTTTTGGTATTGATCGTGCGATACGTCTAGCTGGTAGAAAGTCGCTTGAGAGTAATCGTCTAGGTCGCCGCTGATATTTTGGTTGTAAACACCCGCTTTAAAATACATGTACTTGCCGCCAACGTCATAGCCGCTGTTGCTCATATCAACCACTTGTACAACATCGTCTTTGCCTTCACGCATTAGCGTTACCGTCATCGTGTTGCCTTTAACGTCAATACGGTAGCTGAACACTTCACCAAGTGCGATACCGTCTTCACCTACTTCAGCCGTCATGTCTCCCACTAGAGGATAGAAGTCCTCTTTGGTCGCGTCTTGGCTTTCGTGTGCAAAGTAAACTGCGCCCGTTGGTTGGTTTGGCAATTTACGGTAGTACAAACGAATCGGCTCATCGTTTTGATCGTGAATCTGACCAATGATAAAGCGACCTACTTCATTCGCATTACCCGTTGTTGTCGCATGATCGATTTTCAATGTTGCTTCTAGAACGCCATCGATACCAGCCGCAGCTTCTAAATCAGCTTCAGGTGCGCTTGAGAATACCCAGTTGTTCTTATTAACACCTTTCGTACTGATAGACTGGTCACCACGACGCATCATCTCACGAAGCTCGGTACGCGCGTACTTAGTGTTTTTAGATGTACGTACACCTTTCACGTAAGACTTGAACACTAGACCACCGTCGTCTGCGGTATAGAAGATTTCTGGGTGTTGATACCCGTTTGCAAGGTTCCACTCGGATACATCATCTGGCTTACCGTTTTTGTCATGGTCGAATGGTTGAGACAGGTACCAGTGAGTCATGTCGAAGTTTTCGCTCGGTGCATTACCGGCAACGGGTGTCGCTGGTAGGCCTGTCGGAACAGGTAGCGCGCTGCGAGTGTCACATTTAACTGAAGTCTCACAAGGGTAAACTGCTGCTACGCCGAAGTTACCTGAGCGTAGATCTTTGCGTGCTGCTTTACGCGCTTTTTCCGCTGCTTTCATTTCAGCAATAAGCACCGCTTCTGCAGCCACCACGTCTGAAGTGATGATGTGACTCGCTGGACAAGCGTTGATGCTACAGTTAACCGCTGCTAACCCAGTCACACTGTTCCAACCGTTTTTGGTGTTGCCGTGACCAACATATCTTACGTAACGTGCTTTCACCGCAGGCTCAAATTGGAAACGCTCAAGGCCGATAGCTTTACCAGAACTCAGTTGGTTCTCAAGTACCGTCGTCCAATTTTCACCATCGACACTCACTTGAATATCAAACTTAGATTGGCGCTCATTACCTTTACTGAAGGATGCTTGAACAGCGTCAAACTCTTGTACTGAACCATAATCTAGCATTGCCCACTCACCGTCACCCGCTGACGACCAACGTGTTGTTAGGTCTTGGTCAATGAGACGATCTGGGCCATTTCCATCGTGACTGCTAGCGGTAGCAGCAACCGGAGTAAGAAGCGCTTCACCCGTTTCTTTGTTGTTAGGGAAGTCTGCGTTGGTTGTGCTTGTAGTCGCGCAACCAACGGCAAGCATAATAGAAGAAGCGAGTAAGGTTTTTAGAGTGATTTGTTTCATATTTAATCCATTATTATAATACAAAGACAGCGTTCGTAAGTGAAAGCATCAATCAGCAAACACGAGCTATAAGGCGATTCCCCTCTCAGTATTTGCGATAACATGAAAATATTACGTAGTCTTATAATACAAATAAAACGTTTCGTTGAATAAATGAGACTGAGGACACTTTCCGATCTTTCATACTTTAACTGGATCACACTTCCTATTGATAAAAGACAATATATAGAAATTTAGAATACAAAATAGGCTCGTCATCTACGGCTCTCCTCCACAGAATGTGCGCGCTATAAACTCAATAAGACGAGTTCCCAGCAATCAGAAAACGCCGATTTATCTCTCCCTAAAAACCAAAAAGACCACATTACCAATAGCTAATGTGGTCTTTTAATTTAATGTAGGAACGGCTTAAATCTCGGCTCAATCAATAGTGTGCCGCTCTAAGAGAACTAAAGCTGACATCGAACACCTCACCAGCATAGCCGCTATCAGGTTTAAATTGAGGGTAAATGCCCGCTTTGAAATAGAAAGCAATATCTGTCGATGTCCAATCGGAGGTTAACAACACAGTGTCGCCATCTTTGTCGGTATAATCTTGTCCCCAAAGAATTGAATGGGAAACAGTGTTGGTTCCATCTAAGTCATGAGTTGCTAAGTACACTCCGTCTTGGTTGGCACGTATCGTATATCGCCACTCTTCACTTGCCGAATAAGTACCTAGCTCTACACTGAACGGTTCGCAATAATCGCAATCTTGGTTGTTACGTTCAAAGTCGGAGTTCAAAATCACTCGTACTGGTTTACCCTCACCCTCCCAAAGTAACTTCACTAGGGCTTGATTGATCTTCCAGCCGTGTATTTGCCCAAGCACTACTTTCGGGGCCTGGTTATTAATGTTCGGATAGTCCTCGATTCGCAGGGTTGCGGTTAACTCGTGACTGGTTGTGTTGGCTCTGGTGTCGTCTAAGTACCAACTTGTATCTTTATCGCTGGTGCTGCAATCTGGTTGATCACTGCTTTGGTATAGCTCTCTGAGCTCAGAGCGAATATAGCTAGAGTTTTGGGTAGAGGTGCCGTATCCCATACCCGCTCTAAAGTGCATTCTTCCTTCATCAGTATTGAAGTAAGAAAGAGCAATATCACTGTCGTACACATCGCTGTCATTTGAAAGAAGATCTTTACTCGATTCGCAACGTTCTGGTTCTAACTCAGCAGCACTGTCACCACCGCTTCCATACCAATCATTCTTACTCGGTGGAATAGTCAGCTTCCAATCATTAATGTCCCAATCGTTTGATCCATCGATTTGAGTCGTGGTGTATCTCAACGCCTGATAGTAAGCAGTCGCTTCACCATTCTCAAATTGGTTATAGATACCCGCTTTGAAGTAGCTCAATAAATGCTGCCAGTAAGCGATGTCTTGATTCACTTTTACTTCATCATTCACTTTGAGCGACAGTGTGTTCTCATAAACAGAAAGATCAAACTTGGTAAAACTATCCAATTCCGCCTCACCTAAATCGTAACGATTGTATGACGTAGCATAACAATCCGAAGAGTCAGCCGCACTGCTACAATCAATCGCATTGTTCTTCATGACCGCCCAATAATGACCGGTAAGGCCGTCCCTCTCCTGCTCCCATACCACACGCAATAATGGATGAGGAATGTAACCGGTACCACTCTCATCAGTCCCCTTATTGTGTATCTGCAGCAACGTCACTTCATCATGGTCGGCAGGTGAACTCGCCATTGCATGCTCGATATCAGGTAAGCTTATTTCCGCATACAAGCTTCGTCTTACACCCGTTTCATTGATATCGAAGTTTTCTCCCTCACGAACCTCAGAACGCATCTTATAGTTCGTCATTCTAAAAATAAGGTTTTCTGTCCCTTCATCTGCGTAAAAGTAATCACTGATATAGCCATCGAAATTACCATCTTTCACTTCAGACGTTTTGTTACCCTCCGCACCGTTAGGATCCGATACTTGAAGGTCAGAACCTGACAGAATGTTTTGATACTTAGCGATGCCATAAGGTGCTACAACACCATAAGAAGTCCCTGGGCTGCTGTTATCAGAGGAGTCATTGCTATCAGTCGAGCTATTTGAACTACTTCCACCACAACCATAGGTGAGCGAAGCAAGCGCGACGATGAGGATTGGCTTATTCACATTTATCTCACTTATCCATAAGAGTAGAGTGACAAGATATATTTGTACTATTTTATGTCAATTGTCTGTTTATCATAATGTGAGATGCGACAAATGAGGTGATATGAGGTGGCGTTATCGAGGATTTAGAGACAAAAACAACGCAGAAAGGCCACTCTAAACTCGACAGGTTTGGAGTGGCTCTCAGGCTAAAATCCATAATTAAGATATTGATTTTTATGGTTTATTAATAGAAGCGTTAGACTTTAAAGCTACTCATTAGCTCGCTAACGCTGCCATTCAGTGTTTTGATTTCAGCCGACTCTGTCAGTTGATCTTGGCTTAGCTTATTGAGTTCCTCAACGAAGCTTTCAATCTTATACATGTTCTTAGCGATACTATGAATCAAGGCATTTTGCTCGACAGAAGAAGCAGAGATATCGTTGTTGAAACGACTCACGGTTTTCATCTGTTCCGTCAGCTTCGCTAGCATGTTTACCGCTTGCACAACTTGAGCACGAGTCATCTCACAATTGCTCTTCGTTAACTCGATCGATTTAACCAAGCCATCCGATTTAGATTGCAACCCGGATAACGCCTCTTCGATTTCAGAGGTGCTGATTTGAGTTCGGTTTGCTAGCGCACGGACTTCGTCAGCCACGACAGCAAAACCTCGACCGTGCTCGCCTGCTCTCGCCGCCTCAATGGATGCATTCAGCGCAAGCAAGTTGGTTTGCTCAGCAATACCACCAATCACAGACACTATCGACTGAATGCTCTGTGTTTCATTGGCCATAGAACGAATATCGTCCGACGTCGTACAAACTTGCTTCTCAAGATCACTGATGTACGTTTCGGTCACAGTGTTAATTTGCTTAGTCTCGTCACTGGACACGGCCGCATCTTGCGCTGCTTCTGCCGCAAACTGTGAGTTCTTCTCGACTTCACTTGAAGCCTCGGACAATCCATTAATCGCAGAGACCACCTGAACCGTTTCATCGGTATGAACTTTCAGTACATCGCTGGTTTCCTTGCAGCCTTCTCGAATACTTAATACCTTGGTATCAAGATCTGAGTTCTTGAATTTCACGTCTTTAACCATCTCTTGCAAGCCAATGATGAACAAGTTGATGTCTTTGGCGATGTGTCCTAGGTCGTCATTACCTTTCTCTGCGAGCCTTTGGGTCAGGTCGCCATTACCTTGAGAAAGGTCGTGAACAATCTTACGCAATGACACGATTGGGCGGTAGAAACGATTCAGGAGTAAAATCATCAATATGACCGACCCCAACACACAGGCAATAATCAGCATTCGAGCATCCGACATCACACCATTCAGCTGATCGAGCGCAAGTTCAGGATCAATACTTGAAATCATGTACCACTCTTTCTGGCTGCCAATATCGACCTTCTTAGCCATCAAGATTCGCTGATTACCATCAATCACACCTTCAATGAATTGATCCGGTCGTTCGATAGCTTCATTGAGTTTCGTTAAGGCGTCAGCAGAAGATATATTGCTCTGTGGAAGCACGTTTTCTATTGTGGATGCAATTACCATCCCTCGCTCATCCACAATGATACCTTTGGCATCGTAGATGCTATCTAGCTGTTTGAGCTGAGTTTCCAAATCATCAAATCGAATGTCTGCCATGATGACGCGATCTTGATAGGTGTAAGTCACACCAATCATAGGCACTTGAGTACTCTTAGTGAAAAACAGCTCACTAAAAGATAAACCTGATTTCAATTTCGCTTGTTGATACCAAGGACGAGTCGTTGGGTTGTATTTTTCTTTGATTCCAACACCGTTGGGGAAAGACTCTGAAGGACGAGAAGTGTAAGACCGACCATCATCAAAACCCACTACAATCTTGTCAATACCACCGAGTTTAGCGGCAAAATGCATCAGCGCTTCGTTTGGTACTTGGTATGGGGATTTCATGAACTCTTGTGCAACGGAATTGACCGTATCGATGGTGCGCTGGACGGTGCTTTCAATCTGATTAATTTCTATCGTTAACGAGTGATCAATCTCGTTATAAATCGTTTGGTTTACTTGATCAGTGGCCAGGCTAAGCGTGAACCAGTTCGTAAATGCCAAGGCACTGGAACTGACGATAGCGACCATCAAAATCAATTTTCCTTTAAACCCAAAAGACAGCTTAGAATCCTTAAAACTTATCATCCCTATCAACCTATACCTGTTATTCCCACCCAAACGAGACGGTCATTCCTTCTATTGTCGATGGTACGGTCAGCGAAACTCACCCATACCGCCCATAGTCACAACCATCAAATTAATTAATATTGTATGCTTAATTGACTACCATTTTCTGTGAGCGATCTTGATATATTAAAAGTAGTTAAAAACACCTTGTGACATAGTTATCATTTATGAATCTGGAATACACTCCGAGTATAGCCAAGCAAAGTAACACGAAAAAATGATCTAATTACAGATAGTTACCTTCCAATCTCGCCAATATAGCGCTTCACTGAAATAACCTTGTCGACATGAACTCGTCGAATCAAAAACGAGCATCACCTCACATTTTCACTCTTTAACTATTCACTAAAGGCATTCAACCCCAATGTTTATTTGTAATACAATAAGCCTTGATGTATGGTATGTTTGAATCATAACTTAAGTTCTTTCTGGATGCTTTTGTACAATTCGAAGTGGTAATTGAAGCGACTCGCTTTAAGGTCATTGAACACGTTTAATGCAGAAACTGTCGGGGGATCTCGTTAATCGTTATTCACTGGTATTGTTCATTTGTTTTTCCAGACGGCTAGTCCGAACACGCCCACATAGTCACCAGCTATGTGGGCTTTTTTTTATTTGTTGCTGATTGCTCGGGTTTTAGTTATCGATCTAGGGTGCGAAGTGTCACCCATTATTGTCAGTTTTAGGTACTTGTTTGTGGGAAAATAGAGTGTCAGCTGCTGTCTAACAAAGCGCATCTACAACGATAGGTTTATGGTGGCGTAGAGCGTTGATATACAAAATTAAAAGTCGAAACCGGTAAAGTTTGGATTGGATAGAACAACAAGAAATAAAAAAGTAGAACGAGAAAATTAATACTGATGACAGCTGGCTTTACGAGGGAGAGTGAAACCGTGGGAGCAAACTGGTATTAAGGATAAAACAGGGAGCGAGGATAAAACAGGATTATAGATAAGACTTGTTCAGATAAAAACGAACCTCGCTGAGGTATCGCCGCCTAAATGACAGGCAATACCCGAGCGAGGTCGTACGTCGATTACTTCTCTAGTTTAGCGAAGTAGTCGAAGATTACTGGTACGTCGTTGTTACCCATTCCTGCGTCAACAGCAGCTTGTAGGCTAGTTGCAGTACCTTGAGCAATTAGAGACTCAGTACCTAGCTCTTCACAAAGAGCAAGGAAGTAACCAAGATCTTTGTTAGCGTTAGCAACAGAGAAACCTAGCTTCTCTTCGCCGTCTACTGCGTAGAACTTACAGAATTGCATGAATGGTGAGTTAGATGGACCTGCAGACATGATGTCAAACAGTTGTTGGCCATCAACACCAGCGCGTTGAGCAACAGCGAAAGCTTGAGACATAGTCGCAACAGTCGTCATACCCATGAAGTTGTTTACAAGCTTAGTAACGTGACCAGAACCTAGAGCACCTAGGTGGAATACGTTTTCGCCTTGCTCTTCAAGAACAGGTTTAACTTTGTTGAAAGTTTCCATGTCGCCAGCAGCCATGATGTTCAGAAGACCATCTTTAGCGTGTGCAGGAGTACGGCCTAGAGGTGCGTCGATCATGCCCGCTCCTTTTTCAGCTAGAGCTGCGCCGATTTTCTTAGTAGAAGCAGGGATAGAAGTACCGAAGTCTACTAATACTGCGCCTTCTTTGATGCCAGCTAGAACGCCGTCGTCACCGTAAACGATTTTTTCAACAACAGCTGAAGTTGTAAGACAAAACTGAACGATGTCACTTGCAGCAGCTAGTTCTTTAGCAGAAGTGAATGCAGTCGCATTGCCGCGATCTGTAACGCGAGCAACAGCTTCAGCGCTTAGATCCATTACGTTTACGTGGTAGCCGCGCTTTTGTAGGTTTTCAACCATGTTGCCGCCCATAAGACCTAGGCCAATGAAACCGATTACAGGTTTAGTCATGTTCAAACTCCAAATATAGTATTGTATGATTATATGTTCATTATAATAACGACGTCTTTTCCGTTACGCAATAGTTTTAGGGTAATCCTTCAATGCTTAGACGCAAGTTGTGACGGGGATTCACTTTACGAGAAAATATGGTCACGCTTTGTACTTACAAGAGCGATATAGCAATCAAAAAATAGCCTATTGATGAAATAACGTACTCTAAATGTCATACGATTAATGAGAATAAGCCACTCCAATAACGATTATTAACCTGCCGTCCCTTTTTTCAGACAAGGTTAAGGCTGCCCACTGTCAGTAATTGACAAATGATTGGAAGACAGTCACTGCCCTAGCCTTAGTAAGGTTTACTGAACACGAGGTTTAAACCAAAGTTTTGTCGCCACTTACTAAGCCTGGCACTCTTGCTACTTAGCCTCTAACTAACCAACGCAACCTCTTCCAGCCTTGTACGCTACTGTCTGTTCTGTGCAAACAAAAAAACTCCGAGCTTTCGCCCGGAGTTTTTGGTATCTAGCTGCTAATTCAACGAATTACAGTTCAATTGAAACCGTTTCACCATCAACATTAAGCAGTAGCGTGTTGCCTTCAAGCTTGTGAGACACTTCAACTTGCTCACCTTCGTTCTTATTTGGAACAAGAAGCGTCAAGATGTTGTGCTCTTTCGATGGTTTGAATTCCACTTCAACGTGACGGTGGATCTCAAGATCTTTGAACTCATATGGGTCTACTTCACCGAAACCTTCAACGTTCTTAACTGAAGTGATGTTATCAGCAGACTCATTGATGAAGTTCACGTCTAGGTGCGCAACTTCGCCACGGATAGTGAAAGACTTATCAGCCACTTCGTTTGCGAAAGTTGTGTGCATTAGCCAAGTCATGTCTTTCTCTTCAGAAAGCGTCGCCTTGTCTTGCATTACGAATACTTTACCTTGAACAAACCAGATCTTACGCTTGTAAGATTCGATTTCAGGAACGAAGTACTTGTAAGATGCCGTTGCGTCACCTTCAACCATCTTCACATCAGATTCTGTGTCGAAGTCAGAGATTGTACCGCCCGCTTCAATACAGAAACGATCTTGGTGGTTTTCGTAACCTGTGTTCTTGTTCTCGCCGTACTGACCTTTACCGCCAAATAGTGGCAGGTTTTTAGAGAACGTTTGACGACGCCATTTGGTGTGCATATCAACACCGAAACCACCGTAGTAGCCAGTGATTGACGCCAGCGTTTCACCGAATGCATGCAACGTGAATGCGTTTTGGTCACCGTGAGAGTGGCTGATTGAGCCAAACGGAGAACATTTGAATACCATGTGAATATGGTTATCACGTTCAGTCATCTTGTTGTGGAATGCAGCCCAACCAGTGATTGGGAATACTTTCAACAGAGGGTCGTTTGATGGTGCTTTCTCTTCTGGAGCATCCCATAGGAAGTTGAAGCGAAGATCATCGTAACCAAAGTCCCACCAGCCGAAGTTGTAGAACTTCGTATGAGCTTCAGTATCACGGCCTTTAAGCTGGTTGTAGTACCAAACGTACTCAGGTTTCTGGTTAACACCTGCGTAGTGCTTGATGTTGTAAGCCAGTTTTAGACCTGGGAAGTCACCAATTGAAGACTGGTCACAGAAGCTCGCACGTTTAGAGTGAACAGGCATGCAGTAAAGCGGGAAGTCACCTGTGTTTTCGTAGAATGTTTTATTGAACATGTCTACGCCACAGTATGCTTTCAATAGGTCGAATGCTTCACCTAGGAATGCAGTTTGCGTGTTCCAGTAGTCAGGACCTTCAGCCCAACCGCCGTCTTCACCGCCCCATGGTGGGTAGTGCACTGCGTAGTATTCTAATGCGTAGGCAATGTACTCGCCTGCTTTCGGGTGATCGTGATAAAGCGCGATACACGTTGGGATGATAGCAGAAGAGATAGAACGAACACCGTGGCTGTTTAGCGGGTTGTTCAGTAGATCAACCGTCACTTTCAGGTGGTGCATGATTTCGTCGAGACGCTCAATCAAAGCATCTTGAACTTGCTGACGCTCTTCATCTGTGAAGTAAGCGTGTAGCCAGTCGTAACCCCAAGCCATTGCTGCGATAACACGGAACGCCGCTTCATCGTTGTAGCCACGAGAAGTCACACCTTCTGGATCGTACGTCGACAGTTTTAGAGTCCAAGCTTTTGCTTTTGCGATTAGCGTCTCGTCTTCTTTTACCACACCAGCAATCGCTAGGTTACGTGTCGCGTTCAGTGCCATTTGGCAATCAACGTACATTTGACGCCAGTAAGGACGCCACAAAGAAGCTTTTCCTACTGTTTCCGCAGGGTACGCTTGAGGCTCTTCAAAAGGTGCTGTCTCAAGGAACTTAACCGTAGAATTGTTGTAGAAATCATCAAACATGCAGTGAGCTTCATCAGCTTTCACTTTTGCTTTGAATTCTTCTAGTTGATCAGCTTGAACAAGAAGACGTGGACGTGCTTCGCTCAAGTTGTCTAGGAATGATAGGTCGAAGTCACGTTTTTGTACTTCGATAGGGAGTAGGTCTACAAGATTACCTGCTGAAGTGTCATTCTCCAGCTTCATCTTCCTGATTGCATCAAGAGATTTTTGGTCGCTCATTCTAACTCACTTATATTCAAGTTGACTGAAAGGAATTAGCAATAATATACGTCTTATTGTAGGACAATTAAATCTGTTTCGATTCGATTGAACACTTTTTTGCAGTTTTCGTGATTTAGGTCTGATGTTGTACTCCAGAGCAAGCGCTCGCTGTTATCCTGCTCGCCCCCAATCCATGCAGATGCTCCATCTTTGCAAAGCAAAAAAATGCGATGCCCTCTCGAGCATCGCATTCTATTAAACATTTTCTACGTATTAGCTTTCAGTGACCGCTTTCGCTTGCTTACCACCATCATCGACAGCTTTAACTAGCAGCATACCAACACCGCCAACTATCACACCACATAGGATGAAGACCAGACGTCCCCACATTGGGTTTGGAAGCATTGCCATCAGCATAATACCAACACCCGCTACTGCGATAAGTTTACCAAGCATCTCACGCTGTTTGTTGTCTAGTTTCTTCTGTTCCGCTGACTCAGCAACAAGTGGCGTTGCTAGGTTGCCGAAGAACTTATCAACGTCAGCCTGACGCTTCTCAGTTAATGGCTTGTAGAACAGAGTTGATAGGATGAAGAAACCACCTGTCAGAGTAATGTGTGCAACCAGACCGATAGCAACCTTAACATCAGACCATTCACGGCTTGTTAGTTCTTCCAGACCGAAGACTGACGACACCATTTCAGCATTAACAACGAAACCTACGTAATAAGAAACGAAACCACCGACAACTAGCGTACCCCAACCAGCCCAGTCCGGAGTCTTCTTAATAAAGAAGCCAAGGAATGCAGGAATTGTCATTGGGAAGCCGATAAGTGCGCCCACATACATCATTGTATCGAACAAGCTCAAACCTTTAAGCGAGTTAATGAACTGTGCGATAAGGATAATAGCGATACCAAACACGGCAGAAGTAATCTTAGAAACAGTTACAAGCTCTTTCTCGGTAGCGTTGCCTTTACGAACGATTGGTTCGTAGAAGTTCTTAACGAAAATACCTGAGTTACGGTTTAGACCAGAATCCATTGAAGACATTGTCGCGGCAAACATAGCAGCAACGAGAAGACCAACCATACCTGCTGGCATGTACTCTTGTACGAAGTATAGGTACGCAAAGTCACCCGCTTTCTTACCTGCTTCTGGGTAAGCTGCTGCTAGGTCGACACCTTGACCTGCAATGTACCAAGAAGGCATGAACCAGATGAATACACCACAAAGCATTAGCACACACGCCAGTAGCGCTGCTTTCTTCGCGTTCTTTGAGTCTTTAGCCGCAAGGTAACGGTAAGAGTTAAGCATGTTGTTAGTAATAGAGAACTGCTTAACGAAGATGAAGAATGCCCAAATACTGAAGATGCTTAGGTAGTTAATGTTGTTACCAGAAAGGAAAAAACCGCCTTCCGCTACTGGGAAGTTATTCACGATTTCACCAACACCGCCACCTTGAACAACAGCAACAACAGCACATGTCACGGTTACTGCCATGATGATAACCATCTGCATGAAGTCTGATGCGATTACCGCCCATGAACCACCTGTTACTGACATCGCTAATACAACCAAACCAGTAATCCAGATTGTGGCTGTCATGTCGAAGCCGAAGATACCAGAAGCGATGATTGCCAGTGCGTTTAGCCATACACCCGCAGAAACAACACTGTTCGGCATTGAAGACCAAGTGAATACTTGCTCGTTCGTCGTACCAAAACGCATACGAATAGCTTCGATTACAGTTACTACGCGTAGTTGACGGAATTTTGGAGCGAAGTATGCGAAGTTCATGAAATAACCAAATGCGTTGGCTACGAAGATAACCGCTACGGCAAAGCCATCGTTATACGCTTTACCTGCCGCACCGGTGAATGTCCATGCACTAAACTGGGTCATAAAGGCGGTTGCACCAACCATCCACCACAACATGTTACCGCCCCCGCGGAAGTAGTCACTGGTGGTGCTGGTAAATGTTCTAAACATCCAACCTATCGCGATCAAGAATAGGAAATAAATGCCGACAATAATCGTGTTGAGTTCCATCGTGTATCCTTTGTCCGTTGTAATTTGTTACACGGACTATAGGAAAACCTTATAATTATTTGTAGTACAATAACCCAAATGAGTGACAGCGATCTATATATCGCCAGAATCAATCATCATACAAGTGATCGCTATCAAATATATATACATCAAGATATCTTGCACACCGCCCATAATTGGGATAACTAGAACGCCAATTACAAAGAAATCGTGCTGATAAACCTCGCTCACCTCACTCAAATATGACCCAAAATAACGTGTTGTTTCATAAAAAGGTGACGCTTCTATCAAAACCTTGTCTATATCACCGCAGCGTAAGCAAAAGAAATCATTATATCTATAACAATTTGATTGCATATAAATTTAATAAGGATGAGTAATCCTTCCAATATTTCCCCCCATTATTAATATCACGACAAAATTAACCACTAGTGCAATGAAACGATTCATAGTTTGACGTGTATTTTTTACATATCTTAGACATCCAGCAAAAGTCAAACCAGACAGCACTATGATTTAAAAACACTAAAACCCAAAGACAACCAAGATCAAAGCCGTTATTTATCAAATAACTCAAAGATATAAGCCAAACTAACATCAAATTCAGTCGCTACAATATCTCTAAAGTTACATTCCGGATTCCAATCTCCCATCATTAATAATGTCAGATCGAGAACCACCAATTATTAATATATTCGAGTCATATTTTATAGACGTGGTTAAAACTAATTACCATGACCTGATTTCCTCTTTATTTCATCAACCCTATTTGGAGAAATTCACCCTGTTCCCACAACGTGGGTACAATATAAATCACTCCTAAACCTTCATAAGTGGCTTGATTCATAAATAGAAAGTCAATTACCGACAAATAAGAATTAGGCCCATTGATGTACAGCCAAAAAAAAGACCAAAATCACACTATTTTCTTAACATCATGGTTAAAACAAGAGCGAAGTCTATTTAGGAGACTTCCACTTGTGATCGCAAGCGACTTCCAGAACTTCGTCAATTGAAGAATTATTGTCATACAATATTCTATATAAAACATTCAAATATAAGGACATACGGAATGCGCTCAATCCTAGAGATTACTCAAGACGCTATCGACATTGTAAAGCCCTCTATCGACAAGCTTTTTGAACGAACAAACAGAAAAGAACTGCACATTGTCGTTATGAATCCTCATGTGAAACCTTGGGAAGGGTCTTTTGAAGAGGCCATTCTGTATGAAGAATCCCTCGGTACTCCCGAAACTTGGAACATCGAATTTGACCGCCTTGCTCGTCAAAAGGCAAAACAAGCTTGGCGTGAATCAACAAGCAATATTTCTTTGCAATCACAACACCCTACTTCATTGCGTGATGAAGACGTTTTGTTTTACGGATCTTTTGTTTACGGCAATGTTGTTGTGGCCTGCAGCGGAGTACAACAATGGTATGACATGCTTATTAGCGGTTGGATAGCAGTAGCTATCGAACAACTCACCATGCACGAGTACCAAATGCAAAAAATCGACAACCCTACACAAACCTATCGTTAATAATCAGAATCAAAAGGCATTTATTATGAGTAAGCTATTGAAATCAATAATGTTGGCAGCAGGTATCCTCGTTTCAGCCACCTCAGTCGCAGCCGATTACCCAAGTAAAAACATTCGCCTAGTTGTTCCCTTTGGTGCAGGTGGTGGTACTGATGCCGTTGGTCGTACGTTAGCTAATAGCGCTAAAGACGTATTGGGCCAAAACATTTCTATCATGAACCGCACAGGCGGAGCTGGAGCTGTGGGCATGAGCTTCGGTGCTCAACAGCGTGCTGATGGATACACATTAACGGTAGTAACACGTGAAATCGCTTCGCTTCCTCAAATGGGGTTGATGCGCCATACAGCAGACGACTTTAGGCTCATTCGCTTAGTGAACCTCGACCCAGCGGTCGTATTAGTTGCAAAAGACAGCCCATACAACACAATTAATGATTTAATTAAAGAAGCACGTGACAACCCTGGAAGCGTGAAATTTGCTTCAACAGCTGCGCCGAACTTTTACTTAATGTCGTTAGAGAAAGACCAAGACATTAAACTTAATGCCATTCCTTACAATGGTGCATCTGAAGCAATTCCTGCGGTACTTGGTAACCACACCGACGTCACAATGGTTACCCCTGGCGAAGCAATTGCACAGCTTCGTTCGGGCCAATTAAAAGCACTTGGTGTGATGTCTGAAGAGCGTATTCAATACATCCCAGACGTACCGACATTAAAAGAGCAAGGTATCGATGTTGTGACAGGAACATGGCGCGGCATAGGTGCTCCAAAAAATACACCTGACGAAGTCGTTGAAAAACTGGGTAAAGCATTCGACGAAGCAATGGCGAGTGAAGAGTTCAAGTCTTTCATGGCAAAAGGTGCAATGACCATTCACAACTTAGATGATAAAGCTTTCACTGAGTTCGTTGCAGAAGATACGAAATCACTAACTGCATTAATTAAATAAGATTCATCCAATGGCACAACTTCTTTAAGTTGTGCCTTTTTTATCGATTTGTGCCTTTCCCTTGTTTTACTTTTTAGGGGTAAATTCTATGTCTAATTCAAACTTAAATCGGAACATCATCTTCCCTTCCATAATGATTGTTCTTAGCGGTATAGCGCTCGCTCTCATTACTCAGTTTGACCGACCTATGTATCAGGACGCTAGCGTCGATGCGAAATTCTTTCCGATGATGATTGTGATTGCTCAAATCGCAATATGTATCGTCTTGATAGTCCAACACAAGCTTAAAGGTGCCACAGAAAAGCAAGAAGCAATGGTCACTAAAATGTCGATATTTGGTATCGGATTTCTGATCGGCTATGCCCTACTTATCAGTGTTGCTGGATACCTTTATGCGAGTTTGATCGCGTTCATCTTCTACCTTGTTTACTTCAAAGTAAAAAAGCCGATTTATTATCTTATCGCAGTCACATTCGTTATTGCTGTTTATTATCTGTTTGGTGAAGTGTTCTACATTGCCCTTCCCGAAGCTAGTTGGTCATAGGAGAGCGTATGTTTCAATATCTAGGCGATGGTCTTGCGACTGCTGTGAGCTTTGCCGTTTTACCCGTACTCGTTTTTGGCGTTCTCGGTGGCGTCATCCTTGGCGCACTACCCGGTTTAACCGCCACAATGGGGGTTGCAATACTTTTACCTTTTACTTTTGGTATGGAACCGACATCAGCACTGGTCATGCTCATTGGGGTCTATATCGGTGGTATATATGGCGGCTCAATTGCAGCTATATTATTGAAAACCCCTGGGACACCGGCTTCAGCAGCAAGTGTCCTTGATGGACACACGATGGCGGCTAAAGGGCAAGCAGCCAGAGCACTTAGCATATCTGCAGTAGCTTCATTCATTGGCGGCTTGTTAAGTACGATTGTGCTTATCGCCATTGCTCCTAAACTCGCGACTTTTGCGCTTCGTTTTAACGCTCCCGAATATTTTGCTCTCGCACTTTTCGGGTTAACGATTATCGCGAGCGTGTCATCAAACAACATTTTTAAAGGGCTTTTAGCGGGAACGATCGGTCTTTTGGTTTCAACAGTAGGGCTTGACCCAATCAGCAGTGTTCCTAGGTTCACTTTTGACATCATGGATCTATACAGTGGTATCAATGTCATTCCTGTATTGATTGGCCTATTCGCCTTATCTGAAGCGTTAAATCAATTGGAAAAGCTCTTTTCTGAAAAGAAAGTCGCACCACCAAAATTCGATCACAAACTACTCAGTAAAGGCGATTTAAAAGAGATGTTACCCACAGCCGTTAAAAGTGGCTTGATGGGCACAACTATTGGCTCGGTACCAGGAGCGGGCGCGGATATATCAGCGTTTGTTTGTTATAACGAAGCTAAGCGGTCATCTAAGAACCCTGAAGAATTCGGTAAAGGCTCAGTCAGAGGGTTAGCTTCAGCTGAAGCCGGAAACAACGGTGTAACGGGCGGTTCACTCGTTCCATTACTTACCTTAGGCGTACCCGGAGATGCGGTAGCGGCGGTATTACTTGGTGCATTGATCGTTCAAGGTTTAACACCTGGACCACTGCTCTTCGCTCAAAACCCAGAAGTCGTTTACGGTGTATTCAGCTCAATGTTAGTCGCTAACCTTGTAATGCTAGTTATTGGTTTGCTCGGGATTCGCTTCTTTTGCCGAATCATCGAAGTACCCAAAATAATCATGATCCCAATTATTGTATTCTTATCAATTGTAGGTGCCTACGCCATCAACAATTCAATGTTCGATGTTGGTATTGCGATTGGTTTTGGGTTGTTAGGGTTTGTTCTAACCAAACTCGATATTCCGTCTTCACCAATACTGCTTGCGATCATTCTTGGCCCCATGGCGGAAACAAACCTAAGAAAATCTCTACTGATGTACGACGGCAGTTGGTCTTTCCTCTATGAACGCCCTATCGCCCTTGCGTTCATTGTTTTGGCTATATTCTCAGTTTATTCAACATTAAAAATGAAGAAAAAACAGAAACAAAAGCAGGCCGCTGAATGTTCTTAGGGTGCTTTGCACACATCAAGAACAAATAACAAAAAAGGTATGCTCTTGGCATACCTTTTTTAACTTTCTCTAGACTTATAAAGCGTTGTCTAGCTTATCAAGGGTTAATTTGAATCTACTCGTGTTTCAAATCGAACCAAACACCGTCTTTAGCTTGCAGTCGCCAAGCGGTGGTTAGCATCTTGAAGGTGCGCCGCTGACATTGAACGCGCTTTTTCACTGTCGCCAGCCATGATCGCTTCATAAATTCTGCGGTGTTCATTGATACATGTGCTGCCCTCTTCAGAAGAGTGCACGATGAAGTTCATGAACATGGTCGTCAGAATGTTGCCAAATGGCAGGTAGAAATCGTTACCAGTTGCATTGAAGATCAAGCTGTGGAAACGAATGTCGATGTTTGTCCAGCTTTCTTGGTCAAATACTTCAGCAGCATCCACTTCTACCATCTTTTGAAAGATCTCTGAAAGCTCGATGCGTTGCTCAGCAGTTGCAAACCTTGCTGCCAATGCACATGCCTCTGGTTCAATCGCACGACGAAGGCCTAAGAACTGAGAACAGAATTGGTCTATGTCGGTTAGGCCGTCCATCCATTCAATCAGTTGAGGATCAAGAAAGTTCCAGTACGCACGGTCGACTACGCGAGTACCAATTTTTGGGCGAGACTCTAACAAGCCTTTAGAAGTCAAAAGCTTAACAGCTTCACGAAGCGCTGTTCGGCTGATACCAAATTGTTCACACAACGCCATTTCACCAGGAATAATAGAACCTTGAGGCAGATCGCCAGACAAGATCCCACGAGCTATCTCACGCGCTACTTGAACGTGCAGGCTGCGCTTCGAGCCCGAAATTGAATTAAAACTGCTAACCATAAGTTCACTTATTTTATATGTTATGTTTATGTATTATTTAAGGATCACTATAACAGTATTTCAACCTATCGCCAATTAAGTAAAATCTCAAACCATAATAGCCTACTATTTTACTCAACCAATCAAACACTTAGAAAGTGTCCAAATTCAGTCACTCAGAAATAATATGTTACACCATTCATAAATCCGTCATCAAAACGCATCGGTTCTGTCATCCTCGATTTCTATACTCCCTCCCCAACAAATCACTCAATTGGACTGAAATAATGAAACCGACAAAAACGAATCTTACGCTTAAAAGCGCTATTACTGCTGCGCTGATTTTTTCTGGTTCTGCATTAGCAATGGATACACGATACGAAGATCGTACTGGCAACTTGGTCGCGGATATTCCTCAAGACGAATCGCAATGGGTTGATCCAAACACGCTAATTTTTGCTTATACACCAGTTGAAGATCCAGCAGTATACGCTGATGTGTGGAGCGAGTTTTTGAGCCACCTTGAAAAAACAACGGAAAAGACGATTCGTTTCTTTCCTGTTCAAAATAACGCAGCTCAAATCGAAGCTATGCGTTCAGGTCGTCTGCATATCGCAGGTTTCAACACAGGTTCTACACCACTAACGGTTAACTGCGCAGGCTTTGCTCCATTCACCATGATGGCCGCGGAAGATGGCTCTTTCGGTTACGAAATGGAAATCATCACCCATCCGGGTTCTGGTATTGAAAACGTGGAAGATCTAAAAGGTAAAAATTTAGCGTTCACATCACAAACATCGAACTCTGGCTTTAAAGCACCTTCTGCCATTTTGGACGCGGAATACCAACTTCAACCTGACCGTGATTTCAAACCTGCATTCTCTGGTGCGCACGACAACTCTATATTAGGTGTGGCGCACAAAGACTACGATGCAGCAGCGGTAGCGAACTCAGTATTGAACCGCATGCTTTCACGCGAAGTGGTGAAAGAAGATCAAATCAAGAGCATCTACAAGTCTCAAACCTTCCCAACAACGGCTTACGGCACAGCGCATAACCTAACGCCAGAGCTGCAAGAGAAGATTCAAAAAGCCTTCTTCACTTTCGACTGGGAAGGCACAAAGCTTCAAGAAGAATTTGAGCGTAACGGCGAAGCGAAGTTTGTTCCAATCACTTACCAAGAGCATTGGGAAGTCATTCGCACTATCGATACAGCAAACAAAGTGTCTTACACCTGTAGCTAAACGACTCAAACGCTAAACCACTACCACACAGATAAACCCGTAACACACACTAAAACTAGCTGCAGGTACATGTGCCTGCAGTTACTCACCACTTTCAGCGGTTTACTTCCCATTTCAGCCTCAGGCGAACGCTTAGTACACCGGTCTTATAGGAATACTATGTCTACTCTTACCCTAAAAGGGCTTACCAAGCACTACTCCAGTTCTGATAAAGCCTTGACCAACGTTAGCTTGTCGGTGAATGCCGGCGAAGTGGTTGGATTGATTGGCCCATCTGGTGCCGGAAAATCAACGCTTATTCGTTGTATTAACCGGCTCACCGAACCCACCAGCGGCGAAGTAATCTTTTCCAATACCAATCTAGAAACGCTTTCCAAGCGCCAACTAAGACAATCACGCCGCGAGATTGGGATGATCTTCCAAGAGTACGCGCTGATTGAACGTTTAACGGTAATGGAAAACGTGCTTTCAGGCCGTTTAGGGTATGTGAATTTCTGGCAAAGCTTCACTCGCCGCTTTGCAGAGTCGGATATCCAAGCAGCCTATGCCCTACTCGATCGTGTGGGGTTATTGGAACACGCAAATAAGAGAGCTGACGCTCTGTCGGGTGGTCAGCGTCAACGTGTTGGTATTGCCCGAGCACTCGCTCAGAAACCCAAGTTACTCTTGATTGACGAACCAACAGCGGCACTTGATCCACGTACGGCACGCCAAATCATGCGCTTGATTAGCGAAATTTGTTCTGAGCAACAACTTCCAGCCATCATCAATATTCACGATGTGCAGTTAGCCAAACAGTTTGTGGATCGCGTTGTTGGTTTGAACGCAGGTTGCGTTGTCTTTGACGACAAACCAAACCTGCTGACTGAAGACGTATTAACACAGATCTACGGTGAAGAAGATTGGAGCCAACAAACAGAACAAGACGACGATGATCTAATCATCACCGGGCCTAGCTTGGCTGAGGCAACAGCATGATTCAGCCATATTCTAAGCATGGTTCAGCGCAATCAGAACAAGCACTTCAATACCCAAAACAGTGGACAAAGCCACCTTTGATTTCAAGCCCATGGTTACGTTGGAGCTTGATCATCGTAGTCGCGGTTTACTTGTACCTAGCGACACAATCAGTTGATGTCAATTGGGCTCGTATCTACGAAGGTAGCGAGCGTGGTTTACAGTTCATTATGGCCTTCATGAACCCAGATTTCAGCGGACGCTGGGACAACATATATCAAGGCTTAATTGAAAGTCTGACCATGACACTTACCTCAACGGTCGCTGGTGTGATTCTTTCTATTCCATTTGGGCTTGGTGCAGCAAAGAACTTAGCACCAACGCCAATCTACCTATTTTGTCGTGGATTCATTTCTATAGCCCGAAGCTTACAAGAGATCATCGTCGCTATTTTATGTGTTGCGCTATTTGGCTTTGGCACCTTTGCTGGTTTTGTCACGCTAACCTTCGCGACCATTGGGTTTCTTGCAAAACTGTTTGCTGATGAAATCGAAGCCATTGACCCAGCCCCTCTCACTGCAATGCGTGCAACTGGCGCAAGCTGGCTACAACAAGTGAACTATGCCATTCAAGCGCAGGTGATGCCCCGCTTTATAGGCCTTTCGATGTACCGACTCGACATCAACTTCCGTGAGTCTGCCGTGATTGGCATTGTTGGCGCAGGTGGTATTGGCGCAACGTTGAATACAGCAATGGACCGCTACGAGTACAGCGCCGCAGCCGCTATTCTATTGATTATTATCGTGATCGTGATGTTGTGTGAATATCTATCGACCATCATCCGTAAGCATGTGCAGTAAGGAACGACCAATGAGCACGCTAAATGACACACCTTCAATCGCCATGAATCGTACCCAATGGCAGCGTTACGACAGTAAACAGAGTCTGATGCTTTGGATTGGCTGGCTTTGCTTTGTTGCTTTGACCGTTATTGCATGGCAAGTCATGAACAAGGATACGATTTGGTACTTTGTGACTGACTCACCAAATCAACTTGCTGATATATCTTCACGTATGTGGTCGCCGAGATGGAGCTACTTAGATTCACTTTGGAGCCCGTTGTGGGACACCATTAACATCGCGACACTTGGCACATTGTTGGGGATCGTACTGGCGTTTCCGGTTGCGTTCTTAGCGGCACGTAACACGACACCAAGCATGACGTTTATCAGACCTATTGCGCTCTTTATCATCGCGGCAAGCCGTTCAATTAACTCTTTAATTTGGGCTCTTCTGTTAGTTGCGATCATCGGCCCAGGCTTGTTGGCGGGTATTATCGCGATTGCCCTACGCTCGATTGGTTTCGTGGCTAAGTTGATGTACGAAGCAATTGAAGAAGTGAACGCAACACAAATGTCAGCGATTCAATCGACGGGCGCATCTCCGCTGCAAGTGTTGAACTACGGCATTCTTCCTCAAGTGATGCCAAGCTTTATCGGCACGAGCTTGTTTCGTTGGGATATCAACATTCGGGAATCTACAGTATTAGGATTAGTAGGCGCAGGCGGTATCGGTTTGAAACTGCAAGAATCAATGGCGATGCTGGCATGGCCTCAAGTGACTGTGATTTTCTGTGCGATTCTCGTGACGGTTGTCTTCTCAGAATGGTTGGCTGCCAAAGCTCGAAAAACCCTCATCTAAATAATAAAACAACGTCAAATTGACGGTTAGCTAAGATTAAAGCCTACTCACAGAGTAGGCTTTTGTTTGTTGAGGTGTTGCGGACAAACTCACGCTTAGAAGCGCACTTCATTAACGACCGTCCCTACCCCTTCAATGGTAACACTCACTTTGTCTCTATCGGATAGCGCAAACGTTCTGCCCGGTGTGCCCATAAAAATAAGATCGCCCGGCTTAAGGGTAAAATAGTGACTCAAGTAGCTAACCACTTTTCGAGGCTTGTGGATCATGAACGAGGTACTTTCTTGTTGCACAACCTCTCCGTTAACACGAGTGGTCAGTTGCACCTTGTTATAATCGATGCCACGAACAATCGTATTACCAATCGGCCCAAAGCCATCTGATGCTTTCGCTCGTAACCATTGTAAATCCGTGCCTTGCCAGCTTCTTTCTGTAATATCGTTACCCACAGTGACACCAAAGATCGCTTGTTCGGCTTCTTCTTCATTGGCTCGGCTAAGCTCCTTACCAATCACGACCACCAGCTCTCCTTCAAAGTGGACGTTCTTCGCTTTAGGTGGCATTTGAATCACTTCGCCTGTCAGGATTAAAGAAGAAGGAAGTTTAAGAAACATAGGGGGCGGCGCATTGGCAGGTGATGCTAGGTGACTGGCGAAGTTCATCCCTACCGCAAACACCTTTTCAGGCTTGATAGGCAATAATACTTCGACAGACTCAAGAGGAATCGAGGTTTTTGCGACGGCATACTCACCGAAGATGTCACCGCTGATAGGTAACACATCGCCTTTATCTAACTTCCCATAACTGATTTTGTCTTGATATTGATAGCGTACGAATTCCTTGATGCTGTTCTTAACTACGGTTTCCGCATTGACATAAGCAGCGCTTGAAATCATCAATACCGCCATTAATCCTTTCATACTTGATTCCCTTGTCGATTAATCTCCAATCTAAACTCTAGTCCACTCTGGTTATCTTCGGCCTACTCTGGTTATCTTCGAGCCACTCTAATTCCCCACGGTCAATTCCAGTACGCGTGAAAGAGTGACTCTCAAATCACATACATAAAAAAACCGAGCAACTCGCAACGAGTTACTCGGTTTGACTTATTTCCGATATTCTTTGTCATCGACATTAGTTTCGTTCAGTTATTTAGATGCGAGCACCCTACCAACCGAACATGACGTGGCACTTCGTTCCCGCAAAGCACCACATCAGCACATACCGTCATTAAACGATATATGTTGATCATTTACAGTTGAGCAAATGATCCTTCCCACGAGTATGTCTCACCAGCAAACTCAACAGTGTGAGTTGCTTGCTGCGCGTCTTCAGCTTGGTTTGAAATACCGTAGTGGTAAGTGTTGCCAGATGTCGTTTGAATGCGCACAACAGTCCCGACACTGTTATGACCAACAACAGACACCGATTTAACCAGACCACGAGCGCCTACAGAGGCTTCGATAGACTCGTTAAAGTAACCGTGTGTTTCCAATACAGAAGCAAACACATGGTTTTGACCAGACTGACGTAAGATGAACGCAGGCTCACTCTTAAGGTTGAAGTCTGGATCGTTAGCACCAGTGCGAGCAAAGATAACTTCGCTGCCCACATTAGCGCTGGTTACTAGGCTGTAGTAGCTGTTGTCATGTAGCCAGCTTACTAGAGAACCTTCTTCGTTCACTTTGCCTGAAGCAACGTTCCACAGATGTTGGTAACCGTTGTCTTCACCTAGTGGCTTAAGCGTTTTTTCCATGTTGTAATCGAAGTCAGTACGGATGATTTGACCAGAGTGGTGAACTGGTAAGTCGTACTGGTGCTCTGCGTCAGCTTCGATGCGGTAAACATCAATCACTAGCGGCTTCTCGAACTCAGGAAGCTCAGCAAGAATCACGCTGCGTTGCATGTCTACGCCAGTGTAGTATTCAGAAATCGTGCCGCTCATACCTTGTAGAGACTGGTCGCCTGCTACGAAGAAATGCTTCTGACCAAACTTAGACTCAGCCAATGCTGTGTTAAAGTTGTTCTGTGTTTTCTGATCGACCGTTACTGTGTTGTGAGCAACCGTCTGCTTACAGTAAGACTTGTTCTCTGGAATGTAACGACCACCAAACTTAGGCTCAACGTTTACCCAACGACCAAAGCCGTAATCGTGCAGCACTTCGTGGCCACGGTTGAATACGCTCAGGTGCAAGCCGTCGTAGTGACCATGGTCTAGCGCAGAGTGGTACTGGTGGTCGCTGCCGTGTTGACCAAACCAAATCAACGCCATGGTATCTGCGGTCTTAGGGTCGCCGTCTTTTTCGTCACGGTGACGAAGAATGCTTACGCCGCCTTTTTCACCTTCAGGGCCATCCGTTACAAACAGGCTACCCCAGTTGAATGCTTTGATGTCGTCTGCTGCATCAACCGCATCAGACAGTGTTTTACCAGAAGCATGAACCCAAACGTCTTGTTGGTGATCAGCCATACCAAGCAGAGTTTCAGTCTGCTCGTAACGGTGGTAACACACAGACGTTGCCATGATCACGCCTTCATCGTTGATAGAGATCGTCTTCGATGAATCGTTCAGAGCTGGCAATGTGCCGTCTGGGAAGGCTGTTTTGAATACAGAGTAAGAGGTTGTCTTGATCACTGAATCGTTAAATTGGTAAATACCGACCTCTGGTTGACGACGCTCAATCGCTTCTGCGAATAGGTAGATTGGACGCAGAGAGAAACGGTGGTAGTAAGGACCTTCCATGTAGTAGCCGTCTGGCGAGAACAGTTGATCAAGTTGCGCTAAGAAACCGCCGCTTACTTTGTCCAGTTTTAAGCCGTACAGTGCTTTGTCTACTGACTCTTGGTCGTTGATCGCGTAACCACAGATACCAACCGCAGCCACAGCCCATAGACCGTGGTTGTGTACGATGTCGAAGTCATGACCGTAAGTCACGACGAATAGGTCGATCATTTGCTTAAACAAGTCATTTTCGATCAGTGTTTTTTGATCTTCAGAAATCGTGTGGTAAACACAGCTATACGCACAAGAAGCGTACAGCATCCACATGTTTTCATTCAATGTTTGGTGGAAGATCTTACCCGGTGGGTTAGTGTCACGGCTTGTGTTGTTCTCTAACGTTGGGTAAACCTTCGCGTACGCAGTTAGCATATCTACGATGTAATCACGGTACTTTGATTCCTCAGTGATAAGGAACAAACGACCCGCTAGATCCATGTGGATGTAGTTTTGCTTATGACGGTTGTGCTCGTAACCGCCGCCTTCACCGTGACCTGGTACTTCAATGCCAACTTCAGCCATGTAAGCGTCAGTTTGTTTAATGTCACGAGTCAGTGCGTTACCTAAAAGGCTATCCTTGCCAAGTTCTTTACGAAGCTCTGCTGCTTCATCAAAGTTAAGTAAAAGTGGTTGATAGCTCATTATTATTTCCCCTGCTTTGCAGTACTAAGTTCTTCTGAATTTGTTTCTTGTAGAGTTGTCTCTACTGAGTAGAAGCCTGTCCAGCTGTATACTTTGCCGTTCAGTTCTACCTTGTGTTCTGTGCTGTCAGTCGCGCCAATTTGGTTGCTGATCATCACTGTCACGTTTGATTTCTCTGTGCTGATTTCGATGACTGAACCCACATTTGTATGCGCGACAACCTTGATGTTTTTCACAACGCCGCGAGCATTGACTGATTGCTCGAACTCTTCGTTGAAGTAACCGTGAGTTTCTAGAACAGAAGCGAACAGTGTTGTTTCACCCTTGCTACGTAGAATGAAAGCAGGCTCTGAGCGTAGGTTGAAGCTTGGGTCATTCGCGCCAGTGCGAGTAAAGATAACTTCAGCATTGTCGTTAGACGTTGCACCTAACCATGTGTAGTAGGTGTTGTTTTGTAGCCAGCTCACAAGTGCCGTGCCATCCACATCACCGCTTGCTACGTTCCATAGGTGTTGGTAACCGAAGTCACTACCCAGCGTGTTCAACTCTTTGTTCGCTTGGTATTCAAAGTTAGTACGAACAATCTGACCGGCATATTGGTGCGAGTAATCGTATTGGTGTTCGCCTTCGCCACCTTTCTCAGAATCTAAACGGTAAAGATCCAATAGTAGCGGAGATTCCAACTCTTCAAGATTTAGCATGAACACGCTGCGTTGCATGTCAAAACCTTGGTAGTGATCGTTAGCAAACGCACTCATCCCGTTAATTTGCTCGTCTTCTACTTTGAAGAAGTGTGGTAAGCCGTGTACCGCGTCTGCACGTTCAACATCAAAGTTGTTCTGGCATTTTTCATCAATCGTTACTGCGTTGTGAGCAATCGTTTGACGAGCGTAAGATTTGTTTTCATCTAGGTAGCGGCCGCCAAATTTTGGCTCCACGTTAACCCAACGACAGAAACCGTATTCACGTAGCACTTCTTGACCGCGGTTGAAGAAAGAAATACCCAGCGTATCGAAGTTGCCGTGACCCATGCCGTGTTGACCGTAGTTCATCACTAACTGAGAAACGTCACCTTTCTTATCCTGCATACGGATAAAGCCTTGCGCGCCGTTGTGACCTTCAGGGCCTTCGTTCAATTCAACACTTGGCCAGAAAGGCATACCGATTTCTTGCTCAGCAGACGCCGCTTCATAAGCTTTAGATAGCTCAAGACCACATGGGTGCATCCAAACTGCGTCTTGAATCTTCGCCATACCAAGAATGTTTTGGTCAACGCCGTTTTCAGATGAGTAATGTTTGCTGTAAACGCTCACTGCAACCTGAACGCCCATGTCTGTAATGCCCATTGTGCGAGATGCATCGTTCAGAGCTGGGAATTCACCGTTCGGGTACGCTGTCGCCAGCATCGCTTGTACCGTGTTACCAATCACACCACCTTTGTAGTTGTAGATATCCACTTCAGGCATATGACGGTGAATCACTTCCGCGAATACACAAGTTGGGCGAATCGCGTAACGGTGGTAGTAAGGACCTTCCATGTAGTAGCCAGAAGGTGCAAACAGTTGAGAGATTTGCGCTAAGAAACCGCCAGTGTCGTTACGGTCAATGCCGTAGACTGACATTTCAAGGTACTCACGCTTACCAAGAGCAAGACCGCAGATACCTACAGCGGCTACAGCCCAAATACCGTGGTTGTGGATTCGGTCAAAGTCATGTGCGTATTTCACTGTGAACATTTCTAGCATTGGTTCGAAGATACGAGACTCAATGTTGTCACGTTGCTCTTGTGTCAATGTTGAAGCAATACAAGAGTAAGCCAAGCTTGAGAACATTAACCAGCAGTGTTCGTTCAAGATTTGGTGGAATAAACGACCGGTAGGGTTAGTGTTTTTCTGTACGTGGAAATCAAACGTTAGGTATTTGTCTGCGTACTCTTCTAGTAATTCTGTAACAAAGTCAGCGTACTTTTGCTCTTTAGTGATCAAGAACATGCGACCAGCTAAATTCATGTACGTGTAGTTTTGCTTATGGCGGTTGTGTTCATAACCACCCGCTTCTCCATGACCAGGAACATCAATAGGTAAGCGCATGAACGCTTCTAGGTCTTTCGCGTTCGCTGCAATGGTTTTACCCATTAAGCTAGAGCGGCCTACTTCAAGGTGAAGTTGCTCTATTTCAGCTTCAGTCAACAATACTGGTTTAGTCGTCATATTCTTTGTCACCCTCAATAAAGAGTTTATCTGCTTAAACTTTGATTAAATTTTCAAACTCCATATAAAGTAATACAATATGAGCTTTAATTATAGCTATTCAGTGCGAAATGATGAGTAGAATCACATAAATCACTGTAAGTCATTGATGTAGATAGTGAATGGTGAATAACAGGCGTTAGTTAAGTTGTTGATTTATTTAGGCTATATAAAGTATCACTTGATCGGCATCACATAATTCTAGATATATTGTATTACAATTAAAGTCATTCCCTTATGATGAACACAGTTAAGTAACACTTAAAAGATTTAAACAGATTAGGAGATACACAATGAACTCTTTCTTTATTCTAGATGAAAACCCATGGGAAGAACTTGGCGGCGGCATTAAGCGTAAAATCGTTGCTTACACTGACGATCTTATGGCTGTTCATCTATGTTTTGATAAAGGCGCGATTGGCCACCCTCATACTCATGAGATTCACGACCAAATCGGTTACGTAGTTCGTGGTAGTTTCGAAGCTGAAATCGAAGGCGAAAAGAAAGTGCTTAAAGAAGGCGATGCTTACTTTGCTCGTAAACACATGATGCACGGTGCGGTTGCTCTAGAGCAAGACAGCATCCTTCTTGATATCTTCAACCCTGCGCGTGAAGATTTCCTAAAATAATGAATAGCGCAACCTCAGTTGCTAAGGTAAGCATATGAAATCATTAAACATCGCGGTCATTGGCGAGTGCATGGTTGAGCTACAAAAGAAACAAGACGGGCTTAAGCAAAGTTTTGGTGGCGATACACTAAATACAGCACTTTACCTGTCACGCTTAACTAAAGAGCAAGATATCAACACCAGCTATGTTACGGCATTAGGTACTGACCCATTCAGTACTGACATGTTAGAAAAGTGGCAATCAGAAGGTATTGATACTAGTTTGATTGCTCGACTTGATCACAAACAGCCAGGGCTTTATTACATCGAAACCGATGAAACTGGTGAACGTAGCTTCCATTACTGGCGTAGTGATGCTGCTGCAAAATTCATGTTTGACCAAGAAGACACTCCAGCTCTGCTTGATAAGCTATTCTCTTTTGATGCGGTTTACCTAAGTGGTATTACGCTAGCTATCCTGACAGAGCATGGACGTACACAGCTATTCACCTTCTTAGACAAATTTAAAGCGCAAGGCGGCCAAGTATTCTTCGACAATAACTACCGTCCAAAGCTTTGGGAAAGCCAACAAGAAGCGATTTCTTGGTACTTAAAAATGCTTAAGTACACAGATACAGCACTGCTTACGTTCGATGATGAGCAAGAGTTGTACGGCGACGAAAGCATTGAACAGTGCATTGCACGTACGTCTGAGTCTGGTGTGAAAGAGATCATCATTAAGCGCGGTGCAAAAGACTGCTTAGTTGTTGAAAGCCAGGGCGCTCAATACGTTGCACCAAACCCAGTAGACAACATCGTTGACACGACAGCGGCTGGAGACTCGTTCAGCGCAGGTTTCCTTGCTAAACGCTTGAGCGGTGGCAATGCTCGTGATGCAGCGTTTGCTGGTCATATTGTGGCAGGAACCGTAATTCAGCATCCAGGTGCGATTATTCCGCTAGAAGCGACGCCTGATCTGTCTCTATAATTAGATACTTTATATATTAATCAAGGGCTTGCTTTTTTAAGCAAGCCCACAATTAACGTGAGAAAGAATTCATGACTACATTAAATGAACAACTAGCAAACCTGAAAGTAATCCCTGTAATCGCGATCAACCGTGCTGAAGATGCTATCCCCCTAGGCAAAGCACTCGTTGAAAACGGCATGCCATGTGCAGAAATCACACTACGTACAGAATGTGCAATCGAAGCGATTCGCATCATGCGTAAAGAATTCCCAGACATGCTAATCGGTTCAGGTACTGTACTGACTAACGAGCAAGTTGACGCATCTATCGAAGCTGGTGTTGATTTCATCGTTAGCCCAGGTTTCAACCCTCGTACAGTTCAATACTGCATCGACAAAGGTGTTGCGATCGTACCAGGTGTTAACAACCCAAGCCTAGTTGAGCAAGCAATGGAAATGGGTCTTCGTACGTTGAAGTTCTTCCCGGCTGAGCCTTCAGGCGGTACTGGCATGCTTAAAGCACTAACTGCGGTTTACCCTGTTAAATTCATGCCTACTGGTGGCGTGAGCTTGAAGAATGTAGACGAATACCTATCTATCCCTTCTGTACTTGCGTGTGGCGGTACTTGGATGGTTCCAACTAACCTTATCGACGAAGGTAAATGGGACGAGCTAGGCAAACTAGTACGTGATGCAGTTGAACACGTTAACGCTTAATCTGTTTTAGATTTGCTGATAAAGCCTCACTTCGGTGGGGCTTTTTGTTGTCTACGCTTTAGCTTACCGCTCCCACTAGGCGTTGGTATGGTCATTTTCACTCAAGCGCTAATATATGCTAAAGCCCCTAGCTTTTGTCGTACAAAACTATCTACATTTAATTCACCACGCTACATCTAATTCACCACGAACCACTTTAACTTTCTCCTAAGCGCTCCACCACTTCCCCCTACTTATTGACCACTTTAATTCACTATTGCTAGGCCCCAACTCTCAAATGAGTAGCCAGCTTGCATTTTAAGAGCACTATTCGAACAAAATACTAGTTACCTTCACTGATATTGAAATCAAAAGAAACTATGGGCGTGCTCCAGCTCATAAGAATCAAATAAGCACTTAAAAACAACAAGCTACCTCTGCGTTAACCACGTGATGGTTGATAATTATGTCGTAATTTTAATTATGAGAGCTGTCGCAAAACTGGGCTCATTTGTAGCACATTTGTTACGGTTATAACTAAAATCTTATGGGTGACCTTTGTTATTGTTTTTTGGTTTATATTGTAATACATATGTACATTTACTGGGTCGTTAAACATCAAACAAAACCAAAATTAGATACTAATTAAAACCATTAAAAACAATAATTTAATTCAACCACTAATATTAAAGAAAAAATCAATGCGACCTAGATCATACTAAAGACATATTGTAGTACAAATAAACCTTTGTACGCGTTAATCTAAGCCCAGTTAATTATGATATTTAAAAGGCTGAAAAGATGACTATTGATACTTTTGTTGTTCTCGCCTACTTCTTCTTTTTAATCGCGATTGGTTGGATGTTCCGTAAGTTCACCACCTCAACAAGTGATTACTTTAGAGGGGGCGGCAAAATGTTGTGGTGGATGGTTGGTGCAACTGCCTTCATGACACAGTTTTCAGCATGGACGTTTACAGGTGCCGCAGGACGCGCGTTCAATGACGGTTTCGTTATTGTAATCCTATTCTTAGCCAATGCTTTTGGCTACTTCATGAACTATATGTACTTCGCTCCAAAGTTCCGCCAACTTCGTGTGGTAACGGCGATCGAAGCTATTCGTCAGCGCTTTGGTAAAACGTCTGAACAGTTCTTCACATGGGCAGGTATGCCGGACAGCCTTATCTCTGCAGGTATCTGGCTAAACGGTCTAGCTATCTTTGTAGCAGCGGTATTCAATATCCCAATGGAAGCTACCATTGTGGTAACGGGTATGGTTCTAGTATTGATGGCAGTAACGGGCGGCTCTTGGGCGGTTGTTGCTTCTGACTTCATGCAAATGCTTGTAATCATGGCCGTGACAATCACTTGTGCGGTAGCAGCTTACTTCCACGGTGGCGGCTTAACTAACATCGTTGCTAACTTCGACGGCGACTTCATGTTAGGTAACAACCTAAACTACATGAGCATCTTCATCCTTTGGGTTGTATTCATCTTCGTGAAGCAGTTCGGTGTAATGAACAACAGCATCAATGCTTACCGTTACCTATGTGCAAAAGACAGTGAAAACGCACGTAAAGCGGCAGGCCTAGCATGTATCCTTATGGTTGTTGGCCCACTAATTTGGTTCCTACCACCTTGGTACGTAAGTGCATTCATGCCTGAGTTTGCGGATCAATACGCATCAATGGGCGATAAAGCGGGTGATGCTGCTTACCTAGCATTCGTACAAAACGTAATGCCTGCAGGTATGGTTGGTCTTCTAATGTCTGCAATGTTCGCTGCAACGATGTCTTCTATGGATTCAGGTTTGAACCGTAACGCTGGTATCTTCGTGATGAACTTCTACAGCCCTATTGTTCGTAAAAACGCGACACAAAAAGAGCTGGTTATTGTAAGTAAGCTAACAACCATCATGATGGGTATCATCATTATCTCGATTGGTTTGTTCATCAACTCTCTACGTCACTTGAGCCTATTCGACATCGTAATGAATGTTGGTGCATTGATTGGCTTCCCAATGCTTATCCCTGTACTACTTGGTATGTGGATTCGTAAGACGCCAGACTGGGCGGGTTGGTCAACACTAGTTGTAGGTGGTTTCGTTTCTTACATCTTCGGTATTTCGCTTCAAGCAGAAGACATCGAAAACCTATTTGGTCTAGAAACAGCCCTTACAGGCCGTGAATGGAGCGACTTGAAGGTAGGTCTAAGCTTAGCAGCTCACGTAGTGTTCACGGGTGGTTACTTCATCCTAACGTCTCGCTTCTACAAAGGCCTAACGCCAGAGCGTGAGAAAGAAGTTGACCAACTATTCACTAACTGGAACACGCCGTTAGTAGCGGAAGGTGAAGAGCAGCAGAACCTAGATACTAAACAGCGTTCAATGCTTGGTAAGCTTATCAGCACGGCAGGTTTCGGTATCCTCGCAATGGCTCTGATTCCAAACGAACCAACAGGACGCTTATTGTTCCTACTATGTGGTTCGATGGTACTAACCGTTGGTATCCTTCTGGTTAACGCATCTAAAGCTCCAGCTAAGATGAGCAACGAGTCAGTTGCTAAATAGCTAAACAGCTAAACAGCTAACAAGATAAACCACAATGAAGCCCATGTTATTCGATAACATGGGCTTTTTATTTGCCTTCGCTTTATCAAATTAGAATATGAAACGCATCTCGATTAATGCTCACAAACCATAGAAATGCCTATCTCCTACCCTCGTTTTATCTTATTTTCCAACCTTTCCAATGGTTTGATCTCTTTCTCGGATTGTTTCTGTTACTTTGAATGACAACACAAACACAACAGATAATTACAATGAAAAAAACATCACTATTACTTGCTTCCATTGCTCTGACACTTTCTGGTGTCGCACAAGCTGACCAGTTAGAAGACATTCAAAAATCCGGTACCCTTCGTGTGGGCACCACTGGCGACTATAAGCCATTTTCTTATTTTGATGGTAAAAGCTACTCTGGCTACGATATCGATGTTGCACAGCACATCGCGGAGCAATTAGGCGTTGAATTGAAGATTGTTCGTACCACATGGAAAGATCTGCTGACCGACCTAGACGACGATAAGTACGACATCGCGATGGGAGGCATTACACGTAAAATGCAGCGTCAGCTAAACGCAGAACAAACTCAAGGCTACATGACGTTTGGTAAGTGTTTCTTAGTCGCTAAAGGTAAAGCAGAACAGTACAACAGCATCGAGAAAGTGAATCTATCTTCGGTCCGTGTTGGCGTAAATATCGGTGGCACTAACGAGATGTTTGCAGATGCTCATTTACAGAATGCAAGCTTCACTCGCTACGAAAACAACTTAGATGTACCGCAAGCCGTTGCGGAAGGCAAAGTTGATGTAATGGTGACTGAAACTCCGGAAGGCCTATTCTACCAAGTGACGGACGAACGCCTTGAAGCAGCTCGCTGTGAAACACCATTTACCAACAGCCAATTCGGCTACCTCATTCCTAAAGGTGAGCAACGTTTGCTGAACACTGTGAACTTCATTATGGATGAGATGAAACTGAAAGGTGTTGAAGAAGAGTTCCTGATTCACAACTCTCTTAAATAGTCTTCTAGTCTTCTAGATAAAAAAATAGGCCAGCATTGCTGGCCTATTTCATTTATTTTAATCCGCTCTGGCTATCGAGCTTATCAGAGCGGAAAACTACCCATGAGTAATAACATTCTGCTGTACGAGTGCGTCCAGAATATCTGAAGGCATGGTGCCGCTTAACGTCAACTGAGGCGCGAGGTCCTCAACCACAATCACTTGCTCTGTTGTACCTAAGCCATCAGGGTTGATGGTTAACTCAACATCATTCCCTTCTAGCTTGGCATCAACATGCTGAAGCAATGTCGCCATATTCACATTCGCGTCTTTCAGTTCAGGTAATACCTCACGTAGGTCAATCTGGTCACCTTCGGCTAAATTGAAGTCAGTAATCGTATCTTCGACACCATCCTCAATGTTCAGCCAGACAAATGAATCCATACCGTCACCACCGGTCAGGATGTCTGAGCCTCCACCACCGATCAGGGTGTCGTTTCCATCGCCACCAACAAGCGTATCATCTCCTGAACCGCCCTCAAGACGATCATTGCCAGATCCACCAGTAAGGTTGGTATCAAAGCTACTCGCTAAAAGTTGCACATCCTCTGTTTCAGAAGACAGATCGAGGTCTCTTGGGTTCGCGACAATATTGAGGTTGAGATCAATGTTTTGAGATATCGCAATATCGTTATTGTCCGTTTCCTCAGATACCGCCTCAACCTTCAATGTGTAGTTACCAGGAGTTAACGGCTTACCAACGGATGGTTGCTCGACGAGTCTGAGACTATCAATCGCATCAGCCGTCGCTATCCAAGTGTCACCTACTAGCGAAACTGCACCCGCATCACTGGTTACGTCAACACCGTCCGGAACATCACTGATCTTCAGCGTCAACTCTTCAGTAATATCCGTCAATGCAGCGACTATTCCGACTAAAGCGACTCCACTATTAGCGACCACTGATGAGCTCGTTGTAATGTTTCTCACGTAGTTGAATGCCGGGTCAATCAACAAGGTTGGCGCATTCGCCACTGGTGTCACCGCGATGTTATAAACAACCGGTGCCGTTTCAATAGCGATACCAGAAGGATTACCGCTGTCTTTGGCGGTGACCTCTAAGCCGATGTTGTTGGTTGGAGCCAAGCTTGCATCAAGGTAAACCCCATTCGGGCTGGTCGGTGTGTCAATCAAGGCATTCAGATCGCTCAGCGTCCCTACTAACGTCACCGAACCACTATTGTCACCATTAACGGTCACACTAGTACCAGCAGGTAATGATACGGAAAGTGTTCCGTAATCAACGGTCAGCGTTACTGTCATCAAGTCATTAGCAAAACTATCGACATAATCAGGGTCACTGACATTAATACCACTAAGCAGTTGTCCTGCGTCTTCATCAATCAACGCAGTGACACTGTCACTATTAACGACAGGAGTATCGTTCAAACCTTGTACCACGGCAGTGATTTCAGCGGTATCGGTTAGGAAGTCATTAACGCCATTCGTTGTCCCGTCATCCTCTACGGTATAAGTAAACTTAACATCACCGTTGTATTCATCTGCTGCGGTAAATACCCAGTATGGACCAGTAATCGTAGCATCATCTGCCCCACCGACGTTTTCAAAGCGTTGCAGTGTGCCTTGGCCTTGATCGAGCACCAGATCAGTCACGATAATCGTGTCATTTTCCGGATCGGTCGTCGCTGCAATCAAATCCTCTTCCTTGATGATCAATTGACCTTCTTCGAGGATGGTGCCCAAGTCGATATCCGTAGCATCTGGTTGATCATTCACTTCCGTCACGACAGCACTGATCTCAGCACTGCCGGTTAAGAAGTCATTGGCGCCATTGGTGGTACCATCATCCTCTACGGTATAAGTGAATTTCACGTCGCCGTTATATTCATCCGCAGCGGTAAATACCCAGTATGGACCTGTAATCGTCGCATCATCCACACCACCTACATTTTCAAAGCGTTGCAGTGTGCCTTGACCTTGATCGAGCACCAGATTAGTCACGGTAATCGTGTCATTTTCCGGGTCTGTCGTCGCTGCAATCAAATCCTCTTCCTTGATGATCAACTGACCTTCTTCAAGGATGGTGCCTAGGTCGATATCCGCTGCGACAGGCGCATCATTCACTTCCGTTACGACGAGGCTAATTTCAGCACTGTCGGTTTGGAAATCATCCACGCCATTGGTTGTACCATCATCGATGATGGAATAGTTAAATTTCACGTCACCGTTGAAATCATTGTCGGCGACAAATAGCCAGAATGGACCGGTAATCGCTGCGTTGTCAGCGCCACCAGCATTTTCAAAGCGCGTTAACTGACCTTGTCCCTGAGTCAGGGTGACACCTGTTACCGTGAGGTTGTGGTTTTCAGGGTCAGAACTTGCTGCAATCAAATCACCTTCAACAATGACTATCTGACCATCTTCAGCAATCGAGCCTAAATCAACGTCCGTCGCGATAGGCGCGTCGTTTACTTCCGTCACCTTAATCGTGAAAGTCGTCTGGTTAGTCTGTGCAGTGTTCGGATCCGCTGGGTCAATAAGACCATTGTTACCGCCGTCATCGAGTGTTGCATTGATTGTCACCAACCCACTCTGGTTGAGGTAGTTCTGGTCTGGATCCGGCTTAAAGGTAACCGCACCATTGGTCAATGCCGTATTGATGTCAGCTTCTTTACCGGTGATGACCAGTGAACCGTCAGGTTGCAGTACAAACGTCACATCTGGAGAGCTTGTAAACTCAAAGACACCCTGTGCTCCTGGCAGTGCTTGGTCAATCTCCAACGTCAGCGTATACGGTGCATCTGGGTTATCAAAACTTGCGTCTACGTCGTAGATACTAAAGTTATTAATCGCCACACCAGTTGAGTCTTCTTGCGTTTCAATATTGGTAACGTTGACGAACGTTGGTTGATCGTTGATAGGGTCAATCACTAAATCAACATCGAAGCTGGTTGGTGTACCCAGGTATTCGGTGTTGTCTGCATCTGTGTCCACAGAGCGAACCGTGATTTGTAATGGACCAGTAATACCCAACGCATTACCTGTATCGCTGTTGTGTTGACCAGAATTGAATACGATCTTATCGAGTGACTGAGCCGAAACATCCAGTGTCCAAATCTGTGTGACAGGATCGTAGCTAGCCAACGTCGTACCGTCTGGGTAGTAGATAGAGGCATCTTGAGGCACACCAGCCACCTCAACACGAAGTGTCTCTGGCGCATTTTCGGTATAGGTGCCGCTGCCTGTTGCAGATAGCTCTTTATCCAAAATAGTCGCATTGATTTCGATATCAATGTTTTGGCCTTCATTGCCAGTAACAGAATCGGTTGGGTTGGTATCAACATCATCACCCACTGGCACCACATGCAGCTTAAAGCTTGGCAAATTCGATGCTGCAGTTGGCACGCCTAACAAGGATTCTTGAGTAAAGACAGCAACGCCAAATTCCGCCGTACCACTGAAGTTTTTAGGCGGTAGGATCGAAATCTCACTCAAATCAAATGACAACCCTGATGCTTGAGGAAGCTGAACACTCCACTCACCACCACCATTGTTCTTCACTGTATAAGCGGAGCTCGGATCTGCACTCATTAAGAAACCATCAGGCACACCAGTGAATTTAATCGAAACGAACTGCTCTGAGCCGTCTAGGTCAGTGAGCGCAATAGAAACAGGCCCCGTTCCCGATAGAGAAATAGCTTGATCTTCATTGCCCGTGATCTCAATGACATCAGGATCACTACCCGGCCCTGTTACAAGCACATCATCAACCACAGGGACAACTTCAAAGCTAACACTGGTGTTGAACGTATCAGTATCGGTTGCCGTTCCAACGGGAGACGAGGCGTCATTGTAAGTAGCGGTATCGGTTATTGTTCCGCTGATATTCACCTGTACTTGGTTAATATCATTCCCCGTTGGGTAGTTGAGAGCAGGACGGAACAATACATTGTCCAGAGCACCGGCATTGATTTCCGCTTCATTGAAGGTCACAGACGTACCAAGCGATACACCCGCGCTTGTGTAAAACGCACCGACGCTTGTGTCATCCAAAGTCAGCGTAATAGATGTGAATTTTTCGTCACCACCCTCAACCCCACTGACTTGGTCAGTAATGGTCGTGCTGAAATCAAGCTGAATGTAAGTATCTTCGTAACCCACCGGATCTTGTCCCGGTTGACCATCAGTATCAACAGGATTAAACGAGTCATCGAGCGAACCAACAACCGTTACATCAATGTCCGGGTTACCTTCAACGTCAGGAGCGACTTTAATCACGACATCGGTCACCAAGGTTTTCTCATCACCAGACAGTGTATCTTTGGTGACTATTGTGATTGGTAACCTAAAGTCGCCAGAATAGTCAGCAGGCAGATTAAGTAGCAGGCCAGAGAAATCCGTTGGAACACCCTGATCGACCGTTGTTTCAAATACATACTTCCCGTTTACGAAGTCAACATCACTGCCTCCTCCTAAACTGATTGGGAAAGTTATTCCTGGGGGAATGGTCACAGAGTCATCAATAATGATAGTTACTTGGTCTGTTGAAGCGTCTTCACCGGAAAATGTGATCAGACTATTTAGTGCCGTTCCCAAGTCTAACTGTGTATCCTCTACAGCATCGACAACGCTATCTGGTGTCATCGTAATATCTGCAGCCACCTCGTTCCCGCCAACAAGCATTTCTGGGAATGACAAGTTCACTTCGCCTTCCCTCTGAACCGCAGCTGATGACTCAGTTTCAGCGCCATCACCTCGATCAATCACGGTACTATAGATGGTCATCTTGATGTCATTGAAAACGCCTGGAACACCAGAAACTGGCGGAAACGCAAGGCCGTTTGGTGCACTAATACTAAACAGGTCTTCATTGGTTACCACCCAACGACCATTGCCTTCATAAGCAGCACCCATCACAACTAACTGATTGAGGACAGCATCTGATAACGCCGAGTCGTCCACATTAGTCAGTTGAATCACTAGCTGGTCAACCTCTTCGATAGCAGACGAAGCATCAGTTTCTTGGTATCGAATAACGAACTCATCCGTAACCGATGTGTTATCACTGTTGGTTGTGAATTTAAGAACACCAGTTAGAGCATTCGCGACCACTGTACTCAAGTCCGTAAGACCCGCGACCTCATCGACCACCAGTTTGTTACTCGCATCTTCAGGCTCAACCACAGGTCGCACACGAACATCAATTGAGCCCGTGATTGTCGCTGTTGCAATACCCTGACCTGGGTCAGTTGCGTCAACATATTCATGATCGCGTTCTTCAATCATGACAACCGTATTAAGCGTAAAATCGGTGCTCGAGTCTTGTTCCGGTGTTATCTGAATAAAATTATTGTTCAGTGCTATCTGAGTGAACACTTCTGGAGTCTGCCCAGCCTTAGGTGTGATGGTTAGCGTTCCGGCCACGGCATCGTAGTTCCAAATCACATCACCGTTTACAACCACACTGGCAACATCAGTTGGAATACCACTGATGACAATAGAAGTGAAATGCTCATCATCATCAATATAATCCGTGCCCTCTGGGTGCCAATCAATGTTGATCGCGGTATCTTCATCACCATTAGTAACAGTGTTGTACGTCGCAGAGGTATCGATTCTAGGTTCGACTAGCACTCGAATTTCTTGATCAAACGTAAGCGTGTGGCCATCGTTCTCAGTCACAATCACTTTACCTTGAATATGAATATTCTCAGTTGAAGAGTCCACAGGTCTGATACGGATCCCTGACGTTTTACCCGCCTCAGTAATATTAGCTTCGTAGATAGGTTTAGAGAGATCAGGGCTACCACCCGGCCCGGTTTCATAACCAACAAAGTTCAAGTCAATCACGGCACCATCGCCATCTTCCAAAATTACGCCGTCAGGAATACCCGAAAGGATAACGGTTATGGATTCTGAACCATCGTCCGGTAATGGCGTGGTGCCAGTCTCCGGCTTTCTCTCACCCGACAATACGGTGAAATCAAGCTCGGCAAAGCTATCGCCATTTTGGCTCTCTTGAATCGTCGTTTGCACACCATTTACAGAGCCGTCTGTAATGGCACTCCAAGCCGTGCCATTCGTTCCACCATAAGGAGTATCAGCAACGCCTTTCACCTCAACATTAACCGTTTTAGTCCCCAGGATTTCTTCGTCGACTTGAGCACCCGTTGATAGGTTTGCAGTGTCTTTGACCACGCCCGTTACATCGAAGGTGAAATCTACATTACTGTGTTTGGTTGGAACAACCTCAACGTTTGCCAAATCGGAATACGCTATTTCTTGGTAATCGATACCATTAATAGTGACTGTTGGAACGACATTCGTGGTCCCTAGGTAATAGAGCACCGCACCTTCAGTAATATTGCTGATACGAACAAACAACTCTTCAGAGCCGTCAGTGTCCACCGAGCCGTTCATGGTGATCACTTCGTCCAGCGTGAAGGCATCTTTGTTAGCCAAAGGACCGATATAATCTGGATCATCAATGTTGTCTTCGTTAATACGAATCCTGTTAACACTGAAGGTTCCCGGATCGGCATCGGCAGTCACATCAATGATAATATTCTGTTCGACAGAGCGAGCCGTTGTCTTATCATTTGCCCCGCCGTTAGCCGAATCATCGTATGGGTTGAGCGTCTCCTCAGTAATTGCCGTTGCTTTGAACTCAATTTGTCCAGAGAAGTTGTCGATTGGATTAACCACGGTGCTATTGATATCTGCGGCAGCAATCGTGTAGACACCATTGACTGGCGTTAACACATTGCCATTTTGATCCAACAGCTCAAACTTCCCATCACCTTGAACTGCTTCTAGCTCATAGGTAATCGTCTCAGTATTACTGTTATCTTGCGACTCTGCATTCAGTTGAAGTGTCACATTGTCTTCATCTTCATTCACTTGATATTGATACGTACTATTCGCATCATCCCAAGTAGCAATATCCGCTACCGCTTCAATCTCAATTCTGAAGTTTGAATTTACTGTATGGTCAAGCGTGCCATTATTATCAATTTCGAGCTCATAACGAACTCTCCCACCAGTTTCATCCGAACTAGCGTGTTGGTCCGGAACAAAGAACAAGTTGTCTATCGTCGCGATAGTTTGCCTAGGTTCATTAGGGTTTGGAGCAAAGCTTTGTTCAAGTTGAGGAGGACCAAATACAATGCTCCCATTTGGCTCAGGTACTAATTCAATGTACTTCGAACTAGCACTATCAAAATAATAAAAAGTACCTTGGTGATTATCACCGCCGTTCGGGCTTTTAATCGTCAACTGCCCAATCGATTCGACATTGTCCTGATCGTAGAGATTAACTTGCAGCGCTACTTGCGCTGGTGCATTAGGCAAATTACTTTGGTTGTCTTGAGCATTTTCAAAATTCGGCTCATCGCCCGTTGCATAAGGTATAGTTGAATCCCTACCCGCATCCTCGAAGGTGGTCACTTTTAACGCGACAGAAGACGAATTTCGGTCTGTAATTGTTATATCTAAAGGTGTTTCAGAGGTATCTAAGTCTCCGTCCGTCGCGATCACGTTAATCGAGAAGTCGATAGTGTCAAGACCGTCATGATCAAGATAACCATTAGCTCTGAACTCAACCTCACCATTTGAATTAATACGTAATCTACCAAGCTCACGAGTATCTATACCGCCACTACCATCATCGGTTTGTTCATACACTCGTACTTGCTGGACACCACTGTTTAAATCAAAGCTGCTACTGTATGGCCCATTGTTTCCTGTTCGGAACAAGATGTCTGCGCCATTGCTGGTAATACCCTCTATGCGAGTCAGCGCTGCATCATCTGCGCCCACATCTGTCGCATTCGCAAACATGTTAACTTTGGAATTACCATAACCTTGGCCTTCAATTCGAGTGATCGATTGAGTGGTCACCAATGGCACATCATCGGTTACCGCAATAGTCAGATCGATCGCGTTCGATTTGTCTTGGTCAAAATCTTCGGCCACGACGGAAAAATCAAGCTCGATGGTGTTTTCATTCGCGCCATCAGGGTGCTTAAGTGGTTTAAACAGCTCAAATTGATAGCTGTTGTTTGAGGTATCAAAAATGATTTCAAACACAGGCTGATTGCTGGTTACCGTCTGTGCAACATAAGTGAAGGTTGTACCGCTTTGTGAAACAGGCAGCCACTCTAGGCTTTCTCCATCAGAAGTTAAGCCTGCAATCACTAAATTTTCATCGACCAATTCGTACTTAACAACACCATCAGCACCTTCATCGACCGTGAATAGTCCGTTAATAATGGTATCTTCAGATTGATCCGAACCAATCCCAGCAAGATCATCTTCATCGACAGCCGTCTCACCCGTTGGCGCACTCATTACGGGCACGTCATCGAGTACTTCGATTGGCAATACATACTGATTAGAATCGTCACCATCGCCATCAACAGCCACCACATCAAATGGAATCGTCAAGGTATTGGAATTCGGGCTTGTTGGGTGGTTTAGTGGACCTAGCAACGTAAACGTATAAGAGCCGTCATTCGCGAGCGCGAGCGTGAAGATAGGAGTCCCGCTTGTCGTAGTACCTTGATAGGTCGTTGTGTTCGCAGCCCCAGTGACTTCTGTAATAGAAATCGCTTCAGTTCCAGAGGTCAATGTCGCTTCAAGAGCAGAGATATTACGCAGTTCGTAAACCTCAACTTGGTCAGCACCTTCTGTGGTAACAAATGCACCTATTGCTTGAGAAACCACAGATCCAAGATCATCTTCATCAACCACAAATGTACTGGTCACTGTCGTATCGGTAATGACAGGCACATCATCGGTGATAGTAACGGTCAAAGGTTTCATCACAGAATCGGTATTGTCTTTGTCGACAGCGATAACTGGCAAGGTGAATACTTGATCGTTGTTGCCTTGTACAGGCAGATGATCGAGCTCTTCCAACAAAGTGAAGGTGTATTCGCCTAGCACCACACTACTAAAAGTGATGGTAAAGATATCAGTTTGAACACCACCACTTTCAACGAAACCAATATAGGTTCCGCTGTTGGCTGGATCTTCTTTAAGCTGAACTACCAAGCCATCCGATTTCAAATCACCAGACGTGTTGAACTGAGTGGTATCAATACGGAAATGACTCACATCATCACTGCCCGCTGTGAAAGTGATGGTTTCAGTTTGGCTCACAGGTAAGCTCGGAGATGAGCCATCCACTAGATTCGCTTCTTCCAATGCAACCGTTGGTACCGTATCAATTACCGGTGGAGCACCATCTGAAATCGTCAGTGTCACTGTCGAAGTAACAATATCGCCGTCTTTATCTTCTGATGTCACGGTAATCGTCTTAACGATGTCACCACCAGAATGATTCAGATTTCGATTAGGCTCAAAGCGCACATCGCCTTCAAGCGTGATAAACAACGAACCTTCTGTAAATACGAACTCTTGCTCACCAGTATTGGTTTGCACTAGAGATTCTTCAGGCTGACTACCATAAGTAAATTTGGTTATGGTGGCGCCATCAGCACTTTGCGCAGGCATCACATCAAATGTCGTTGTAGTTGGCGTACCCGTACTTGGCTCTGTGATGCTCAGAGCACCAGATTGCATCAATTGAACATCATCACTGATGGTCACAGAAAGCGGTTTAGACGCTGAAATATCACCATCAGTGTCTTGTGCGTAAACGGAAAGATCAAAACTAAGATCGTTGTTTCCTAATCCGTCGACATGATCCAAACGCTCTAACAAAGTAAACGTGTACTCACTCGGGTTAGTGTTATCAAATTCTAGAGTGAAGATAATTTTCTCAACACCCAAGCCATCCGTTGTGAATGCTATGTAGTCACCTGAACCAGCAGGCTCTTCACGCAAGCTCAATTCAAGGCCATCAGACTTCAATACACCGCTGGTATTAAACAACCCTACTTCGACGACAATCTTCTCGATGTCATCACTGCTTGCGAGTGAAGTAATGGTTTGAGTCACGCTGACTGGGTTGCCACTCGGTGTTGAACCATCAGCCAGTAAGCTTTCAGACAAGCTAACACTCGGTACGACATTCAACGTTGGTCCATCACCATCAACGATAGTGAGTGTGACCGTTGAAGAGGAAATATCCTTATCAAAATCAGATGAAGTAAACTCAATCAGCTTAACAATGTCGCCCGCTGAGTGGTCAAGATTACGATTTGGTTCAAACCTTACATCGCCATCCAAAGTGACAAACAGCGAACCTTCAGTGAAAACAAATTCCTGCTCACCGCTGATGTTTTGATTTAAGGTAATCGCAGACCCACCGTCATAAGTGAACTGTGTAATGGTCGCCCCATCAGCACTTTGCGTAGGTAAAACATCAACCGTCGAGGTAGTTGGTGTGCCAGTATTTGGCTCTGTGATGGTTAACGTGCCATCTTGCATCTGTTGAAGGTCATCTTGAATGGTGACAACAACATCACGCTTAACTGAGTCATCACCATCAGTATCAACCGCATAAACAGGTAAGTTGAAGTTAAGGTTGTTATTAAGTGCACCATCAAGGTGGTCGAGTGCCTCAATCAGCGTGAAAGTGAACTGACCTTTGTTAACACTATCAAAATCAATGGTGAATACATTAGTTACGTTACCAGCCCCGTCATCAGTAAACCCGATGTAGTCGCCAGGTGAAGCAGGATCTTCTTTTAGCTGAACAACAAGACCGTTTGATTTCAGCACATCACCTGGGTTGAATTCGTTGGTCGCGATTCTGAAGTGGCTTAAGTCATCACTGCCCACAGTGTAGGTAATGGTTTGTGTTGAACTCACCGCAGAACCACTCGGCGTTGAGCCATCTGCTAGGTTCACTTCCGATAAGTTCACGCTAGGAACAACATCGATGACCGGATCAATCCCATCTTGGATCGTCAATGTGACATCCGCGGTATCAGTATCGTTATCAAAGTCGTTGGTCGTTACAACAATCGTTCTAACAATATCACCCGCTGAATGATCTAGGTTTCGATTTGGCTCAAAACGAACTTCGCCTTCAATCGTGATGTACAGTAAACCATCGGTTACGGTAAACACCTGCTCTGTCGATACATTCGGGTCCAAGGTGACAGCAGTACCACCATCGTAAATAAATTGGGTGACCTTTGCGCCATCAGCACTTTGAGTCGGCATAACATCAATGGTTGGCGTAGTTGGTGTGCCCGCCACTAGATCAGCCAGTGACGGCTCAACAATATTCAATGACCCGTCTTGTACACCTTGTACATCATCGGTAATGGTCACTGTCATTGGTGACATCGCAGACTCATCACCATCGGTATCCACTGCTAAAACAGGTACATCGAAGTTTAACGTGTTGTTCTGTAAGCCATCCACATGGTCTAACGCTTCAAGCAGTGTAAACGTGTATTGACCTAAATTTGTGGTTGAGAAACTGATTGTAAACACGTTGGTTTCTACGTTAGCACCGTCTTTTACAAAGCCGATGTAGTTACCAGAGTTCGCTGGCTGCTCTTTAATCTCAACCTCTAATCCATTCGACTTCAAAGCCCCCGAAGTATTGAACTGGGCAGGGTCAATTCTGAAATGACTAACATCATCACTACCCTCGGTAAAGGTAATCACTTGAGTCATCGATACTGGATTGCCCGTTGGCGCAGAGCCATCAGCCAGATCGACCTCAGAAAGACTCACACTAGGAATGACATTGATGATTGGTAGGTCACCATCGGTAATAGTTAGCGTTACTGTCGAAGTCACCACATCACTATCAGAGTCACTTGAACTGACAACTATCGACTTAACGATATCCCCGCCCGAGTGATTAAGATCGCGGTTCGGTTCAAAGCGAACATCGCCTTGCAGCGTGATATAGAGCGAGCCTTCAGCAACCACAAACTTTTGCTCCCCCGTATTACTCTGGTCAAGCATAAACACGGTGCCATTGTCGTAATTGATTTGGGTGATAGTCGTGCCATCAGCCCCTTCTTGATCAAGAACGTTGACGGTCGTGGTTGTTGGCGTACCCGCGGCTAAGTCAGCCACTGTTGGCTCTTCAATGCTGAGAGCACCATCCACCATGACTTGAATATCATCGGTAATCGTTACAGCCAGAGGCGACATCAGAGAGTCATCGCCATCACTATCGACCGCGTACACTGGCAAGTTAAACGTTAGGTCGTTATTACCTTGAATTGGTGTATGGTCAATCGCTTCTAATAGCGTGAAGGTGTATTCACCTAAAGTCGTGCTGCTAAATGCAAGAGTGAAGACTGTAGTTTCTACATTTGAAATGTCTGTAGTGAAGCCAATGTAGTTGCCTGAACCCGCTGGCTCTTCTCGAATCTCAATAACCAAGCCATCAGATTTCAGCGTACCGCCAGTATTAAACTCACTCGGCTCTAAGCGGAATTTTACAACATCATCACTTTGGTTAGTAAAAGTGATGGTTTCTGTCTGGCTAACCGCACTGCCGCTTGGTGATGAGCCATCAGCCAGATCCGCTTCTTCAAGAGCAACACTCGGCACCGCATCGATAGTCGGGTTATCGCCATCGGTTATGGTCAAAGTAACGGTTGCAGTAACCGGATCGTTATCAAAGTCATTGGATGTCACGACGATGGACTTAACAATGTCTTCGCTCACGGAATGGTCTAAGTTACGGTTGGGCTCAAAGCGCATCTCACCTTGAAGGGTGATGTACAACTCACCTTCTGTGAAACTGAACTGCTGTTCGCCTACGATGCTCTGATCCAATGTTTTAACGATGCCACCAAAAGAAAACTCAGTAACCGTCGCACCATCGGCACTTTGGTTTGGCATTACATCAATGGTATTGGTTGTTACCGTACCATCAGCCAGATTTGGCTCAACAATATCTAACGTACCGTCTTGCATGATTTGAACATCATCGCCGATGGTTACATTCAGTTGAGACACCAAAGAGTCATCGCCATCGCTGTCTACCGCATAAACCGGAAGATCAAAGCTCAGATCATTGTTCGCTAGACCATCTGCATGGTCTAACGCTTCCAATAAAGTAAAGGTGTATTCACCAAGAGTCGTGGTCGAGAAGCTAATCGTAAACACTGGAATTTCAGCATTTGAACCATCAGTAATGAAGCCGATATAAGTGCCCGGGTTCGCTGAATCTTCTTTTATCTCGACCGCAACACCATTCGATTTCAGTGCACCACCAACATTGAACTCAGTAGGTTCAATACGGAAACGGGTCACATCATCACTTTGATTAGTATAAGTAATCGTCTCAGTTTGACTTACAGCACCGCTACCTGGTGCAGAGCCGTCAGCAAGATTGGTTTCAGACAGAGTAACACTTGGCACCGTATCAATGGTCGGGATATCACCATCGGTAATCGTCAGGGTGACTGTCGAGGTCACGGTATCTTTATCGAAGTCGCTTGAGGTGACCTCGATCTGTTTAACGATGTCTCCACCAGTATGATCGAGATTACGGTTCGGCTCGAAGCGAACGTCACCTTGGATAGTGATATACAGTGAACCTTCAGCAACAACGAACTTTTGCTCGCCAGTATTATTCTGGTCAAGCGTTAATACAGCCCCGCCATCATAAGTAAATTGTGTGATGGTCGCGCCGTCTGCCCCTTCTTGATCAAATACATTAACGGTAGTTGTCGTAGGTGTACCCGCAGCCAAATCAGCAACCGCTGGCTCGACAATATTTAGAGCTCCATCTTGCATGATTTGGACATCATCACCGATGGTCACATTCAACTGTGACACCAATGAATCGTCGCCATCGTTGTCTACCGCATAAACAGGAAGGTTAAAGCTAAGATCGTTGTTCGCTAAACCATCCACATGGTCTAATGCTTCTAACAACGTGAAAGTGTATTGACCGAGGGTAGTACTAGAGAAACTGATCGTGAACACGTTGGTTTCGACGTTCGAACCATCAGTCACAAAACCGATATAACCACCTGGTGTGGTTGGGTCTGCTTTTAGCTCAACCACCAGCCCATTTGATTTGAGCGCTCCACCTACATTGAATTCTGTCGGTTCAATTCGGAAACTCGCCACATCATCACTTTGATTAGTGAAGGTAATCGTCTCTGTTTGACTTACCGCGGCACCGCTTGGCGTAGAACCATCACTCAAATTAGTTTCAGATAAAGTAACACTCGGTACATTGTCGATCGTTGGAATGTCACCATCAGTAATAGTCAACGTCACCGTAGAAGTAACAACATCACTATCTGAGTCGCTTGAAGTCACGACTATCGACTTAACAATGTCTCCACTTGTATGGTCGAGGTTACGATTTGGTTCAAAGCGCACATCACCTTGCAGCGTGACATAAAGCGAACCTTCAGCAACCACAAACTTCTGCTCTCCCGTATTGCTCTGGTCAAGCGTAAACACGGTGCCGTTGTCATAATTGATTTGGGTGATAGTCGTGCCGTCTGCCCCTTCTTCATCAAGAACATTCACAGTCGTGGTTGTCGGCGTACCCGCTGCTAAATCAGCGACAGTCGGCTCTTCAATCGTAAACGCGCCATCTACCATGACTTGGATATCATCGGTGATCGTCACAGCAAGTGGCGACATTAGAGAATCATCGCCGTCGCTATCAACCGCGTACACTGGCAAGTTAAACGTTAGGCCGTTATTACCTTGAATTGGTGTGTGATCAATCGCTTCTATAAGCGTAAAGGTGTACTCACCTAAAGTCGTGCTGCTAAATGCAAGTGTGAATACTGTGGTCTCGACATTTGAAGTGTCTGTGGTGAAGCCGATGTAGTTACCAGAACCCGCAGGCTCTTCTCGGATCTCAATCACTAAGCCATCAGATTTCAGAGTACCACCAGTATTAAACTCAGTCGGCTCCAAACGGAATTTTTCAACATCATCACTTTGGTTGGTAAAAGTGATAGTTTCTGTTTGGCTAACCGCACTGCCGCTTGGTGATGAGCCATCAGCCAGATCCGCTTCTTCAAGAGCAACACTCGGTACCGCATCGATAGTCGGGTTATCACCATCAGTAATAGTCAAAGTAACGGTTGATGTCACCGGCTCGTTATCAAAGTCATTCGACGTCACGACTATGGACTTAACAATGTCTTCGCTAGCGGAGTGGTCTAGATTACGGTTTGGTTCAAAGCGCATGTCACCTTGAAGCGTGATGTACAACTCACCCTCTGTGAAAGTGAATTTCTGCTCGCCAGTGATACTCTGATCAAGAGTTTGAACAATGCCGCCAAAAGAGAACTCAGTGACGGTTGCGCCATCGGCACTTTGGTTTGGCATCACATCAATAGTGTTGGTGGTCACCGTACCATCAGCAAGATTAGGCTCGACGATATCTAATGTGCCATCTTGCATGATTTGAACATCATCACCGATAGTCACATTCAGTTGAGACACAACAGAATCATCACCATCGCTGTCTACCGCATATACTGGAAGATCAAAGCTCAGATCATTGTTCGCTAGGCCATCCACATGGTCTAGCGCTTCAAGTAAAGTAAAGGTGTATTCGCCAAGCGTGGTGGACGAGAAGCTAATGGTGAACACTGGGATTTCAGAGCCAGAGCCGTTAGTAATAAAACCGATATAAGTACCCGGATTAGAAGAATCTTCTTTTATCTCGACTGCAAGCCCTTGGGACGTCAGTGCACCGCCGACATTGAACTCGGTTGGCTCAATGCGGAAATTCGCCACATCATCACTACCAGAAGTAAAGGTGATCGTGTTGGTTGCGCTTACTGCACTTCCACTTGGTGAAGAGCCATCAGCAAGATTGGTTTCAGATAAAGTAACAGGTGGAATCAGATTGATTGCCGGATTTTGACCATCGGTAATACTTAACTCAAGCGTTGATGTATCAGTGTCGCCATCACCGTCTTCGGCTAAGAATGAAAACTGTTTGATGATAGTTTCGCTACTTGAATGATCGATATCACGAGCAACCTCAAAACTGAAATCACCGTTAAGCGAGATAGTGACCACGCCCTCAGTGAAACTGAAGGTTTGAGGAGCATCAGGCAGTAAGCTTTGATCTAGTGAATAATCAACACCATCGTAGTTGAATGATTGAATTGTCGAACCATCCGCACCTTCGAAATTAAACAGGTTATACGAAACAATAGTATCGCCCGCTAAAGTTGGCTCAGTAACTGACTCAACCTTATCAACGAGCTCAACAACATCATCTGTGACATTGACGAGAATCTCAGCGGCTTCTGGTGTACTCGAACCGCCAGATAGTGCAGAACGGTCTCCATCCGCGTCAACGGCATAAATAGGCAGAGCAAAGGTCAACAACGCGTCTTCAGCGCCTTGGTGAGAAAGCTCTTCGTACAGAGTGAATTCATAGTTCCCCAATGACGGACTATCAACTTTAACGTCAAAGACCGTAATTCTAGAGCCATTGACTTCAACATAGCCTTCGTAAGTTCTTACACCGTTAGTTTCATCAATAAGCTCAAGCAATACGGCTTCGCCATTAGACGTTAAAGAACCACCAGCATTAAACTCCGTAGGTTCAATCTCGTAATGATCGATGATGTCGCTTTCAAAAATATCGGCAGTGATGCTTCCGCTACCCGCTACGGGCGCGGTTCCCTCTTGAGACCCACCAACAATACCAGCTTCATCAACATCAATACTGTCAACATTGGTCACAACCGGGCTATCGCCATCAGTAATCTCAATGTTAATGGTATTAGTTACAACATCTTGGTCAAAGTCCGTAACCGTGATCGGCAGCGAAAAAGAGAGTGAGTCAGTGCCGATCTGTTCGATCGGATTAAACTGCTCAAATTTATAAGTGCCATCGGTATCAAGTGAGATAGTAAGGACCACCTCGCCACGACCTTGGATTGCCAGAGTGATCGTCGTGCCATCATCAGAAAGTCTGGCCAGCGTGTTCTGATTATCACTGAGCACACCATCAAATTGAGCCAGTGCGCTTGAGTCAAAAACAGCTGACTGTAGATTATCACTACCAATATTTGCAAAGGTGCCTTCAATTGCAGCACTGCTTGTTTCAACGTTATCGATAGACACGCTTTCGGCAGACGGATCTACCCCATCAAGGACGGTTACTTGCGCATTAATTGGTGTGACGAGCTGATTACCTGCGGTATCTTGGCCCTGTATGTCAAAGGCGATGTTAATTTGGTCACCCGTAAAGGAAACCTGTCCGCCACCAATCGACGGAACATGATCTATCGGCTGAGAAATGGTTGTGGTCAGCGATAATTCAATGTCATTTCCAACACTTACTGCTTCAATATCGATGCGCAGCACTTCATCTGTACCTTGAACACCAATAATCGAATTAGAGGCTGAATCATACGTAAAAGTAACCGGTTGGCCACTAGAGGTAATGTCGCTGTTGAGTTCACTAAGGAGCGAAGCGAGAGAAAGTGTTTCTGGAGCAAAAGAATCTGGGTCAAGCGCTAAGCTACCCGCAACAACGGTATCAGTAACCGTCACCGATTGAGGGTAAGTATTGCCTGAAATGGAACCTTCTGTCAGTGTTTCAGCGATGGATTGACCACCCGATGAGAGCGTGATCGATCTGAGCTCTTCTCTGTCTTCATCAACAGATTGATCTTCTAGACCAGAAGTTTCAAAGAAGGTCGAAGGATGAGTTTCTATGTAGGTGTAATCTATAGTAACAAAGCCTGCGTTTGCAGAACCCTGACCGCCACCAGCAGCCGTTGCTTCTAGGATTTGAGTTGGATCGGCACCGGCTAAAATGGCATCTTGAATCGCCGCAAGGTCGTCATCGTTAAATGATTCATCGTCAGCTTGTGCCAAGTCAATATTCACTTCTCCGGCGATTGGCGCATCTGCCCATGCCAACTCGGGGTCGACACAACCGACACAATTCTCACCAACCTCAACAACGCCATTAGGTACGCCTAAGAAAAGTTCTGCATCATGTGCAGTAATAACAATCTCGTTTTCACGGATGATATCGCCAACCGAAACTTTTCTGGCACTGCCGTCAGGCTTAACTACAACCACATTTCCGCTAGTAGCTTCAACAACTACAGTCTGACGCGAAACTTCGATATCCATATATCCCCCGATGTCACAAATCGCTTCTTAAAGAGCGGTGAACATTATTTGTAATAGCAATCTCAGGTTTGATTAACTTATCTCTCACTTCTACTAATCACCTTCAGATGATTAGTAGAAGTGGCAGAAAAGAGAATAAATTTCACCTGTTTTTTTATAGTTTACTTACCTTTAAGCCTAGTCTTCCCCATAAAAAATGCCATGTCTGTGCTAGTAGACGCCTTCTTACAAAGAAGTCTATTTTCTAAGGGTTTCCAGAACACTAGTTAAAAGTTAATAGGGTACTGATTTATATGCAAATAAACTCACAATAATACGCACCTCTGAATTTCATAAATTTATACCGCAATAAAGTTAACAAATCATTAGCGAAAATAAGGCATTAATTGAAGTGAGCTATGCATCAACAACTAAACAGCAACAATTCCCATCTTTGAGACAGTAAGCAGGCTATTGATTTATAGAAACCACAAAAAACCAATAAAATAAGTTGCATAAGAGATATTTGGCAGCAGATTAACCAACTTTTCCCATAAGCGTTATGGGGCTTTGTGATAGCTCAGTCAGTTGGATGGTTAGAAAACAAAAAAAGCCCACTAAGTTGAACCTTAGTGGGCTTTAGAACCAGTATATAGCGTTATGCTGTTACCGATGAAACATTATGATTTAGCGAGGCGATTTGCAGTCCAAACATAAAGCAGCTCAAGCGCAATCGTCGCACCAGCTAACGCTGTAATTTCGCTTTGGTCATACGCTGGAGAAACCTCTACAACGTCCATACCAACCATGTTGATGCCCTGCAAACCGCGGATGATTTTCAGAACTTTATCTGAGTTCAAACCACCACACACTGGCGTGCCAGTACCCGGCGCAAATGCAGGATCCAGACAGTCGATATCAAACGTCAGATACACTGGCTTGTCACCAACAATACCTTTCACTTGAGCAATGATCTCGTCTACGCTCATGTCGTTAGCTTGCATCGCGTTAATTACGTTGAAGCCATGACCTTCTTGTTTGTACTCGGTACGAATGCCGATCTGCACCGAATGTTCTGGCGAGATAAGGCCTTCGTTTGGGGCATGGTAGAACATGGTGCCATGGTCGTAACGGCTGCCTTGATTGTAGGTGTCAGTATGTGCATCGAAGTGGATCAACGCCATCTCACCGTACTTCTTGCCGTATGCTCTTAGCAAAGGCAATGTAATGAAGTGATCACCACCTAAACCAAGCAATGTTTTTCCACTGCTTAAAATCGCATCAGCTGCAGCCTCCAAACGCTGAGTTAGGTCTTCTGCGTCACCGCAATCAAACACAAGGTCGCCAGCATCAATCACCGAGGTATGCTCAAATACATTGAAGTCCCACGGGAATTTCTTACCTTCCCACGCCAAGTTTACCGATGCACGACGAATCGCATCAGGGCCCATACGAGCACCCGGGCGACCAGATGTCGCCATATCTAGCGGCGCACCCAAAACAACCACATCAGCATCGTTGTCGATTGGGTTTTGCACCAATGGACGACGCATAAATGTCATCGCATTGGAATACAGCGAATAATCTGGTTTCGTAAATAGATCGTTCATTAAAAATCCTCAAGATAGGTGTAACCCATCAAGCCTTGCTCTAGCTCTTCAAGTACGCTTTGCTGCTCTTGCGCTGGTACTTTCGCTGTTACCAATTCTTTGTAGTTCTGACGAATTAGGTCCATATCAATGTGAACGTAACGCATCATGTCTTCTACCGTGTCGCCTTCGTTGATGTAGTCGATGTTCGCTTCTCCGCTCTCATCAACATTCACCACAACACTGTGCGTATCACCAAATAGGTTATGCATATCACCCAAGATCTCTTGGTACGCTCCTACTAGGAAGAAGCCCATTAGGTATGGTTCATCTGGATTCCACGCAGGCACTGGCAACGTTGTTTCAATGCCTTGACCATCAACATACTGGTCAATCGTACCGTCAGAGTCACAAGTGATGTCCAATACAACAGCGCGACGCTCATCCGCATTGTCTAAACCGCTCAATGGCAATACAGGGAATACCTGATCAATACCCCAAGCGTCTGGCAATGACTGGAATAGTGAGAAGTTCACGAAGAACTTGTCTGCTAAACGCTCACTCAACTCATCCAAAATTGGACGGTGGTAACGGTTCTTAGTACTCATACGAGTGCTAAGCTCGTAGTTGATACGCAAAGACATCTGCTCAGCCCAAGCACGGTGCTGAAGGTTCAGCATACCGGTCGCAAATTGGTTGTGCGCTTCTGCAATATCACTCTGCGTATCGTTGTAGATCTCTATCAACGCACGGTCGTCGTTACCAGCATCGAGTTCTAAGAAGTTCTTCCACATGTTGTTAAGCAACAGCGGTGCGTCTGCTTCTGGCGCTGCCATGTCTTCCGGTGAGTAGCTTTCAGTACCAATCACGTTGGTGATCAACACAGCATGGTGCGCAGTCAGTGAGCGACCAGACTCCGAAATAATCACAGGTTGTGGCTGATTGTAGAGTTTACAAATATCCCCTACTGTCATCACGATGTTACGAGCGTACTCAAGCAAGCCGTAATTCATTGAGTTTGAAGATTGGCTACGTGTGCCGTCGTAATCGACTGCCAAGCCACCACCAACATCTAAGAACTTCAGTTGAGCGCCAATATCACGCAGTTCACAGTAGAAACGAGCCGCTTCACTCACGCCATTTCGCACGTCACGAATGTTTGCCATTTGCGAACCAAGGTGGAAGTGCACTAACTCTAGAACATCCAGTTGGTCTTCTGCTTTCAAGCGTTCAATAACGGTCAATACTTGTGATGCAGACAAACCGAATTTCGACTTCTCACCACCACTTGCTTGCCATTTACCTGCACCTTGAGAAGCAAGACGAATACGTAAACCCAAACGAGGTTTTACGCCAAGTGCTTTCGCTTCAGAAAGAACAAGATCAAGCTCTGACAACTTCTCTAGAACGATAAATACTTTGTGCCCTAGCTTTTCGCCAATCAGAGCAAGACGGATGTATTCTCTGTCTTTGTAACCGTTACACACGATCACAGAACTCGCTTTTTGAGCCAGCGCCAATACCGCTAATAGTTCAGGTTTGCTGCCCGCCTCTAGACCTAGCTGCTTTTGCTCTAATTGAGCTTGGCTCGCTAAGATCTCATCAACCACTTCTTTTTGCTGGTTAACTTTAATCGGATAAACCAATAGGTAGCGGTTGTCGTACTGATATTCTTCAATCGCTTGGTTAAATGCGTTACAGATATTGTGCACACGCTGATGCACTATTTGAGGAAAACGCACAAGAGCAGGTAAACCAATATTTCTTTGCTCTAACTGTTTTACGATCTTACTTAGTGGGACTTGATGATCCGTTTCGCTTGGTGAAACATACACTTCACCGTTGTCATCAATTCCATAAAAACCTTGGCTCCAGTGCTTTACATTATACTCAGCACGGATGCGTTCCAAATTAACCGAATTTTCCAATTCTAGAGACCTCACACTATAGGGCCATCGACAGAAGATACCTCTTTGGAATAGCGAGGTATAACCCAACAAAAAACGCTCAAAAACGATTTGTTGGCTGCATTAACCGATATTATGAAGAGCGAGTCCAACCATTGATATTTGTGGTTACGATTACGTTTTTTTATCGACAGATCGACTTAAAGTGACAGGTAAGGAATTACAAGGTTTTAGGGCAAAAAGCAGGCTGAAGCGCATTAAATATAAAGCACTTTCTCATAAAAAATCAGGTGAATAAAATAGCATTCACACCTAAAATTCTTGGCTATTTTGGTGATGTTAAGTCAGGTTTGTGACAAATATCGGCACTTCAATATCACAACTCTCGCTATCACTAAGATAGTCAGTATCCTGTTCTTCCATACCTATTGATGAGTGTTAAATCATGTCCGAAATGTACACCACCTACGCAAAGCAATACGACTCTGCTGCTCGCGATAATATTTATAATGCCCTATTAGAACGCCCATCAACCATAGCCTTACTAGACGATGTTAAAGGGCTCGATATTGTCGACCTTGGCTGCGGCTCAGGTATATACGCACAGTGGTTTATCGACCAAGGTGCCAACAAAGTCACGTGTACCGACCTGTCTCAAGATATGGTTGACCTAGTGAACGGAAAACAAATCCCCAATGTGACCGCATACGCGCAAGATGCTGCTCTTGGTTTACCTAAGGAAGCTGATAACAGCGCTGATGTCATCGTGTGCCCATTGGTACTGCATTACATTGAAGATCTAAAGCCTGTCTTTGATGACGTGTATCGCGTTTTGAAACCGGGCGGCTACATCGTGTTTTCCACTCACCACCCTTTTGCGGATTTTGAATGCACCCTTTCAGGTAACTACTTTGAACGCGAATTCATTCAAGAAGAGTGGAACACGGTTGGAACACCCGTTCAGGTAAGCTTCTACCGCCGTTCATTAACCGAGCTTTGCCAAGCTGTTAGTCAATCTGGCTTGCTGATTTCACAAATCACCGAAGGCACAATCGACGAGAAGGCCAAAGCCATCTCAGAAGAAACGTACGAGCGCTTATCGAAAAACGTTAACTTCATCTTTATGCGTTGCGAGAAAGTCTCAGCCTAACCCGCAATCAAATCGCGTGTGCCTTTAACTACACTAAAGGCACACGAACATTTCTCTGCCAAACCAGTCACTTCTTCCTTAATACCAACTTTTCCGTTGTTGCGCCCACTTAACTAAATCGCCAGTTCATTGCACAAAAAATAAACTTTTCTTGTCCATATCTTGTATTCGATCCTAACTTCTTGTAATTTTAACTGACCAACCAATCGGTCAGCCTTCGAATTTAGGGGATACTATGAGCCATAATCTAGACCTTGAACCAAACACGTCGAGCACCAACGACATGGATCAAATATTCAACCGACAACAAGATCACTACCGTAATAACGTTAATCCAACACTTGAGCAGAGACGAAATGATCTCTCAGTCTTGAAAAAACTATTAATGCGCTACCAAGAGCAGTTAATTGAAGCGGTATCAGAAGATTATGGCCATCGAGCAAAGCACGACAGCTTAATTGCTGACATCACCCCTTCCCTACACCAGATTAATTACAGTGATAAAAATCTTAAGAAGTGGTTGAAGCCTTCACGTCGTAAAGCCGGCTTGATGCTAACACCAGCCAAGATTACTGTGCATTATCAGCCAGTAGGTGTGGTTGGCATCATCGTGCCTTGGAACTTCCCAGTTATGCTCTCTTTGGGTCCTCTCATCACAGCATTGGCTGCAGGTAACACTGCAATGCTCAAGATGTCTGAGTTTACTCCTGCAACAAACCGTGTGTTGAAAACGATGTTGGCCGAAGGTTTCAGTGAAGAACAAGTGGCCATCATCGAAGGTGAAGCCGATGTTTCTGCTAAGTTTAGCCAGCTGCCGTTTGACCATATCCTGTTTACAGGCTCAACCTCTGTTGGTAAGCACGTAATGAAAGCAGCAGCTGCTAACCTAACGCCGGTTACACTTGAGCTAGGCGGAAAGTCTCCGACCATCATTGCGCCTGATTTCGATGTTGCTGACGCGGTAGAACGTATCCTGTTTGCCAAGAGCTTAAATGCAGGTCAAATCTGTGTCGCACCGGATTACATCTTGCTTCCACGAGAGAAAGTCGATGCATTTATCACCGCTTACAAGCGCTACTTCAAGAAGCTTTATAAAGCAGGAATTGAGAGCAAAGACTTAACCTCAGTGGTTAATATGCGCCAGTACAATCGATTAAAAGGTGTAGTTGAAGATGCGAAGTCAAAAGGTGCTGTGATACACACCGTTACCGAGCAGGCACAAGACGACGTGAACCACAGAATGACACCGCACCTTCTCACCGAAGTGAATGATGACATGGTGGCAATGCAAGAAGAGTTGTTTGGTCCTGTGCTTCCTATCGTGCCGTATGATTCAATTGACGAAGCGATAAGCTACATCACAACAAGAGAACGTCCACTTGCGCTGTACCTAATGAGTCACGACAAGAAAACCCAAGACCGATTCCTATCGGACACTCATTCAGGCGGCGTTTGTATCAATGACTCTTTGGTGCATGTAGCAGCAGAAGACGCACCGTTTGGTGGTATTGGCCCTTCAGGCATGGGACACTACCACGGTATTGAAGGCTTCAAGACCTTTAGCCATGCAAAAACCGTGTTGACTCGAGGCAAGATCAACTTCACTAAGTTGATGCACCCTCCATACAACAACCCAATCAAGAAAATGATGTTCAAAGTACTGAATCGATGATTACAAAAAGGCAAAAAATCCTAGATGCTGCGCTCCTACTCTTTTCCCAACAAGGGTTAGAGGGCACATCTACTGGGCAAATAGCGAAGACCGCCGGTGTAGCGAAAGCGACACTGTTTCATCACTTTGAGAACAAATCTCTACTGATTGATGAACTGTTTCGTGAATTGAAAGTAGAGCTATTTTCTACTCTGGCTCAGCACACCGAAATCGCTGAACAAAATCGCTATCAAGCCTTTAAATTCATGTGGATGACCGGAATTGAGTGGGCATTGGAAAACCCAGTCGCCATGAAATTCTTCACCAATGTGCACTTTGACCCAACGACTCAAACTCGTGAAGTCATTGTTTCGCAAATGTTTGCGTCACTCGATGACATCATTTTGAAAGGACAGCAGGCCGAAGAGTTGATGGTGTTAGACATTAATCTCGTGAGACACTTCATCCATAGCCACTTTTTGATCTGTGCGAACTGGCTTATTGATCAACAAGAGCCGCAGCCAGAGCAGTCAGAAATGTACATCAACGACAGTTTTGATATGTGCTGGCGTGCTATTGGTGGTCAAGCTCAGTCGTCCTGTTAGCTAGATTATCTGCGAGCTATAAGCTAAGTACCCTGCCATTTAGCAGTGTCAGATTTCATCGAATCAATAAAAGCGTCTCATCGGCGCTTTTATTATTTGGGTACATTTTAATCACTTTACCCTGTTGACTTTTTAAGCCCGCATTCAGTACCATTCCACCATCATTTCAAAGAGAATAACGCCATAATGAAGTACTAACATCCTGACATCCGATTTATTTTTTAAAAATCATTTGGACACTCGGGGTTAGTGGGCGTTACTTCGTCATCTATTTTCGCGACAAATTAGGCTCTAAAAAGATCCGCCGATTAACGGCCTGTATCTTCCAGAGCACACCTAAAAGACAGAAACCATCTCAATACCGCTTTCTCTCTTTCATTGGTCATCTACCTAAGTAACGCCTATGGCGATCTGTTGTTAGCATCCAGTTGGATCTTGCTCAGAAAAGCGCCTCGCCCCTTTTACTCGTTTATACGTAAAGGGAGGTATTTTTATGCCTACTATTTTAGCCAACAATCTCTCATTCCAACTCGATACTGGTGAATGGCTATTTCAAGACGTCACCTTCAATTTGAACTCAAGACTGACTGGCTTGGTTGGAAGAAACGGAGCCGGAAAATCGTTGCTACTTTCATTACTCACTGGGCAAGTGCAGCCGACATCTGGGAGTGTATCTAGACAAGGCTCGATTGGTTTCTACTCACAATTGCCTTCAGAACTTTTGGATAGCACGATCAGCATTGCTGATTTCTTAGGTATCACGAATAAACTCAATGCCTTGCGAGCTATCGAACAAGGCAGCTGCGAGCATCAACATTTTGACATCGTTGGTGACGATTGGGATTTGCAAGACAACATTCAGAGGCTATTGGCCAATCTGAAAATAACCAGCGAGTTGACCACGCCATGCAACACACTAAGCGGTGGGCAGCTTGCCCTTTTACAGCTTCATCAACTGTTTACTTCAGACCACACCATACTGATTCTCGATGAGCCGTCGAATCATTTAGACAGTGACGGGCGCAGCTGGTTAATAGAACAGTGCCAACAATTTGAAGGCAAAATACTGATGGTTAGCCATGACCGAAGCCTGTTGAGGCACATGGAAGGGATCTACCACCTCAACAGTTTGGGGTTACGTTTCTATACAGGAAACTACGATGACTACTTCAAACAAATGTCGAATCAGGCCGATGCACTAGATAAACAGATTGCTCATCATCAATCAGAAAAGAGACGACTTGAACGCCAAGCTCAAGCCAACAAAGAAAAAGCACAACAGCGAGAGGCGCAAGGAAACCGACTGCGAAAATCAGGCAGTCAGCCCAAGATCTTACTGGATGCAATGAAAGACAAAGCCGGACGAACACAAGCAACATCAGCCACTAGCCAAAATAACTTAAAGGAGCAAAATCAAGATAAGCTTCAATCTCTTAAAGAACAAAAAGAGCAACTGAAACCGCAGGCCTTGTATCTACAACAGAGTAATAGCAAGAAAAAGAACGCGCTATTAACTGTTGAAGATTGCCGACTTGAATATGGGTCTGGTACTGCTATCAATTTTTCTCTGTCACAAGGTGACCGCTGTTATCTAAGCGGCGCAAACGGCTGTGGTAAGTCGACACTGTTGAAAACGATTCACAACGAGCACTCGCATTACACTGGTACCATCAAACGCTTAGGATCTACGGTGTACCTTGATCAACACTTTGGTTTATTGGATACCCATAACACCATGTTCGATAGCCTCATGACACATAGTGATGGGCTAACAGAAAGTGAAGCTCGGACATTGTTAGCAGGCATAGGCTTTAGGCGCGACTCCGTTTACCGCAAAGTCGCTCACCTAAGTGGTGGAGAGAAAATGAAGCTAGCGATGTTGATTGTCAGTCATAAGCAAGACTCCCCATTACTGCTGCTTGATGAGCCAGACAATCATTTAGATATCGACTCAAAGCAGATATTGGCGTCAGCTTTACGTGGATACCAAGGAGCTTTTATCTTAGTCAGTCATGACTTGGATTTTGTTGAGGAGGTCGGCGTTAGCCAAAATCGTATTCAGCTTTAACCTTGATATCAACAACCACTGAGTTTAGATAGGCGAGTATTGTTGCGGATACTCGCCTTTCTCGATTGAGACAAGTAAACTACGCGCCTCGAACATCTATTCATAAGGCTAAGGTTTGCATACTCTAGAACAATTAAAATCAGGGCAACTTAAAGGTATTAAGCGCTTAAAATTATCAGAAGGTCTCACTGAGTTTCCATTAGAAATCTTGGACCTCGCCGATTCACTAGAGATTCTGGATCTTTCGGGGAATCAGCTATCAGACTTGCCTGAAGAGTTATCACAGCTTACTCACCTGCGTATTATCTTTGCGTCGAATAATCTGTTCACGCACCTTCCTGATGTTCTTGGGTCACTTCCTAAGCTTGAAATGATCGGTTTCAAGACCAACCAAATCAAAACCGTAAGTGAAGTATCTCTACCACCTCTATTACGCTGGTTGATCCTGACCGACAACGCCATCGAAGTTCTACCGAACTCACTGGGCGAAAGACCAAGACTGCAAAAGCTAGCACTCGCAGGCAACCAGCTTCGCGCTTTACCTGAGAGTATGGAAAAGCTATCCAACCTCGAACTGGTTCGCTTGTCTGCAAACCAACTGACTGAGTTCCCAGAATTCCTTATCAAGCTACCTAAACTGGCTTGGCTAGCGTTTGCGGGTAACCCTTTTTGCAAACACCCTAGCAGCTTAGATAGCGTGCCTGCGGTTAGCTCTCAAAGCTATTCACTAAATCAAGTACTTGGCCAAGGCGCATCTGGCGTGATCTCGCATGCAAGCTGGCTAAACAGCGACTTTGATTTTCCACAGGAAGTGGCGGTTAAAGTGTTTAAAGGCGAAGTCACCAGTGACGGCTACCCACATGATGAACTGGAAGCGTGCCTTCAAGCTGGTCACCATAACAACTTGGTAAAGTCCATTGCTCAAGTTGAAGAACAAGATTACCTAGCTTTGGTGATGGAACTCATTCCAAGCAGCTACTACAACCTAGGGCTACCACCAACACTCGAGACTTGCACGCGTGATACTTTCCCTGAAGGTTTCGAACTTCCGATCTCGCAAATCGACAACATTATGACTCAGATGATCAATGTATTTAATCACCTGCATGACAACCAGGTTTGTCACGGTGATTTGTATGCGCACAACACCCTAGTCAATGAACAAGGCCAAATGATCTTTGGTGATTTTGGAGCGGCGACCATCTACGGTTACCTGACTGAAGAGCAGCAACAAGGCATTCGACGCATCGAGGCCCGCGCTCTCAAGTACTTTATTGATGACCTACTAACGGTTTGTGCCAAGCAAGATGTTGGAAGTGAACGGCACTCACGCCTAACAAACTTTGAAGCATAAACGCAACAGATAAACCAAGTTGATAGAATGCTAACGCTCGGTTAGCTTCACAAGAAACAACAAAGCCAACATCACTGTTGGCTTTTTTCTTTTTGGAAGGTCTATCTCTTTAGTAAGCTCGACAAAAGAAGTTAACGCTCAACTTGCACCAGCTTCAGGTACGAATGCAGCTCGCTGTTCTTATACTCCACCGCTGAGTGAATATTAAGGTCAGCTCGAGCTACAACCGCGAATTCATATCGGTTGTCGCCTTTAGTAATCTCAACGTGCAGTAAGCCATCTTTTAACTGCCACCGCCCTACCGTCTTAAAGCGATCAAATAAACGGTACTCAGTAAGAGTGCCATCGCCTTTAAAATGCACTTCAGTAATGTATCCAGCCGGGCAGCTTTTCACCCAAACACGATTTTCAATATCACGGACAACAAAATCGCGCTTGGTTTCTCGCCAAGCTAAAAACGTTTCGCTGTCGTAAATATCGGTGTCGAGATCAGCTCGAGGAATTAACGGCTGTTCCGTTTGCTCGCGACAATAAAGCTGAAGCAAGATTTGCGGTTTAGTATCGCTCGATAACTCAGTCATTAATCCTCCCTATCTATCCAAGAAAAGCACTACAGGTTCGTTGTTAGCGATTAAACCAGCTCGTAAGAAACAACGTAAAGCTGAGATATACCTGGGTAGATATCTTGAATCACATCTTTCAACACTTGCAGCGTCATGTTCTCTTGTTGTGCATGGAACTCGCCCAGTTCATCGAACAGGATCGGTTCTACGCTAATGATCTTAAGATTACAGAATACGCGCCCTGCTTCTAACGTTGATACTTCAACAACGCTACCCGGTTCGTAATCACGCTCTGATTCATCGCGAATGGTGATGGTCTTTTTGCCAGAAAGGATGTCAGCTTCGAAACGTTCGAAGAACGTCATAGTGGTTGGTGCGGTCATTTATTCAGTCGCTTAACATTAAAGGTTAGGTAGATGTTTATATACCAGAATGCTTGTTCAAGCGAATAAAAATTAGATGCGGAAGTTTATCTCGTCATTCCCAAGACTGACACAGGAAGGAGTTGGGAATCTCTAGAGGAGAAATTACAGGCAATAAAAAAGGAGAACCGAAGTTCTCCTTTTCTTAAACCTTAAAGCTAACTCTAAATTATAGAGATGCTTTCGCTTTTTCAACTAGAACAGCGAATGCTGCTTTGTCGAATACTGCGATGTCAGCAAGAATCTTACGATCGATCTCGATAGATGCTTTCTTAAGACCGTTGATGAAACGGCTGTAAGATAGACCATTTTGACGAGATGCCGCGTTGATACGTGCAATCCAAAGTTGACGGAATTGACGTTTCTTGTTACGACGGTCACGGTAAGCGTATTGACCAGCTTTGGTAACTGCTTGGAAAGCTACGCGGTAAACACGTGAACGTGCTCCGTAGTAACCTTTAGCTTGTTTTAGAACTTTCTTATGACGTGCACGAGCTTGTACACCACGTTTTACGCGAGGCATTATGCTTCTCCTAAACTAAACGAATTTATAAACTAAAAAGAATTAAGCGTATGGCATCATACGTAGAACTTGAGCAACTTCACACTTAGGAAGGATCGAGTTCGGACGTAGCTGACGCTTGTTCTTAGTAGTACGCTTAGTCAGGATGTGACGTTTACCAGCGTGCTTAAACTTAATACCACCAGCAGTTTTCTGGAAACGCTTAGCAGCACCTTTGTTGGTTTTCATCTTAGGCATGATGAATAACTCCGCATTGTTGAGTTGTTAATAACATAGTAATTAGGGCGAATAAAACCCCGCAACCTGAGGCTGCAGGGTTCAATTACTTGCAAAGCCGTTAATTACTTCTTTTTAGGGGCCAATACCATGATCATCTGGCGACCTTCAATTCTCGTTGGGAAAGATTCGACTACTGCAAATTCTTCAGTATCCGCTTTCAAACGATTAAGAACGTCAACACCGATGTCTTGGTGAGCCATTTCGCGGCCACGGAAGCGAATTGTTACCTTCACTTTGTTGCCGTCTTCAAGGAAACCAGTCAGGTTGCGTAGTTTTACCTGATAGTCTCCAATATCAGTTCCAGGACGGAATTTAACTTCCTTAATCTGAACCTGCTTTTGCTTTTTCTTCTGCTCTTTCGCAGCTTTGCTCTTCTCGAAGAGGAACTTACCGTAGTCCATCACACGACAAACTGGCGGCTCGGCGTTAGGGCTGATCTCTACTAGATCCATACCAGCTTCATTTGCAGCTTCCATCGCTTCAGCGATTGAAACTACACCAACAGCTTCGCCGTCAGCGCCAGTTAGACGCACTTCACGAACGCCACGAATGTCACCGTTTAAACGGTGCTGGTTTTGTTTGGCCGGTTGCTGGCCACGTCTTCCGCCTTTAATAGCTATTCCTCCAGATTGAGCTTACGGCTTGAAACCTCAGCTTGGATGTATGAAATAAAGTCATCCACTTTAAACTTGCCAAGGTCTTTACCTTTACGTGTACGTACTGCAATTTCGCCGGCTTCCATTTCTTGGTCACCACACACAAGCATGAACGGTACACGTTTCAAAGTATGTTCGCGGATTTTAAAGCCAATCTTCTCATTTCTCAAGTCTGCTTTGACTCTAAATCCACTTTTTTGCAGTTTTTTCGTAATTTCTTGTACATATTCAGACTGTTTGTCTGTAATGCCCATTACAACTGCTTGTTCTGGCGCCAACCACGTTGGGAAGAAGCCAGCGTATTCTTCAATAAGAATACCGATGAAACGCTCTAGTGAACCTAAAATCGCGCGGTGGATCATAACTGGCGTGTGACGCTCGTTATCTTCACCTACGTAAGTTGCACCTAAACGCTCTGGTAATGCAAAATCGAGCTGCACTGTACCACATTGCCATGCACGGTCCAAACAATCATGCAAAGTAAATTCAATCTTAGGTCCGTAGAATGCACCCTCGCCTTCTTGAATCTCGTATGCAATCTCCATTGACTCTAGTGCAAGCTTAAGGTCAGCCTCAGCACGGTCCCACATTTCGTCAGAACCTACACGTTGCTCTGGACGAGTAGACAGCTTAACAACGATGTTTTCGAAACCGAAAGTTGTGTAAGTGTCGTAAACCATTTCAATACAAGCTTTAACTTCTTGTTGAACTTGGTCTTCAGTACAGAATACGTGAGCGTCATCTTGAGTAAAGCCACGAACACGCATGATGCCGTGAAGTGCGCCAGACGGCTCGTTACGGTGACATGAGCCGAACTCAGCCATACGTAGCGGTAGATCACGGTATGATTTAAGACCTTGGTTGAAGATCTGTACGTGACCCGGGCAGTTCATTGGCTTGATAGCGTATTCACGGTTCTCTGAAGACGTTGTGAACATCGCTTCTGCGTATTTGTCCCAGTGACCAGAACGTTCCCAAAGTACACGGTCCATCATTAGTGGGCCTTTTACTTCTTGGTAATCGTACTCAGTCAATTTTTGACGTACGAACACTTCTAGTTCACGGAAAATAGTCCAACCGTTGTGGTGCCAGAACACCATGCCTGGTGCTTCTTGCTGCATGTGGAATAGATCCAATGCTTTACCAATCTTACGGTGGTCACGCTTAGCCGCTTCTTCTAGACGAACTAGGTGAGCTTTAAGCGCTTTTTTATCATGGAATGCAGTACCGTAGATACGTTGAAGCATCTTGTTGTCACTGTTACCACGCCAGTAAGCACCCGCTACGTTTAGTAGTGTGAAGTGCTGACAGAAACCCATATGTGGTACGTGTGGACCACGACACATATCGATGTATTCTTCATGGTGGTATAGGCCTGGACGGTCGTCTTTAGAAACGTTCTCGTCTAGGATTTCCATTTTGTATGTTTCGCCGCGAGCTTCGAAAGCATCACGCGCTTCCTGCCAGCTAACTTTCTTCTTAACAACCTGGTACTTAGTCTTCGCTAGCTCTTTCATGCGCTTTTCGATCTTTTCTAGATCTTCTTGCGTTAGAGAGTGCTCAAGGTCGATATCGTAGTAGAAACCGTTATCGATGGTAGGACCGATCGCCATTTTCGCTTCTGGGAAAAGCTGCTTAACCGCGTGGCCTAAAAGGTGAGCACAAGAGTGACGAACGATCTCAAGGCCATCAACTTCATCTTTAGCAGTGATGATTTCTAGGCTTGCATCGTTTTCGATAAGATCACAAGCATCAACACGCTCGCCGTCTACACGACCAGCAATGGTTGCTTTCGCAAGACCAGGACCGATTGATAGGGCAACATCTAGAGTTGATACAGGGTTGTCAAATTGACGCTGACTACCGTCAGGAAAAGTAATAATTGGCATTATTTGTCCTTTACAGTGGTGTTGCACACCAAGCAACACATGAAAATTATTTAATATATTTAATTCAAAAAGTTAGAAAACTTAATGGGGATATATGTAAGAATTGGTACAAATTTGGGTACAAATACAGATGTGCCCTTATAAGTACTGGGGCATTGTAACGAATTAACATAAAATAACAATGCTGCACTTAAGGCAAAGCACGATAACTATTGTCATTATTGCTTTCTAGGCTAAATCTAGGTGCCCCCCCTGAGAGGCCATGAAGTTTCAGTCATATTACTACTCGTTACCACCTACTCAAGATCTTGATTTATTGCGTTCCTAGCCTCATAATCAAATTTCACTGGCAAAATCCAGTGACGGGATTGGTCCCCCGTTTTAGTGAGTTAGTCTCTATGCACAAAAGGATGTATAAAACATCCAGCTTTTTGCTGGTTTTTTTATGCCTGCGATTCAGCACACCCAAATTATGGTGGACTGGATTGGGCAGCTTCGGCTGGCCGTTTCCTTTTGTGGCGGTAGGACCAACCCGATTCAGTTCACCACCCAAAGTTTGGTCCCTTTGCGTGGTGATTAAAAACCACGAATCACAAAAGGGGTTATCCCATGAATAACCAAATTCGAGTACCATTTCACGGTTCTAATCTATTCCTCATTCAACATAATGGTGAACCATATACACCTATGCGTCCGGTAGTTGAAGGTATGGGGCTTGCTTGGCAAACTCAACACCGAAAGCTAACTACTAATACGGAGCGTTGGGGTGTCACCATGATGGTTATCCCCTCTTTGGATAGGCACAACGAAGCAACATGCATCCCCCTTCGAAAACTCTTCGGCTGGCTCCAAACTCTGCAACCTAATCGAATCCGTGCAGATATCCGCGACAAAGTAATCCAATACCAAAACGAATGTGATGATGTTCTTTGGCGATACTGGAACAAAGAAGCAAACCAGCTCCCAGCCCATACTCCAACACGTGTTACCACAAAGCTTTTAATGACGTTAGAAAACGGCCGCGTGCTCGGTACTGTTCCAGTTGGAAATGACGTGATGGTATTCGAGCGTTCAAGGCTTCCTGAATTGCTACGTGAGCCTGGTTACTTTTCTATTGAGGATTATGCGAAAATTGCTGAAACAGCGAATTCTAGGTTGGCAATGTTGTTAGCTGTGAAGGGAAAGAATTGTTGAGTTGAATAGATAAAGGCGCCAATTGGTGCCTTAATCGTTTGTATGACTCTTCTACTCTCTACAAGTCAACAACTTGCATAACTCGCCTCGTAACATCTAGGCTAGCTTCATCAACCTTTACCCAAGTAGGAATAAGTTGGGCGTCTTTAAATGACCGTTCACTTTATGTTCATTGGTAAAATTCACATATAGGAGCCTCAAACCTTTTGCGTGTGTATGCATATGTTATTATCCATAACTAATTTGACTTAGTTAAAGGACTAATTGTGGATATCAAAATCATCGTTGCTCTAGTCAGCCTCGCTGGGATAGCTTTAGGCGCGTTAACTAGTGGGTTAGGCTATTTTTACAAGGTAAGAGCTGAAAGATTAAAAACTACTAAAGAAACACTCTATTACCTATTAGAATTCCGAGCTCATTTTAAAGCATCTTCGTTTTCTCCCGAAGACTTGTCAGCCGAGTACTTGTCAATATGTAACGATTTCTTCAAAAAGAAGCAAATACCTAAAGAAGCACTACCTCAAGGACTGACACAAATACTAGACCAAATGTTTTCTTCGCTTATTGAAACTATGGCTCCCAATATCTCGGTTGATTTCTTAACTGCATATGAAAAAAGCCTAAAAAGCTTAGCAAATGACAATCCTGTTCTTGCATATAGGCTTAGAGGCAAAGAAGCATATGCAGGAATCTTCGCACTGATGAATGATTATTGCCAACAACTAAAAACAATCAAAGAGTTCAATAACGAAGACATACCCCCTGATTTTGTGGAAAGTCAGATTGTTAAAATGAACGACTGGGGGTTTACAGAACAACTTGAACAAACAGATAAGGATATTTCGCTAGTTGCAAAACGCTGTGATTTTGCAACTCGCTGGGAAGTGAGAAAGATTCTTGCAAACAAAAAGAAGCCCGTCTATAGCTTAAGAGATTTTGATATAGAAGATAAACTAGAGCTCTTACTAGAAAACTTGATGGAACTTCACACAGAGGATCAGGCTAAAGCTTTATAACATCAGCGCTTGAATATAATTCAATAGATATGATTTTTAATATCTACCATGGCATTAAGTCAACTAGTTAGACAACTTGACTCTAGTAAACCGAAGCTCAGAGCACACTACCTATAATAACCTATGTAGTTCTCTTATTTTGGCAACATAGATTATGTAAAAGTAGAGCATCTGATGTAATCAAAAAATGAATGATTGCTGGGGATTTTTTGACGTAGCAAGAGTACTCCATACCCAAGAATCAAAACTTCTACGAGATATCGATAGTAAGTCAGCAGCAGAACAAAATGATTTATGCAAAAACTCATAGTCCTTCTGCACAATCCCAGCTTCTTGCGCAAAAGTTCGAATATGGCGGTCAACCGCTACAGAATCTATTCCAACTAGACACTTCATGTAATCGACAGTTTTTGGTCCAACTCCATCTAATTCAAGAAGCTCAACTCCAAAACTATCTAGTTCTAATTTTTCTCTTAGATCTGCCGAAGTATTTACATCATTTGAGTACATAAAACGAACGATACTCTCGAACCGATTGATTTTTGTTGTATGCGACCAGTTAAGAAAATCTGCCGTTTGTTGATTATCAATCATTTCAATAAGAGTAGATGACGTTCTTTTTTCTGAATGCGAGTTAAGAATAAATTCAACTCTGGGCTTTACAACAGATGCATAATTTAGCCCAGCCTGAAGGATAGAATCAGCCAATATAGCTCCCATATGATCATATACAGGACGGTGCACTCGTTCCTCTTGAGATACACCTAACTCAATGGCGTAATCTGCTAGCTGTCTAGCAGATTTCAATATATCAACCGCATATTCAATTGTTTTTAAATTAGTTTTCATATCTCAATAAATTCAGAAAGCGCGTTTAGACGCTCGACACAATTTGGGCAAGCGCCACAAGGAAATGAACTTGAAGCCTGGCATGAGAATGTCCTCCCTATGGGAACATCCAGTTTAAGAGCTGCACTAACTACATCAGCTTTACTTGCGAACCTAAAAGGTGAATGGAATCTAACAGGTCCAATTGATTCTGTCAGTCCATCTAATTTATTCATAAAAGCAGAAGTACAATCGATCTCTTTTGCATGATTACTGTTTATAAAACCAGTAAATACATTGAAAATGTTCAATGTTTGAGCTCGTGCAGCTGCGGCGGCGAAAAATAACATGGTTCTATATGGTATGTATAGGTCTTCATCTATAACATTTTCATTCCATAAATCAGCTTCTTTTATAAGCCTTGATTGAGAACCTTCAAATATTTGACTTATATCAACTCTTTCTGGTTTTACTACAAGATCCAGGGGAATTACTTCGTTAAGCCTTGCCCACTCTGTTTCCACACAATGCTGACCATAGTCAAAAAATAGGGGGTACACTTCGATACCTTTAGCTATGAGCTGATACACAACCGTTGTGGAGTCTAAACCACCAGATGTTAGTACTATTGCTTTTTCCATTTTATTTATTTTCCATGCCCGAAAGAATATCAAATATAGAATTAAGGCTTGAATCAAGGTCTGTTGAGTATGAGTTACTACCCATGATTACCATATTATTATCATTTTCCGCATTTGGATCATAAGTAACAACGGGTTTTTGAGTCGCTTGAGCTATACCAATTTCAATCAATGTTCCAGGATCACGATTTAAAGGAATAGCGAACACTACATCGCATTCTTCAATAAGTTTTACATCCTGAAAATATGTCTGCCTTCTCTCAAGTTCTGAAGACTCTTCATTTAGTTCACCGTTCTCAACAATTGGTCTACGGAGCGTGAAATTATGATATTCCATACTCGCTATAGCATAGTCCAGATCCTTTCTATCTATATACGAAAAGTCCGGTGCCGCAAGGTATATGTTGTATTTAGGTCTTTCATGCCAAGGTAAATACACTCCTCCTAGTCCTTTCGTAACATCTAATGGTAGAGATAGATTTCTTTGCACATCACGTTTGAAATCGTCTGGGAAAGTTGTTTGAGAGTAGCTAGTGGCAGCAATAGAGGCTACCCATGCTGCATTCTCCCAACCTAAATCTTTATGCGCTATAGCTGCGGCAGAGTAAACATCTCCAACCCCTACAGAGTTTTGAGTTATCCCTAACTTTGCGGGTATTCTTACTGAGGTATCAGAAGTCAAATCAAATACTCGACTTCCTCCTCGATTTTCTTTCAGTATGAAACATTCGACGGACAAAGAAGATGCTAAACCTATAAGTGGAGTAATATCTTGTTTAGCATTAGATTCAAATAGTTCGGAGGATGTAGATGTAAGCAAAAGAGAAATTCTTCCACTATAGAAATCTAGTTCTGAAAAAGATTCTATTCCATAAGCTATATCAAAACTAAATTTGGCATTGCTAGAGAATTGCTCAAATAATTCTTCAAGATTAAAGCTCCCTGGAAAAATCAACACATCTTCAAAACTATCAAGTTGTTGGTGTACGCACTTAAGTTTAACCTCTTTATTATCCCTTAATAAGTCCTCATAACCCTGATGTGCTAGCTCTTTTACATCAGAGATAGAGATAACATTAGGTGATCCAGTAATATCCCCGAGAATAATGACTTCTTCACATCCATGTGCAATTAGGTAACTTTGTGCTTCTTTTTGCAAGTATTCTGGGCAAATTATGGCTGCGCTATAACGCTTATCACTAGCCCAGAGACCTCGACATGCATGAACAACTCCTCCGAGTCTTAGTTTGCATTTCTCGTTAAAGGTTGAAAGCGTGTAATCAACAAAAACCTCTCCAACAACTAGAACCATGAGTTCATCCTCTAGATTTAAATGTGTCGAACATCAAGTTGAATCAATGGCAATGGGGTTGTTGTAACTCTAGTAACTATCCCCACATATGAATGCCCATCATTCATGCACGCTGCTAGATAATTAAACTGTGTAGGAAGAGCTCCACACTCTAAACCACTCTGACTATGAACAGCTACAATTCGAGGTTGACCTAGTTGAATCAATACTGTGGTGCCAATAGTTGGTAGTGAACCATGAGTACTGTAATAGCTAGCTTGTCCCACATCTTCGAGAATACATGAAAAGGATAGTTCGCATTTGTCCGTCCCACTTTCACCACCCGTTTGACCTGTAGCATCTCTCACACCCGTATAATCCGTAAAACGTCCAGAGCCTGTACTTCCCATATAAAAAATCCTTTCACTAACAATATCAACGCGTAGCGTCGCAGAAGCACTGACTATAACGTAACAGACAAATACCCTCTCTGATGCATATCTCATATTCTCCAACACGCATAACTACAAAAAAGTAGTTATCTAGCAATGAAAGTTAAATTTATTTTCAGCGTTACGCATCACGACTCAATCAGAAACGACTAGATGTGTTGAGAGAAAACTATTTAGCGGTGGTGACCATATGACCCGAAAAATTTTTATTTCGCGGGGTGTGGACCCGTTTGAACATTTATAGGCTCCAGAAGAACCTATCTAATTAATTTATATACATAATCTAAAATCACCCGTGAGCTCTCATAACAGCGACAGCACAATCAAACGCTTGTTTGATACGGTTCAGCGAGAAACCAAACGACGATACCGAAACTCAACTCCACCAAAATCTAACCCAACGTTTACTCTTGTTAGGTAGCATCTCAGATATAAACTTCTCAAAAGAGAACTTGCCCAACTTGGTGACAAATCACATCGCTTAGCAATAAGTTGCGCTGTCACTTCCTCATGCTGTTTTATCGAATCCAATACTCTCAATTGTGTCTTACTCAACCTCACCCATTTCACCTGGTGCGGAGCAAGTCGCGCAGCCGCCACTAAAACGTGACTCAAATCACTTTTTTGCTCAAAATTACCCATACTAATACTGTCCTCTGCAATTAAGATCTAGATGGCTTTTACTTGTTTATTTAACTGATCATTTTTAATGTGGACGTTTTTCGAAAATCAGGTATAAAACAGGTTCGCCAGCAATTTTTTAGCCACGAATGATAGGTTTTGAGGGCTTCTGACTTCTGTAATTCTATGTGAGTGTGAATGTACGCTTGTTCCAGTTTTCCCTTAGCATGATTCAATAACGTCTCAGCAACCAGGTAATCAATCCCGATATCAGCCCACACGGTACGCGCTAACTTTCTTAGGTCATGAGCTGTCCAACTTCCTTTCGCTATGGCTCTAATCATCTGGCTGGCCTCAGCGCTTGATACTGGTCCCTGGTCTCGTTTGGAAGATGGAAAAAGGTTGTTCCCTTTATAATGTTTAGCCAATTGCCATGCTTTATAGGCCTGAAGCAGACTGACCCACTCATCGGTTAGGGGGTATAAGATCTCTTTTCTTGTCTTCGTATCATGTCTCGGAATTTTCCAACGCTTGGTGACGAAACAAATGTTGCACCACTTCGCTTTACGCGTTTCACCAATACGTGTGCCGTGGCTGACCATCATCAAGCACAACATCCGAGTCAATGGCTCAGCTTGACCAAACTGCTCAAGTAAGTCCGCAATTTGCCCGACGAGCAATTTACACCCTTTAGGCTTGATTTTGGCCTTTACAAAATCAGTAAACACCATGCCATTTAGCGGATCATGCCCAATTTTGTTCATTTTTCTCGCTTGATTAAACGCCACTTTTAACGCCTGAAAGATCGAGCGAATATAACTGATTGAGTACAGCCCTTCGCGTAAAGGCTTCATCAATTTTTTTTCAATCTCGCGATGTGAAAGCCCTGCAATCTCGACACAGTGAAGACGTGAAATCAGGTGTGAGTCAATCATGGCCTTAAGCGAAGTCAGCCGGTTTTTAGATAAGTGCCCGTTTCGCGTCTCCATATCTAAATACCAAACCAACAACTCATCGACGGTAGTAAATTCATTAGAGCGGGCTCTGATGCCAATGGAGAGCTCTTTTACTATATGCTCGACAACGTCTGGGATGTGTTTCGCGCTCAAGTTAGGGTATTTCCCAAAGACGTGAGCGGTTTGCTTGCTACCTCTGTACTCATAAAAAACCCAAGAGCCTTGCTGTCTGTTTTTCTTGTAGCGTAAATACACCGAGTACCGTTCGTCTTTCAACTGCCTCACATGAGTCAGCTTTGCATATCTCTTGATCTGTGCATCTGAAATCTTACAGCGAACAGTAGCGGCATGATGAACACCGGCATTCAACTTAATCATTCTATTCTCCTGTTAAAGTGGCTTTAATACTCATGCGCCTTGGTTGTAAGCCTTGGCCTGAAAACGAAACGCTGTCTATTGAGCACGTTCCTTGGAATGCACCAGGGAAAGAGCTATCGAGAATCAATAGCCCCTCCGCAAATACCGCTGGGTTCGGCGGCGCTTCGATACTGAGCTTTCGTCCCTCTCGCTGCATTCGTCTGAGTTCGCTCGCGCATGCCTGCTCTGCTTCTTGTTGACTGTTTCTGTCTTTACCTATCGATTTAAATGGCGCCTTACCTTTTCTCACTTCCTGTCGAGTGCCGTCCTCAGTCGAAAGATAAAATGCCTTAACACCGGCGACATCCGTTCGTCCATCGAGGTCGATACTCACGTTGATGAAATTCGGAAGTTGTGGCTGATTACCACTGGCCTGCGATAACGTGATGGTTTCAATGTCTTTGCCACTGGCGCTTCTGGCTTCCCCCTTGGGAGCAAAAATAAAGCGACCATCGATAGGTTTAGCGACAGCATCATATTGCTTAGCCAGCCGGTACAAAAACGAAGGCGCACTTTCATCAGTACGATCGACATGCGCGATTTCAATTTTTTGTAATCTCGGATGCACAAAAGTTTGAAAGCCATGAGGGGTCACATTATCCGCAACAACTTGAGCCAGTGTTGTCTTGTCCCAGCTCATCGATTTACGCTCTCGATAACCGGTTTCATCTTTAATACTGAAAGGGGCGACAGACAACACCAAAGTCACTTCTCGGGGATGTAAGCTGATGGAACGTTTCGATATTTGAAATTCATCACGCAGCACTTCACCCAAATAGACTGAGTACTTTTCTCCCTTCGGGGGAATGCCGTCAATGTCATCAGAGTTGATCGTTAAAGAAAGGCTATCCCCCTCAATCCCGTTGCCATCAGATAGACGCCACGATTTAAGGCGAGCCAATAACAGTTCGCTATTTTTGCCGACTAGTTTGAACATTAGTCCCAAGACCTCGTAACAGATTGAGTGGGTTTCACCGTAGATATTTCAGGAATATGGACATGGGTATCTGCAGTGAAGGCATCACCACGGACATGCGGATTAAGGCGATAAAACGCGATCTCTAACTGATCGCTGTCTTGACCTGTTTGTTTAAAGAGTAAATCAGTGATTAATTCCCCTTTACGCGCAAATATTTTCATCCACGGTACTCCAAGAGCTGCAAAGACATATCCGTCACCATGGCGCGCCCATCATGAATAAGCTCACTGCGCCCCTCTTTAATCTGTTTGATCGTCCAACGGCCCAGGTTAAAACCTTGACCGTCACTCACTTGTTGAGGCTCATCAATCAAGGCACGAATCACGTCCACGGACTTAGCGGCGCTGTATTGAAGCCACTTTGCTGTAACATCTATCGTCTCAAGTGGTCTGCCCGTTCGCTCTGAACGCGCATTATCAATGAGGCCGACTTCGGAGTAAGCGCCTGCCGTTGTTCTATCAAACTTCGTTATGGGCGTTTTATCTCCAACCGAAAACACGAACTCCCCAATCACTAAATGATGCATGGTTATCCTCTATCAATGGCTGACACGTTAATGGAATCGTCGATGGTAAGCCCCGTTAAAGAGTCATATTGGGACTTCATTTGCTGGTCAATTTGAGCGGTAACCTGGGCTGCAATTTTCTGTTCATCCATACCTGGTGCGGCCTGAATAGCGACATCAGTTTTAAAGATGACATTGGGGGTTTGACGGATGAGAGATTCGTTTTTTTCTTTCTCGACTAACTTTTCAGATACCGTTTCCGAAGCCATGAGTTTATCGTCGGGCGAATCCAGCTTATCGCCAAACCATCCCCCTAAAAACTCACCACCAAGATCGCCTAATAACGAACCGGCTAAACCGCCTATCACAGTACCGACACCAGGGAAGACCATTGTTCCGATAGTCGCGCCAAGACTGGCCCCTCCTATGCTGCCAAGTAGCCCACCACCTTCGGCCAAGGCGGTTTTGGTGTCGCCTTCGGTGACGGCCGTTGCGATATTGCCGGCACTGATCGCCATATCAAGCGGCCTAAGTAATTTGCCTAAGCCTGCTTTACCCGCACCTTGAGCCACATCACCGGCGAGCGCAATGCCATCTTGCGCCATCGCAACGCTTGGCATCATCGCTAATGCGCCACCGCCTAACGATAATGGCAAAGCGCCCCGGTTGGCCGTCATCATTGTGCTCGCCATGTTGTAAGCTCGAGCAAGCGGGTTTCGTGAACGTAACTTACGTGGAGGGATTCGGCTTTTTGACCGACGACCACTGGCACCCAAACCACCGCCACTTCCTCTCCCGCCACGACCAGAGCCCATGCTCATCATGGCTCGGTTTAGCCGGCTAAGTTGTTTCGTTGCAAAAGCCGCTGCTCGGCCACTTTGTTGGGTTTCTCGATTTAAGCCCTTTCGAAACAAGCGCCCTTTATCGAGGGTATTACCAAAGATAAGGGAGGCGGCTTTGCCTGCTAACATCGCGCCTTTAAACGCCAATAAGCCAGCAACACCAATTCCAACCGCAGCCGTAACGCCCTGGTTAGCTTCGGCAAAATCCGCCAATAGATTGATGCCATCACCTAATGGCTCAAGTACCCAATTGAGCGCAGGTAAAAGAGCGGTACCAACGATCACGCTTAAACGGTTCACCTTGTTGATGAACTGAGAAATGCCGTTTTCACTGGTGTTTATTCGCGCCTCATATTCGTCTTGTAATGACTGAATATGTACGTCTTGCCCTTGCTTAGCTAACTTGAGCGTTTTACGAAATAGATCCGTGTTACCCGCCAGTGAAGCCACAGCCCCTTTCGCTTCTTCACCAAAGATTTGAGTGATTAATGCACTTTGCTCTTCTAATGGCGCATCTCTTATGGCTTCAAGCACTTGCAATAACGTCCCCGAAGCATCGTTTTGCATTGATGTGGCGAGATCTACTGAATCGAAACCTACGGTTGATAACGCGGTTTGCTGCGCTTTGGTTGCTGCGCCGCCAAGAGTGAGGCGACCTGAAATATTCTTAAGTGCGGTTGCAGAGCGTTCTTCCCCCATACCTGCAGACAACATCGACGCCGAAAGCGCCGCGGCTTCATTAGCGGAGAACCCCGCCATTTTGGCAGACGCGCCTTGCCTAGCCATTACGCCTGCAATGTCGCTAGCTTTCGCATTCGAGTTGTTCGATAAATGGTTGGCAAGGCCAGCAAGGCCCATTGCACCATTTTGATCTAACCCTAATGCGGCTTTAAATACCGCGAGGGTTTCACCCGCTTGGCCTGCTTCCATATCGAAAGCGACACCCATTTGTGCAGAATCGAGCACGAACTGTTTTAACTCGGCTTTGTCTTTGATGCCGCTTTGCCCACCAGCTGCCAACATAGCGTTGATGTCATTGGCGCTCATCGGTGTTTCAGTGGAGGTTCTTAGCGACCAATTACGCATGGCATCTGCTTCTTCAGGGGTCATATCGACCACCTTTTTCACATCAGCAAACGAGCTTTCGTTCTTAACTGCCGACCACACCGTCGCCGCTATTGGTGCTGCAGCCATGGCAAGCGACGTCGCTTGACCGCCAATCTCACTCAATTTTGCATCGCGAGTATCAATTCGTGATTGAATTGATTTCATCTCTTTCAAGTGACGGTTTTGTTTGGCGATAGCCGCTGTGGCCTTTTCTGCCTGAGCTTCGAGCTTTCTTTGCTCATCACTCATACGGCCAGTATTGATCCCAGACTCTTTTAACGCGGCGCCCAGCCCTCTGAGTTTATCGCGCTGCTTATTTTGGCTATCGGTTAGCTGGGTAACCCGTTTACCTGCCGCTTTATAGGCCGCATTCAACTCATTGGTTTTCACCTTGCCCTGGTGAATCTCATCGTTAAACGAATCTAGCCGTTTTTGCGCTTCGTATAACCGATTCTTTAAATCAATGGCCCCTTCGCCCGAGGCCTTTTTCAGTTGAGAATTGAGGCCTTTTATCTCCGCTTGTGTCTTACTGTATTCAACCCGAAGACCCGAAGTTCGCTGTTTGTTGTCTTCCAGTTCTTGACTAAGGCGAGTCACCTTTGCTTTAGCATCATCAAGCTGACCGGCTAACTTAGCTGCTCGCTTGCTGGCAGACTCAAAACCATTTAATTGCTTCAGCTTGCCATTAAGTGAGATCACCTCTCCACGCTGGCTTTCAAGTGCCGCGGTTAACCGCTCTGTGGCTGTGGTCGTTGAAACAATGTCCTCAAGACCATTGACGGTGGTATTCAGAACGAGGTTAATTTTCTCGGACATTATTTCACCCCAAGTTTGGCGAGAATAAGCTCATAACGACGCACCGCGACATCTTGTGGCCATCGCCTTAGTTCAGACTCAGATGTATTTCGGTGCATTGGAACGAGGTCGATTAGGCTCTCAACGTCATCGGGCGAAAGTACGCCGCCGATTGTTGAAAAAAAGCGCCCACCTGCGGTTTTAGCGCCAGATAATCATTGATTGAGAGAAAATCAAGATCGGACCTTTGCAAGCCCGTGATCACCTCAAACATGAAATCTTCACGCGCTCGCTCTTCGGTGATGTCCGCCAACGCTTCGGAATGCGCGACTTTAGGAATGGCAAACTTCACCTTATTAATCTTGTCACCTACTTCATTTTCGAAAGGATGCAGCAAGGCAAACTCTACCGACTTACCATTAAGCTGTTCACCCTGCAGTTCATCTGATGGTTTTAGAATCAAATCACAGATGTCGTCATAGAGCTGATTGAAGTCAGGCACCGCTAAGGTTTCGAACTCTTCTTTGGTCACATCACTGCACGCCATAATCACGGCTTTACGTTGTTCGAAGAGCTGTTTAGCCGTGAGTTCTTGTCCGGCTTCGATGTGTGGCAGCTTACGGAACTGCGCAACAGGGATCGTTTTAAGGGTCACGCTTTCACGCGAGAAAAAAGTCAGTTTGCTTTGATTTTTCATGAATTTTTCCCATAAAAAAAGCCACCCGATTTGGGTGGCTTAGGTTTTGATTGCTAACCCCAAATTCGGGGTTAGCTCCAATCCTAACTAATACCCGCCGTCCCCATCAAATCCACACCGCCAACGACGGTCTTGCCCGTATCGACATTAATGTCGTGAATGACAGTACCCGTATCGGTGAGTTTGTATGCTTTACAGGTACCTTCAATGGTTACGGTTGGCTTTTCTCCCATCTTCACTGCATCTTTTTTGATGTTGGTGATTGGCCCGTACATCGAGTAAACCTCTTGGTACTTCGCCTGATCGGTGTCTTTTCCTTTTTCCGTCACGTTAATTTGAGCGTTATCCATAAAGAAGCGGCCAAGGGAATTTTGGATTTTTTGATGATCACCACGTACTTTAAGCGTCCACTTAAGTGGCTCAAAGCCCACGACATCTTCAGACTCGACAAACGAGCCCTCGTTGGACACCGTCTTGGTTTTAATATCAACCGGAGTGAACTCCACGATTTCGTTCATCAGTGGCACAGATTCAATCTGCGCCGAGAGCCGCATGCGAATACGATCAGCCATTGACGACCTCCTCTAACCACGCTTCGATAAGGCCGTTGTCTACACTCATTTCATAGACCATGTGCTCATTCGGAGCATAGCGACCATAGTTAACACACAAGTACCAACGCCCAGAGGTATAATTCTCTAGGTTGTTTTTGCTTGGGTGTAGGAATGCTTTGAATACTGGGATAACGCCCTGAGCCACCAAGTTTTGGCCCCAGTTCGTTAAACGGTCAACAACTTGCTCCATGAACTCTTCGGTAAGCTGCTTACCCATCAACGGTTGGCTGGTTTCTTCCAGCTTACGCGCCATCAAATCTTCCAAACCGACATGAGAAAGAAAGCGCCCGGTATTAGAGCGGTTGCCAATGATAGACATTCCCCCCATTCGTGTGCGAGCAATCGTCACCACGCCATGCTTATTCAGGAAATTGGCTTGAGTGGTTTTATCGTTAATTTTGTAAGAAACATTACGAGCAGTTTCATCACAAAGTACCCCTCGATTTTGCGGACTATCCCAGCCTTCAACCGAGGCCATCGCTGCCACCAAAGCAATAGAAGCAGGCATAAGAGATTGCACGCCGTCATAGGTTTTCAAAAACCATGGGTCGATAATCGACAGTTTATCTTGTCCCGTCCCTTCCGAGCCAAATTCAGCGGCAAACTCTGCAGCTGCCATATCATTGGTATTTGGGCCATCAAGAACCGGACGACAGCGAACGTCACGACCAATAAGCGCCAGCTTTTGACCCACGGCTTTCGAGTTAAAGCCTGGCGCCGCAATGATGGTTGGCGTTTCAGCGCACGCCTTAACGGTTTCAAGGCCGGTGATCGCTCCTGTAGAACTGTTTACCCCGCCGATGATATTCGCTTCAGTCACGGATGCGTCCGCATTGGCTTCTACAATCGTGACGTACACAAGGCACTTAACGTATTCAAGTAAGTAGCGAACCACATTAGGCAATGTGCCTTGCCTGGTCCCGACGCTATCAAGCGATAACATCGCATGACTGTAATTCCATAAACGCGTTGGCTCGTTATAACTCAAGCCTGTACTCTTATTTGGCGCGGTACCGGTTAAGTGAACCACCTGTAATGCGAGTGGCCCCATGCTTGGTTGAGGCTCAATGGTGTTAACTTCTACCCCATTGAGCTCAAAATCTTGGATTGGCGTGAGCATTACTTGCCCTCTTTTTCCGTGGATTTAGACGACACCTTGACTTCAATCGCTGGCCCTAATTTCCCGTTTTGGATAAGGAAGACCGTTTGTTGAGGCAAAAGGTGGATAGTTTTTTCATTTGGAGACACCCAACGACCATTCAATCGAAACTCTTTGATGATCGGGTATTCCAATGTTTTTACTTTTGATTTCTGCACAGAGAAACGCTCCAATAAAAAAGCCCTTCACATTGCTGTAAAGGGCTTTGTCTAGATACAAAAAAACCGCCTTATGAGAAGCGGTTTATTGGGTTGGCTTTTCTGGCCAAATGACGTCATTTGGATTGGAAAAGTTTTGGGGTAAATCGCGAAGCGCTTGACGGTACGCTGCAAACGCAAGCTTCTTTTCATCTGTAATTGGAGCATCACCCACTTGAGTAAAATCCGTCTCCATAAGCTTTGAATGACGCTCTGCTCGAATAAGTTCCCATAGCGCCTCATGTTCAGCCTCTAGGCAAATCTCTGAAGCTCGATCTTCACTAAAGCCCATTTCGATCAAAATGCCTAGTTCTGCGGGCACATTGTAAAGTGTCTCTCCATTAGAATAAGTCAACTCTTTGATATAGTAACTCATGTCGCCCTCAGTCTTTTCTTGCATAACGTTTATCGTAATCTAACGTATAAGCTAGACGATGCTCTTCATAGTCAGAGCCAAGAAATGGATCATCGATATGATACGCCTTAACTTTCCATTCAATTTCAAAATTTGCAGGTGAAAATATTCCTGCTGACACTTCCCCATCCTCTCGGCTATACCAGAGCTGGCCATCGAAACTTTTTCTTACGTGATAAGTCAGCCCACCTCTGAGGTAGCACCCACTTCGCCAAGAATGGTCTACGACCTGCCCGGATTCATACCCTGCATATAAAGGCTTAACATTGCTAATGGGGCGAGCAATACATTTCATACCAAACTGAACTGCTCGGACAGTTTTTCGGTAGGTTTGAGAAAATCGTTTGATGGTCAGGTAATTTGCATCCCCACTCCAGAAAGATCCCACACCTTCTATTTGCAGATTTAACCCTGCAATAAAAGCCCCTTGCCCGAAAGGAGCCAGATTTCGGTCTTCCGAAGACCCTCTTGAAATAGTGATTCGTGAGCACCCCTCTTCATTATCTGGCATTCTCCACCAGACTGGATAAAAATGGTCGGTACTCAACCCCGTTAAATCAATCACCGACTTATAGACACTTTGACCATTGATATCTTTTGCTTGAACGTCATCACGCCAACGATCAAAGCTATCTTTGGCTTCAACCAGTTTTTGATCAATCTCCCCCATTTTTCCTGCAACTTCTTGCGACAACGCTTGTGAAGCTGCTGTCTGCTCTGCCGAAGTTCGCTGTAAATCTGTAATCTTTTGTTCGATACTCATTAACCTAGCTCCGTTCTTAGCCGCTCACTAAGCAACAAATGCTGATGAGCTATTTTAATTTGTGTTGTTCCCAAAGAGATCGTTGTGATAGCAGTGGTCAGCACCTCTTCAGACATCAGTAAATTCACATTCTCGGTCCCGACCTCGATTGTCACGCTGCTGCTCGGCAGTGGCGACACATCCAGTGTGAATTTCTGTAACCAACTCGAATTCGCCGATTTGTATGTCAGTAATGTATTCGGGGCTGAATACACCGCCAACAAAGTACCGGATTCTAAAAAGAACCCCACTTCACGAACCTCATATTCTTGGCTGCCTTTGAATACGGCGCCCATTCTCAACTGTGTGGGGCTGAGCTCCTCCCAGTCCAAAATGACTTCGCGTTGAAGTTCGTTTTTCAACGCATTCTGATCTGTCGTCGGTGTATAACTACGATCCCCCACAGCAATGTATTTGATTGCTCCTTTTAGCCCTTGGTGGCGAGCGCTAATAAGCTCAGCGAGCCCCGCATCGGTGTATTGCACGACATAACTCATGCTACTGCTCCAAATTCAAAATCAGTTGTAATAATTAGGCGTGTGGCTGCGCACCAATACAGAGAAGCAAAGCCTGATGAGGCTTTAATGTTACCGCTGCAGTGATCGTCTTTCGCAATAACGCTATTGTGCTTCACCGCTGAAAATTCAAACCCAAATTCAGCGCCAAGGGCCATAATGAAATCAACCGTGTCTCGCTCAGACTTCGTGCTCTCAATGCGACTTAAGACTCGGGTTGTCGCCGCCTTATCAAGCGGCTGGTTTCGTTGCCATGCGATACATTCAATATGATACGGCGCGTGTCTTGGTTGCATTTGATGCCAAGGTGTCACTTCCACATCACAATCAATCGCATCCAGTGCAATAGACAAACCAAATCGCGTTCCGGCTTTTCGATGAATATCAAACGCCTTATCCACCGTTTTACGTTGACTTTCTAGCGTGTCTTTTGGCTTCCAATCCGTTACACCTCGCTCACCCGCAAGCAAAACCACAAAGGTTTTCTCCGTCAATAAAGGTTGTTTGAGGTTGGGATACGGACAAAAAGTGGATTGAATAAGTTCTGTCCAAGCAAACTCCAAAGCCTCTTCAATAAGAGAAGCATTATTGGGCTGAACCGATAGAAACGCCTTATTCAGATCGGACATTCACCATCACCTCCGTACAATGTGGCGCTTCATCCCAAGCGCACACCACATCCACTGCCGGTGCTTGAACCTTGGCCCGTTTCGCACCCAGCTCATAAAAGATATGGGCCACTTCTTCCCGGTCAATAATGCCGCCAAGCCTTTGTGCTTTTTCGGCAAACTGCCAAGCCACAACGACCGCCGACGCCTTTTCGACCTCATTGTTGGGATCCGCTCCTGTAAAAAGCGTCACTTCAATTTGATAAGGCTTAGGCGTTGCCGCTTTTACCGTGACCTCATCCGACTCTTGCGCGATGTCATCGCGGTTTAGGTATTGTCTTGCTCTTTCAAGCAATGCCGCACTTGGAACACCATTGGGTGATGTGCGGCTTAATAACGCCACACAAACTTTGCCTGAATTAGGTTCTAGCATCCTAGCTTGCGCATCTTTGATAGGGTTAGGTAAGGAGGTTTCAGGAAACTCATAACGCATTACCAGAGCATCTTTTTCAGAATTCACCGTAATGGTGGGCCGCTCTTCTAAAGTCATGGCATGAAAACGATAACCAAGCCGAGTGCCCGTTGTATGAAACTGGAAAGGCGCTAAATCAAAACGCTGAAGCAGGCTTTGATTAGACTCCATGACTGCAGGCTTTGTGGGAAAAACCGTATCATCACCGGCTTCTATGACCTGACGCTTTAAACTGTATTGCAACGCCAACAAATCTACCATTTCGGTATCGGTCACGTACTTACGAAACATCTGCAAAGCTTGATGGTTCTGCTCTCGTATTTCAGCGGTTCGTTTTAAGACAAACGCTTGTGTCACCTGAGCGAGCAGCTCACCTTGATTATTAAAGGCCTCGCGTAATTGTTTCGCTTTATCTTCATCTCGCTGAGCGCAATATTCCACCGCAAAATTGATGTATTCATCCAGCAGAGATTCAAAGTTGGGCTCACTGAAAGCTTGAGGTTTATTGCTCATAATACCCCTCTCAATTGCAGAGGTTCACCGCGCCATGTTCCCGAGACTTTCACTCTGAATCCATTCAAGTGTGGGATGGCTTGGCACTGAATGCCTTGATAATCCGTTAACCCATTTAATGGATTGGATAAAGCCTCTAACGTTAGATTTTGAACTATCATGGCTTCGGTGGGTGTCTGCTGCTTTCCCAAACGCGAAACCGCTCGATTACCAACGCCTCGGCGTTTTACTCGTGAACTGACTTCTGTCGTTAGTACCTTTGCAAAACGACAGCTCAAGGCGCTGGCACCGGTTACCGTTTTCCCTGTTTTTGGGTCAATACCAATCATTTTTGTTGCTCCGTTGGCTTGGTTTTCGCAGGACCAGGAAGTATGCCAGGATGATCGTGTTCGTTATAAATCTCTCGGTCAGCTTGCATCGAACGAGTATGATCGGCGACCTCTCCCGTAGCTTGATAATCCCCGTCCTGCCAAGTATCACCATAGATCTTCATGCCCCCTGGATACCGGCAAATAAGAGAGCCGTTATCGAGGTTATAAAGCTCTGACATGCCGTTACCGTAATCGGTCATCACCTCGTTCTCTTTGAGTGTGGGGCTTTGAAAGTGAGTCGAAGGTAATCCCATTAACGCCACGGCATTGTTTAAGTTGTCACCGCTTCCCAAATTCATCAGCAAACACTGCTCGTTAACTGAAGGGCGCCGATAATGGCTGACCCTTCCTGCCGCAAGCACAAAAAAAGGGATCCTCTTTACAAGATTATCCCCTGTCTGAATATCGACGGTGTTTGCCTCTGCTTTCACAACAACACCTAGGCGCAGTAGATTGGCCGAAGCGCGATTGTTCTCTTCTAACTCTTCATGTAATTCAAGCACCTTCTTCTCTAATGCGCTCACATGCTTCATCAGCTTGGTTAGCATGGTGGGAGCCCCCATCAATGTAATGCCAGCTCTCTTCCACTGGGCCTAATCGAATACGCTGCTTCATCGTCACGGTTCGTGCAAACACCCCATTTTTTGGATCAAATTTGCTAGGAAGATTAGACACCACTATCGCACCGTCTAAATCGCTCGACGCACCAAATTGTTGATTCAACAATTCTCGCTCTACACGCGTTGAAGCGTCCAACGCTTCCAAATCAAACCCATCCATGGATATAGGTACTTCAACCAAGAACCTCAATTCAATGTCATGAAGGTGACGCCCGTCGTTGGCATATTCATTCACCGGCTCGGCCTCACCAATGTGATAACTGATGGTGGTGTGGGCCAACTCCACCGCTTGGCGTCGATAAACAGTATCGACCTTAAGCGTAAGCCGCTGCTCTAAGTGATTGACCACCAATAAGACCCACTCACGCGGCGAGCGAAAGAACGTGTTTGAATTCACGATGAAAAAACGCCTCAAATTTACGATTAATATCGGGTAAGTAGTTCTCAACAATCGAATCCACATCATCCGCAATATCGATGTTGACTCTTTCTATGGGAGATCTCGACTTACCGCGCCTTCGCCATACCAAGAGTTCATCGCTATCCATCGGAAAAATAAACGCGCCAGCAAAAAAATGCTCACCCACTCGGACACCTAAGCGGTTTTGAACGGGCTTACCCAGTCGGTGAACACCAATTTCACGAACACCAATCCACAGCTTCGACACGCGACCGTTTTTGTACACTCGAAATCGCGAACGCAGCGCTTTGTTATCAATACTGAGCTCATAGCCAAGCTCTGCCATCGATACCCCTCGTAACCATCGAGAGGTGAGCGAAGCCGCGCGAAGTACTGCTTTCGGAATTTCTTCTGAAAACGCTTCATAACGACGAATAAACTCAGTATCTAAAAGCAATTGGGAACGACTAAAATTCAGACCACTCATGCTGCGCACCTTGGGGATCGAATACCAGGACATATTCCCTCATAAGCTGACTCGTGCCGTTGGGACTTTTAGCCGCTGTATCAAAAACTAACCGGTACCGTTTATCGCGATAAAGCAAAGTACAGCTTTCAGGGAGCTCAGAATCCGTAGCCAGTAAATACACTTGATTCACGCCCTTCTCGTGACTTCGGATGTATCCGATCACTTCAATCTGCTTTCCTTGTGGTGTCATCAAAAAAAGAGGACGACCAAAACAACGTTGGATAGATTGACGAATAAGACGCCGAGCCGATTCAAACTCACTCATCACGAGTCGTTAGTCACAAACTCAGTGAGTACACCGCCAGTCAGAAGCACCCCACCATCAATGAACACCCCAACCGGTTGAGATACGTCCCCCGATGCCGTGGGCTTTGTCTTGGTAAACTCACCGTTTTTAAAGTAAGCCGCTTCGGATGCAAAGCTTACGCTATCACCGGCTTTAATCGGGCCATCAAAATGACCTTGTGTGTAACACACCACCATCTCACCAGCTTTTGCCGTAAAGTTGGGCACCACTAATAAAGCTCCAAGTAGACAAGGGACATCTTTCTTAAAACCACCCGTTGGCACGGTCGCCACAATCTTTTTCCCATCGCTTAAACGCATATTGTCACCATTAAAAAAGGGCGAGCAATGCTCACCCTGTGAATCAAATCAAACTGTTCTTCCAAGCTTTACCCAAAGGTCGCTTGGGCAATACCACGGCGATCCAATACCTTCGACATTAAGTCGTAAGTAATGCGGAACTTGGCACCATCGCTGCTCCAACCGTCGCCCGTTTCTAGCCATGGGTCTTGCTGGCCATCTAAGAAGCCCATCACTACGGTATCAAAGTCTTTACCTGTTAGTGCCAGAGCGCCATTCACCTCGCCTAAACGCGCGGTTTCAATCACCTTACCGAATTTTCTATAAGCCGGGTTAAAGGCATCCGGTTTACTCGCCGTATTCAAAACCGCTTCAAACATTGAGGCATGGTCTGGACTCGCAATCAGAACCTCACCACGAAGATCTAACGCATCGCCTTGCCCTGCTTCACCACTGAGTGGGATGGTGGTTGCTGTCGCAAATACCTTATGCAGAGCCATAATCATCGCCGCGTAATCGCCTGCTGGAATGTCATTGATAAAGTTACCCCAGTCTTTATCTTCACCTACTTTAAAGACATTGCCACCATCGGCCATTTTGCCTGCGAGGATAGCGTTAAACATCAGCTTGTCTGACAGACGATAACCGGACTGCATGAATTTACGAGGCACCTTCGCCACTAAGCCAATTTCATCATTAATGATGGCATGACGAGTAAACTGGATTTCACGCCCAAAGGTCGCAAGCTGAATGCGCTCACCGCTGCCTTTTAAGATCGCCGCTTTGTATTCGCCATCTTCCGCTACTTTCATCAAGTCCGGCGCGTCATTAACCATCACTAACTCAGTTTCACGAAAATCCGTCAGGTTCTCTACGTTAGCCAGTTCACGCCACATCGGAGCTCTTGCTTGCGCTTCATCGCGCATCACGGTTCGAATACCTTCAGTGATGATGTCGCCAAAATCACCGGAGTTAAACGCTCGGTTCACCAATTCATTCTTGGTGATCGCGCTTCGAGCATTCACATCGAGGCAAGCGCGCGCCATATTCAGTAATGACTCATGACCGAACGCGTTGTCTTTTTTTAAATCCTCAACACCACAACGTGCATTCAACGCATTTTGCAGTTCCTCTTTGACATGGTTACCGTTGCCAAGTCTCATGTGCGTAGCCGTCAAATTCGCTTCAGGCTCTTGTTGACCTGCCGCTGATTGGCTGCCAATACTTTCTAAAATCTTAGTGGATGCCTGTCCCACTGAGCACGATAAGTCAGCCAGCATTTCATTGGTGAGTGCCTCGCTGACTTTATGTTGAGCACACAACGCACGAATATCTGCTTGGCGTTGGTTCTCTGCTTTTACAGCGTTTTGTAATTCTTCATTTGGTTTCGGCATGTCGCTTACCTGCTTAGGTTTGTCTATTTGAGGTTCATTTGGCTGAGCAGACGCTGCTAAAGGTGTCGGTTCATTCACCAGTTGCGTTAGCGAATTCATCAACTCGGCTGGCGCTTGTTTGAAATTCTTAAAATCAGATTCATCGAGGTTTTGTAATGCGTTACTAAGGTCAACCGCTTCAACCACCTCATCAACAAGCCCCCACTCTTTAGCGGCTTGCGCGGTGAACCACGTTTCTTTCTCCATGGCAGTCAGTACTTCTTCAAGAGGTTGACCCGACTTTTCAGCGTACGCTTCAGAAATGGTCTTGGTCGCCGCTTGCAACTGTTGAAACGCTGAGTTGATTTCCTTCTCACCGCCCCACGCTCCGATAGTAGGGTTATGGATCATCAACATGGCATTTTCAGGCATACGGATAGAGTCACAAGCAAGCAGGACATAAGTCGCAATGCTCGCGGCCATGCCATCGACAATGCCCATCACCTTTCCTTTATGCGCCTTCAGTGCGTTATACATTGCAAGACCTTGGTAAACGCTGCCTCCACCACTGAGCATTCGCAATTCAACCTCTTTATTGTTGGCCACTTGCAACGCCGCAATGATTTCCATTGCATCAATATCCCAAGCACTGATATCTCCATGCACCCAAATCTTAATCACATCGGCTTCGTTCTTAAGCGTGTACCAGCTATTCTTTGGTTTTGGCATTGTTTGCCTCTTCTTTTTGATTGTTGAGCTTCACCGCATGAGCAGGGTCCGACGTACTCACGATGTGCATATCGTTCATTTGTTGACGTTCAGATTGAATTTCGCGACGAGTCGACAACGGGTTAATATTACGTTCACGTTGTGCATGACTTAAGGAATGCAAACCTAAACGGGTTCCTTTTTCGACGCCTACCATTTCTTTGCTAGGGTCAATCCATGGCATCACTGGCGCCTGATAGATCGCATTAAAAATAGAGTCTCGCTTAACCCCTGCGGGGATGTTGACTTCACCGGCTAACATCGCCATCTGCAAAGCATGTCGATACTGTGGACGAGTCCAACCTAAAACGAACTTTCGCTGCAACACTCGATAACGACTGAACGAATCGATTAACTCTTGGCGCTGAGCGGAATAACTGCCGTTGCTATAGTCTCGGGTGACGCTAGAGTTGTTCACTCCTGCGCCACCACTGGCTAATCGAAGCTGGGCATTTCGAAACGGGCTGCTCATGGTTTCTTTTCGGTTGTTCTCCACCACCCCTGCATCTTCACCGGGTGCCAGTTCAAACGAATTTCCCATCCCTAAAAACAAATCGCCGCCGCGATCAAACGCGTCCGTTGCATTTGAATTCAATGTCGGATCTCGTTTTATGTAATAAGCAAAACGACTCGCTATCTGGGCACTAATACGCTCAGATCGGTCGTAATCTTCGATGTCATCGACCAAATCCAAAATGGAATGCAAAAGGGAAATGCCACGGTTTTGATGAAAACGCCGAGTAAACTTTAAATGGCAGACAAACTGCGCATCGACATCAACGAACTCAAACCCTCTTGAGTCTCTCTGAATCAAATAGCTCACAGCCTGCCCGAGCTTGTTTCGCTTGATACCTTCAAACAGCCCACCTTCAGCTTCCGTTATGTGGGAAGGAATAAAATCAGGCTCAAAGGGTTGCACCGCAAAGGGCGTCTCTGTTGGGTAATTCAAATCACTGTGCTTACCCATGAACATTCGACAAAACACCTCGCCATCACGAAACCATGTTCGACCCGCAAGCCACTCCGTTTCCGCGCGAGAATGTTCAGCATCGATGTTTTGATTTAAAGAAAAGTTCTCCCACCAGGTCATGATCGCCTGAGCGCATTCGACATGCACTTCCCCTTTGTGATTTAGAGGCTGAGGCTCCACCATGATGCCATTCGGACCAATCACATTGGCACAAAGCTCATCCAAAATGGCCGTAACAAACGGGTTATTTTCATCCATATGTCGGGCACGTTGATACACCGCTTTCGCGCCTCTGTTCAACGAATTGGCATCGCCTTTTGATTGTTTATTTGTCTTTTTGGTGTGCGGATTACGGGAAAGTGCTGCATTGTATTTATTCAAAAGCCGTCTGTCGTAGGCACGTTCCAACCCTTTCCTAGGACTGAATATGGCCACGATCTTGTCGAGCAAGTTTTGGCTACTCAAGATAATTTCTCCGTATCATAGAGCGTCGTCCCCCTTGAACTTGCAGAGCGATAAGGCGCTGCAAACGCTCTATCTCTTTACGCACCGTCGCTAAACTCGCCAAGGTCAACTCTTCATCTTCTGCCGTCTTCACCGACTGTTGCTGTAAGATTTTCTGTTCGGCTTCGAGGTACCACTGCAAACGTTCTTGATTGGTCGGTATCACTAAACTCATCCGAAAATACCTCTTGAGTGGTTATAACGTTTCTTAGGCTTGCGCTCGAAAACAGGCTGTAAGTCAGCATCAATCACATTCGGGTTAATCTGCCATTCAGACGCCCAAGGGGGTGCGCTTTCCCAATGGATGTCATCACCACCAAGAAAGTGCATCCCCGCTTCGGCATACGCACATAAATCAAAACTTTCGTTACTCGTCTTATCAGGGCAAATCCATTGGCCTTTTTCATCGATGAATTCCGCCGTCAGTTCATCAAACCACTCTCTTTCCGCCCAGGCGGGCAAATGGAAATACCGAGAGCCAAATTCTTCACGGGAATAGCTGGCCACCACACGGTTTTTTAGTCGATTGGTGTGCAGCAGTAATAAAGGGATCTCACCATGCGCCAGTTTGCTGCGCTTATCTGGGTAAGATTCTTTAATCAGTGAATCCATGTCTTTGTTGCTGGCCCCTTTCACAAGTCGAAACAAATGGGCCAACCCTTTCGCTTTAAGGCGGTTATAAAACTGATAAGCAAAATCGGTCACTGAAGTTTTCTTACCGTCTTTTTCAGAAGCCGAACCACCAGAATCACACAGTGTTAATATCGGTTTCATGACTCGCCCACTGCCATCGGCAACGGGGTAAGTTTTCTTGATCACCTGGTCGATGAGTAGGTCCCAATCTTCCGCGTAAATGGCAGGGTTAATACGATCACCATTTCGATGTGGTGTCGTTAAAATTTCAAAGCGGTCGATCACCCAACGTTGCAGACCTTCGCCAAACACTTGAGCTTGAGCCACAAACCGAGCATTGGATTTTCCACCTTGAACATCGATACTCATGATCAAGAAGCGACCACCAACAGGCACCACACCACGCAAATAAGGATTACCTTTGGCTTTTTCCATCAGCTCATGCACACCAATGTCTTTTCCTTCGATTTGTAAGATATAAGGACGGCCAACATCAATGTTATAAAAAGACATCAAAGAATCTTCATCACCGCTCTCTTCATACAAGGTTTGAGCCGTGAGATAACGATAAACTAAGTTCTCCCAACTCTGGTAGGCCGCTACGACACCTTCAAACCCAAACGACGCCCATTTAGACTGGCGTATTTTGTCTTCATCCGTGACCTCTTCACCAAACGAGTCCACCGCCCCTTCACGAAACCAACGGGCCGCTAAACTTTTTTCTTGTTTTTGGTGCTCATCAATACGGTGCAAACAACGTGGACATTGGCAATAAGTAGACTTGGCCACATCTTGAGGATCTGAATACTTGTCTTCCCAATGCAAAGTTTCAAAATCAGGAAGGAACCAAAAACCACAATCATCACACTGCCAATAGAAACGCCGACGATCACCTTGATTGTAGAGCTGAGCAATTCCCCCACACGGCTGGGCTTCATGAGGGCCGAGCTCTGCCGGTGACTTAGGTTGGCGAACGAGACGCCCTGGTGAACTTTCTGCCATCGCCATCCCAGAAGACTTTGCATTCTGAATCCGCTTAAGCATCAGCTGAAATTTGCTCCCTTCTTGCCCTACGCCATCATCGGCCCGATCGTAATCCGAACAACCGGCGTAACGGAACGTTTCGGCAGATAAACTGCTTTCGGTCGCAGAGTCCAAACTCAAATTCATCCCATTAAGAAAGTGCTTAAACGTGAGCGTATCGTCGGATTTCCGACCGGTTCGTAGCTTGTTGATCTCTTCCGTCGCAGCAAAGCAACGAGCAAGATCCTTTTTAGACATACTCTCTGCTTTCTTTTTTGTAGAATAGATCAGCAACATATCGCCAGGGTCTTGCGTCACCGTATAATTAATCCACCCTTCAACCAGCCCCTTAGTTTTACCTGAACGCGCTGGCCCCATTAAAATCACCGCTTCGTAAATACGGCGCGATAAACACTCCATCGGCTCTCTAATGTAAGGAACTTGACTCGATAAGAACTTCGTCACATCCGTCCCATCAGAAATCCACAAACCTTCATCAGCGGCAAGAACAGGACTTTTATTGGCAGGTCGACACAAATAAGCCAACTTTCTTCTTATTTCTGCGGCGTCCGCAAACTGAACACCTAAACGGGGATCAAACGTTTTCAAGCTCATCTGCAATTGCCTTCAAATCGAAATTCAATAATTTATCCAAATATTCAAGCTCTTGCGGGGTGGCACTGGTTATCGCAGACTCAACACGAGTGATCACTTTCTCTTTAAAACTCTTCACACTGGCAAGGCAAGTGCCGATTTCAAGCTCATAGTCAGCTTTATCCACACATTCACCGGTCTCGTTCAAAAGCGCCAATTTTTCACGTTCCGACTGGATATAAGCCCTAAGCTCTGCGGCCGTTTTAAAACCCATTAAATCCGGAGCATCACTTTCTTTAATCATTGCTTTACATAAATACGGGGCAACTTGAACCACATCGTAAAGGGGGATATTGCCTTTGTAGGCGATTGGCTCAATACCTGCAGACTTAAGCTTTTTTCGGATCGTAGAGCGGTGATAATCGAACGCTTCCAACTCGGTCAAATTCCAAAGTCGTTTTTCATTGTTCATTGAAAGCCCTCTGAATGAGTCTCGCCTCTCCGTGTGTCAAGCCCTCGTAAGAAATGAATTACGGACAATAACGGATGACGACCACCAAAGTAGTCAGTGTTATTCGCCCATATTTGTTATCGCACTCTCGTAGCCATAAAAACTACGTAAATGCTCGATTTGGTCAGCGCAATTGCGCCAAGCTTCTAACCACACCGGGTCGCGCTCTACCGCTTCACCGTAGGTTTTAGGCGGAGAAGTAAAAGGTTGTGTGCAAGAAGTCAGATACACCGCCGGAGGAAGCACCAACCGGTCTTGGTATTCAGTGATGACCTCAGTCGTAGTACAACCACTCAGAAGCATCAGGAATAGGCACATCTGCACATTTTTCATGAACCAGTACCTCTTTTATTTGGATCACTGTGCGAATCGTTTCAGCATTCCGAGCGTCCTTAGCTAGCAGCAAAACATCAGCGGCCCTTTGCGCTTGCCTAACTTCATCACTTAAGGTTTTAACGGTGATAGACAGTGATTTATTTTTGTTCAATGAGTCTTGAAACTGCCCCTGAAGCTCACCGTAGCGCTTTGCCTGCACTTTGGTTAAATCAAGTAGATACGCAGAGAAAACAAAGCTACCAAGCAACAAAATAACCAAACCTATCAACAAAGCACTTTTGATAGAGAAGTTCATAAAGCCTCTCCTTTTTACCAGCCGTTCAAACAAACTTGTTGTTCTAATTCGCGACGTTTCACGACCCCTGAACATTGACTATCAGGGTCCCTGCAGTTTTTGCCGTTAACATAGACCCAACGTGAAAATTCGAGGCACGCTTTTAAAGGTTGGTTTTGGTTAAATAACTTAAGCATGGTGGAACGTTTAAAGTTGCCAACGCCAAGGTTGAACACAAAGCTCACCAGGACATCAAACTGAGCTTGAGTAACGTCAGTGGTTAGGTGTTTGTTTACAGAATTTTCGGCACTTTTCACATCAGCGATGAAATTACGGGCGATTTGCTCTTGGGTCACAGTATCGCCTTGCCTGACTCCTTGAGTATGGCCAAGGCCGTGAGTCCAGACTTTAGCGCTGCATCGGTAAGCTTGAGTTCGACACCCTTCAAAATTGGCAATATGCCTTAAGCCTTGTTGGCTAGTTCGCAAATCCGAAATTAAATTAAAAGCAAGCGCGAGCACGACAGCGACTGAACACACCCCCTTAGAGATCGCGCTTCGCATAAACTTTCACCGCTTTTTCTGGATTCGCTTTGATTATCTCTACGATCTTTTTTTTGTAATACCGGTTAGTAAAATAAGTCACTATCACAAAAATCAAACCTATGACGCTAACCCAATCTTGCAAAGTCAATGCACCAAAGCCTGCATAGGCCAGAGCACTCACGTATGAAACGAAAGAACTGATTTTCTCTTGCATATTGCGCTCACAAAAAAGCACCCGGCTTTCACATGAATACGGGTGCTTTGTCAGTTATAAACGGTAGAAACGAAAAAACCCCGCCGAATGGACGAGGTCTTGCACAGTATTTTTATCGCACTTTTTTTAGGGGAAGTCAATCGATTAAACAACTTATATTTTAATTCGCCACTTGTGTATCTAAATATATCTCCACCTTAAGTCTAAGGCAGAGAATATTTCTTTCACTAATACCGAGGTATCGTATGAGCTGTATTATTAAATACAAAAATATGATTACATCAAACCTTGCAATTCAATTACTTTACAATTCTAATCGCATGAATTTCACAATAAGTAGACTTCTTAGAAGCCCTCCATGGAACTCCTTTGTAACCGTCTATAACAACCTCACTACCAGTATGTAATGCTGATAAAGCTATACTAAGGGTTCTGCCTATTCCTACATTCTCACTGGTCAAAAAGTATCCCGACTCACACCCTGAGACAATATCATTTACGAGAATTCTTATATCGCCCTCTGCATTTTCGCTATTGTAAGAATTAATACCTCGAATCGTAGTTTTTGTTCCGGCTACGTAAGTACTAGAGAAAGCCCAAGATGACCAAAGACTAAATAATAAACCCATTACAAGAGAATTAATCATAATAGATTGGTTTCCGATTTTATACATTATAATGCATCCTTATATATTATCCATTTCACTTAAAATAAATTCAATAAAATTTTACTTATATAAAATAAATTACATTTTCCAAAAATAATTTATTTTAGTACAATATGTTTTAAACTTTCAACGCCACCTCTTAATGTGCAGTTGTCCATTCCGGCAACCCAAACTTTTTTTTGAGAGGCGTAAGCTGTTAGAACCATGCTTAAAGTAATTTTACCTTCGGGTGTAGTTCCATCAAAAAAATAATTATACCATTGGTTGCTATGACACGCTGGTATTCCTTTAGGCTGTTCTTCTAGGGTGATTAGAACTTGCTTACCAAATGAAGGGCCTGATAAAACCTGAGTTATTTTAGTAGGGTTGGCTTCACTTGCTGAGCATAATCTCGAAAACAAAAATAATAAAAAAAATAATTTTTTCATAATTACCTAAATTTGATTAATTTTTATTAACCTTTTTGAAAGACAAACTTCCTGCCTCATCTAAAAGGAGATACTTAAAGTAAATAGTGTTATTAGCCCAGGTGAAAATTATTAAAATATTCCCTGAAAATTAACTGTGGATTATTTACTTTTAGTCGATAAAAAGTCACATTCCAAATAGAAAAATTCTTTTAATCCACACTAAACAAACGATAGCTACAACATCCTAGCCAAAGTAACCTGCATTATCATCATCATCATGTGACCAATCATGGTTATCATTGCCGCCATAACTAGGCCCGTGATCATCATCATGTCCCCAGGAATCATTATCCGAGCTCCAATCATTACCTTGATTGTTATTTCCAGAAGAATTTGATTCGAACATATCTACAACATCATCGTTAGTTATAATATAGCCTGCTTGACCATATGTTATTTGCATATCAGGCACATCTACATAATTTCCTTTGATTCCAAAAGAAAGCGTTATACCAGCGCCTGATGGATCGCCTGTTACCGGATGCTCATATTTCAGCCCAATCCCAGTAGGCACTGAACCTCCTATAGTGGTACCATTTAGGTCCGTTACATCTCCCTGGAAAAGCCCAACATCTAAAGAAATCCCAAAATCTGTATCTCCCGCGGTTGTATCAAAATATCCTCCAAGTCCAAAGTCGTCCGCTGCTAACCCAAAAGCTGCATTAGCTCCAAACCCAGAAAGTGACCCCCCTACAGTAATGGTATAATCTGAAAAGTCTTTCATACTATTAATCTTTCTAGACATAGAAGAAATCCTTGAATCAGTACTGTATGAATTAGGGAAGATGGAACTCTTATATTGACTAATAACTGTTACATCTTGAAATTTTGTGTGTTTCCCAAATAATCTTTTAGGTATTGTAATTTCAGTAAGTTGCAACCCATCATTATTGATAGTCTTGTATTTTATATCGTTAAGATAGTTATTATTAATTGAAGATATAAATTTAAAATCTGGAACACCATTATTAAGAGTTATTTTCAAGTCGGATTGTGAATCATGGTCATTGGACCCTCCGGTTCTAATATTAACTCCAAACTTTAAATATGTAACAAATCTTTCCCCAGTAATAGGGATAAAGAATGTCGTATCTCCATTTATTATCGGAATATATCCCGAATTATTTGGTTGAGAAAAAGCAATATGAACATAATCAATTTCATTTTTCACTTGAGTAAAATATGAATCCTTCTCGTTTGATAGACTTTCCCAATCATCAAACCTGCCATCTATTGATACTCCCGCTATTGATGATGTTGAAATCACCAATAATAATAGTATTAATATTTTCATTTCATTCCTTTAAATTTATAAATCCGATGTTATTTTTTGTGCTGTATCTATAATCTTCGTCATACAACCAGTATCGCCCAGGTTTAAATGAGTCCTTTAAAAGAAAAATTTTTTTTCTTTTTTTATCAGTAATTATTTTTATAGTTATCCTATCACCTACAGGATGTGAGTTTTCACTAGCTATGAAATGTAGGCCTTTTAACTCCCTTATTAACTCATCTTTATTAAAGCGCCCACCATCATCAATTATGAGAACATTTTCATTTAATATTTCAACAATATTAACCCTTGCAAAAAAAGGAAAAAAATTCAATATTATGAAAAATATCACAATAGGTAAGGTTAGAAAGACTTGATATCCATTAAACCCTTTCCTAAGTATCAAAAAACACAAAAGGAACAATGCAGGTATTAAAGTAACTTGTGAAATCAGAAACATATTGTCTAATAAACTTAACATTAAACTGATAACTCCCCCTCAACTCAAATCTAATTTATTAATTTAATAGGTAATTCGATAAAATCAATTACCCAAGTAGAGTTTCTGATTAACAATTTATATCTCCTATACAAACAAAATTCGCATCAGCGGTATTACCCCAAGAGTTGCAAGTTTCTAAATAATTGACCCTGATAGGAGTTTTGGAGTGATACGCTGACATAATTGAAGATAATGTTGCTTTATATCTAAGAGAAGAGCTGTCCATAGCAAAGCGTCCTGTAACATTACACCCTTTACTAACATTGTTTTCGATTTTAAATATGATCACCTCTTTATCTCCGACAGAATACGGAATATAACCTATCACCTTTCCATGTTGTGATGCTGCAGAAGTAGAGAACGCAGCTATGACAAGAGTAAGAGCTATAAAACTTTTCATTTCAATCCTTAAATTTCCCTTCAGTTAATGATTTAATAGTGAGGCTTATGCCACAACTAAAACAAATATAAAACTAGATAATTTTACAAAGAAACCCGATCACATAGGTATACATAAATTAAGAGTGTGTGGAGCGACTCTGCATAAGAACAACTATTTAGATGAAATCTAATTCGCAAAAATAGAAGTCAACGCTAATTAAGAAACGCTCTACATTAACTTTATGCACTATTTTTAGCCGCCAATTTGAAACTCTATGATCTTGCATTTCCTACCAACATCAGTATCTACGCCTATAGTTACTAACGTAACTGTTTTATTAGCGGCGTAAGCTGTTAATAATGCAGACATCATTGCTTTACTACCAGGGTCAGAATTGTTGATATATGACCATGCTGGATTTAATGGCCCGTTATGACAATGCCAAGAATCTGGTCGTTCCGATATAACCCTAAAATGAAAGTTTTCAGGAGAAGATACATAAATTGCTTTGATTTTAAATGGGGCTGGATGTTCAAACGCCACTGTAAATGGAGAATATATAGCAAAAAACAAAAGTAAAAACCTGATAAACAACATCAACATAACCTTTATAAAACAAGTAGTTATAAAAAAACACATAAGTCAACCACAGAAAATAGCAGGTTTTCACTAGTAAAGTCACAGTTGACAAATACAAATCACAATATGCAACCAAAGTACTAGTCACGTGAATATCATACACCAAATTAACCTATATTTCATATACTTATTACATTCCCCGTGACTATAAAAAACATATTTCACTATATAGGTTGGGGTTAACCTTACGCTCTACGCCTCAACTGCTAGTACTTTACCATCTGCTCTTCTTGATCGTACCTACCCTGCAATGCTAAAACGGCTGCACTGCGCTTATCTACCAGGCATTTAACCAATTTTCCTAGAATCGACTCGTACTTCTTAAATCGTGAGAAGGTAACAGGTAAAGTTTGGCAGAAGTAAGCGAAGCGGGTTTCTTGCGTCCAGCCTATGCGGCCACCATCACAGCATGGGCAAGTTCTTCTTGCTCGATTCTTCGCAATGTACTTACCGCTACCATCACATTCAGGGCAGACTTGGCCAAACTGCTGGGTCGCTTCTGCAATAGCTGTCCTGACTAACGCTTCCAATGCTCTATCGGGATATGGACCGCGCCATGTATCCATCAGCGTGTTGGCTTCCTGTAAGGTGGTTTGGTAAAGCTTTTTAAGTGCAGGTCTATCTTGCAAATATTCAACGAATAACACCAAAAAACCTACTGGTGCTTCCTTCCAGGCTAGACCAACGATTGCCAGCTGCTCATCCTGAGAAAGTCCCCCCTTACCGCCAGAACAGAGGTCGTAGGTGATCCCTTTTACATTGAACTTTGCCAAGAGCTTTTCAATTTGCATTATGCCCTCGCTCCTAGAGCTGCGACCCTTGCAAATACCGAGTTCTTTCGAAACTTCTTAGGATTAGGGCGCTCAATCTCATTAAGTGGTTTGACCTTAGATTTATCGGTCAAACGCATCGCGTTCCTTGAGGGGAGCGAGCCATCCTTGGCTTTATCTGCGTACTTCTTCAACGTTTTTCGGAACTTCACTCTAGCCTCACGTTCGCTTAGCAGGCCTCGACAAACAAAACCCACCTCTTGCGATGTCCAGTACTCGATATCCCCCTTGGGTTCACAACGCAGCATTCGAATAAATGCCTCGTCAATATCAACCAACTCTTCACGTCCCATAGACACAAACTCTGGCAAGCTTGGTGGCCATCCCCCCCCTTCCAACAAAGCCTGATTGACTGCACGACGAATCTCACTGACCGACATCGTTGTAATCGCTTGAGTCCAAGTCGATGGTAGTGCCTGATACGGCCATTTCGTCCCGTAAGCCTCCACAAATTTGACTTGGATCCAATCTTCCAGATTCAAAAGAATTACCTTGTCGCCCAATCGATGTGGCAGTGTGTCCGTATCGTTCGAGCAACTCTGCGTTGTATTGCTCGACTCGATTTTTTGGTGCAGTCTGGCTTGTTCGAGTCTTTTCATGGTCGTCGTTCCATCGTTCTTGATTCAAGTAAGTCGTTAGGTGCAGCTTATCGAAACCAAACTGTCGATTGGCCACACGAGTTTCTACATCTCGACAGAGCATCTCGGTGAACACTTCCGGAGGTTCACTTTGCGCTGTCACGATACTTTTGAATTTTGCTAACGAATTCTTCTTCGATTTCTTGGTTGGGTATGCGGCCCAAAGCCGATCAAAGCAAGATTCAACCACAGACACATGATCTTTATTGTTAGTAGTCTCTGGTAGTCTCTGTGTAGTCTCTGTTTTAGTTTGGCGCTTTTGTGCAGCACAGGTTGGCGCATTTGTACTACACTGCTTGGCGCATTCCGCCAAACTAGAATGGCGCAATTGTGCAACCAGATTTGGCTCATTGATTTTGTAAAAAATACGGCACGGAACACCCTGTTTTTTCTCTTCAAGAATGCCTAAATCACGCAGTTTTTTTCGTGCAGTGTCTAGCTCGCGCCGTGTCATTCCAGTTTCATCTTCCCACTCGGCCTGAGTTTTATAGAAGTAACCGGAAGCATTGGTTCTTCGGCTCCAATAAATCGCTTGGCTTAGCATTAATGCGCCCGTAATGCCGATACCCAACTTGACGAATGGCCGATGAAAAGCGATGGGCCTATCTAAAAATTCGATCATTTAACCGCCCTCGCCTTCATGGTTTGTAGGATTTGCTTCGCTTTATTGCGCGACACCACATAACGACAATTGCCGTTGTTTGCTATCCACAGCATTTGGCCGTGGTAATTTTGATAAGAAAGACTCATTGCACAAAGTTCTCTTGTTTTGTTAATTCGCGTGGTTATTAAATGCATTCAGGTGGTCAGCCTTTTTGCGCCATCAATGTTTCTAAGTATTGAAGTAACGGCTCGTGAGAGCCGGCGCTCTCTTGTAGCTCTCGGTAAGCATCACGAAGTTGGTCAGACGTGGCATGTTCACCAAGTAAAAGTATCGAGCGGAGTGCTTCAGATGACTCTTTGCTAAAATCGGCGAGTAGTTGGTCACGGTTCGCCATGGTTTGACTGGAACCAATAGCAGCAACTGAATACCCAAGCGGGTTTAAGAACTGATTCAGTGCAGCCGTTGCCCTAGCTTTGGGCATTGCTGCAATAATTGCAGGCAACAAATCCATCACGTTAGCTTTGGCCTCTGTGCTTGTTCTGCTGACATAACGAAATAAATTTTGAGTGTTGTTTGGATTGTTGAAAGCCGACGGCACTTTGAGAAGATGTTCCCTTTGGCAGTCTTCCTCCTCGTAGATTTTCATCTTGTGATAGAAACGAGAAATGTATTCTGCAATTTGTTCTTTCGTCGCGTCACTTCGCCAAGCGACTACCGCGTTATGCATAACGCTTTTTAAACTAGGTTGCATGGTTATTCCTTACTGGTTGTTTATCCAGAATGTTGGTGATCAGCCTTAACCTAAAAAATTTAATATGATGTTAGAAAATATCTGGCCTCAGTTGATGTTTATCGACCTCTCCATTGGTTATGTCATGTAAGTTTTTTGCTAATGCAGCCCCTGGGATTTTGTGTCCAGTAATCACCAAACGTAAGTACCCTGTACTTGTTTTTAGCTTCTTAGCCATAGATTTTCTTTGCGTATCAGATAACTGACACCAGTATTCTTTATACATATTAAGCACCTCTTAGGTACATAATACACAAACAAAACGTACCTTCAAGGATATGTACCTTTTAGGAACAAGACTTTAAAGTAACAACATGTTCTAAGTAGTTAAAAATGCTCAGGTAGATGTAATGAAAACTGCAGAAGATATTAGAAGAGAAAATGCACGAGCTCTCGCTCAAAAAGTTGGTGGTACTACGGCATTTGCAGACAAAATTGACCGTTCTACAACTCAAGCCAGTCGATTTATGGGAAAAGGCGCAACACGTGCTATTGGGCCAAAAATTGCTCGGCACATAGAGAAATCTTTCAACATGCCAGAAGGTTGGTTAGATACAGATCATACTGAAGATGAGCTAAAAGAAGCGTCGACGCAATTCACTTCAACACAAACTAGACGAGTACCTATTCTTAGTCATGTGCAAGCAGGTTCTTGGGGTAAAATCGACTCTAAAGACATTATTTACGAGGATTTAGACTGGCAAACAACCTCAAGCAATATCAGTGAGGAAGCCTTTGCCATGCGTGTTACGGGCAACTCTATGACCAATCCACACGGTTCCCCGTCGATACCAGCAGGCTCCATTGTAGTAGTTGAACCATGCAACTGCCCTGATAATGGAAAGATTGTCGTAGCGACACTTAATGATGCTCCAGAGGCAACGATTAAAAAGCTAGAGATTGATGGTCCACATAAGTTTTTGGTCCCACTGAATCCCAAATATGACCCTATCCCAATCAGTGGGAATTGCCGAATAGTCGGCTATGTAAAACAAGTCATTATGAACTTGTAGCAAAGAATCACTCAAAGAAAGCCGCTCACAATAGCGGCTTTTTTGTACCTTAAATTCGTAAAATTCAAATAAAACACAAAAAATGTACTTTACAAGGACAAATATAATAAGTACCTTAAATGTACATTTCGATAAATAACAATGTACCTAAAGTAAAAAGGAAAACCCATGACGTATTTATCTGTTACAGACATCAACAAAACTCTAGAAGGCGCTAAAGCTATTCAATTACATAGAACGAGCTTCGAACATTACCTAGCAAAGATGCCAAAAAGCGATCCATTTTATGACGATCTAGAACAACTCATTCAGCTAAGCGATAAGTGTGAAAATTTGGAAGTAAGCGTAGGAAAAGAAGACGCCCAAACGATCCATCAATTCAACGCTCTTTCTGACCAATTGAGCACTAAATTGAATGAAATGAGATTTTGAAAGGCTGAAAAAGAGAAAACCCCTATCGGTGACCAAACCAATAAGGGCTTACTTTGTGCAATGAGACTTAGATAACCAAACCTAGACCTCGCAATCAGTATATAACTGGCTGACCACCAATTTCAAGTACTTAGACTGATTGCCAGGTTTCACCCAGAAACCAAAGGAACTTTGTGTAATGACGACTCCCCTACTTCGAAACTCTCAGGAAGAGTTTATCCATAAAAAGATTCATCAAATCTTACTTGGTGAAGGCTACGAACACCACGAAGCAACTCGTTCATGTAATTTCGCGATTGAGACCTACCGAACCACCGCTTCGTTCGGAGGCCGTTGTGGAAAGTGTTTCGACTTTTGTTTAGCAAAAGCTCGTCAGTTACTTGCCCCAGTAAAAAAGAAGGCCACCGCTCGAAAGCGAAAAGCTGCAAAATGACTAAGGAACGTAAACGCAAACAAGCAGCAGCTCGCGCCAAGCGCCTAAGGGGTAAGCGTAAAACCAGTCGCAATAAAGATATCCGAGTGACGTTATCACCCAATGAAATCACAAAGCTTATTGATATATGCCAGTTCTTCGCTTACCCAAGGGAACCTTACACCCAAGTTGAAGCTTTGCAGTCGCTTATTCATCGTATTCATGCCGAGATGCCCAAGATAGAAAGCGATTTGGGTTGCTGCGGTAAATGTGGTGAACAGCTACCACAAGGCTGCGCTAAGTTACGCCAAGGCGGTTTGTTTAATGGTGATGCTATGTGTTGGCACACCACGAACCGAGTACGAATTATGCCACCAGCAAAAGGAGTTGCCCAATGATCAGTTTCACCGTCTATGCCGTTATTTGTGCGGTGTTTTATGTTTTTTATATGAAAAGTTCAGTTAATAGAGGAAATTAAAATGATTAATTCAACGATAAACCTAGCAACACAACGCTTTTTCATCAGTGATAAAGAGGTTCGTGAAACTCTTGGGATCAGCCAGCCTACGCTGTGGCGTTGGACTCAAGACCTTGGCTTCCCAAAAGCAGTAAAAGGCATGAGAGGAAAACGTCCTTACAAAGAGTTCATTGAATGGGCGAAAGAGCGCGGGATGATTTGAGAACTTAAGAAGGGAAGCTAGCGCTTCCCTTTATTTGTACACTTTATTCCATCAGCTCACAATATCTAGTGTATCCATCAACATTTCTTCATCATATTGACTCATTTTAGTAAAGAAACTTCTCTCATCTTCTCCTTGGCCAATGTATATAACTTTAGCCTTATTAGCGAAATAACTACTATTCACTTCGCTAACTTTAACCGCTTCAAATGGTTTTTCTTCCCTTTCTGTCACGATCTCTTCAACTTTATGCTCTGATATCGATATAAAACTTTGGGTATCACTAGGGACGTTCCTCCCAATAAATTTAAGGATCAAATCCAAATTAGTCTGGTCAATATCTTCTTTCAATACAGCATCTAATAAAAATGGAAGGCGATGAATATTATCTGTAGCTTCAATCAATTTATTAAGGGCAAAGTGGTACGCCATAACAGTTTTATGAAGCTCAACCCCTTGGAATGGGAATGAATTTATTCGATAGAGCTCTGAATAACGCTTCTCCTTAAGTGGCCTCAACTTAAGTTCTCTTAAGTAGCTATTAAAGAGAGTTGAAAAGTTACGCTCTTTAACTCGTCGCTCAACTAACGTCTCCTCTTCCGTTTTCATAGCACTAAGTTCGCCCTTTGCTTTATCAAGCTTAACTCTTAGCTCTTTGACTTCTGCTTGAATATGAGCATATAACTTTACATCCGTTTTATTCTCAAGCCACTCATCAAAAGTAACACCTTCAAATTTGATCTCTAACAACTCACCATAAGTAGATAATATCTCAGCCTCTAATTTTCTTATTTTTTTATCAGCCGTGTTCAAGGCAGATTGCTTATTCTTCAACTTGCCTTTGATTGTTTCCTCAAGTTTTTCTGTATCATTTACTTTCTGATAATGACTGTATAACCCTTCCAAAGAGTAGGATAAGACTTGAGTACAAGAAGGACATCTATCTACTCCATCAAACTTCTGCTTCTTAATATTATTTTTCGTTCTTCTAAGAATACTTTTATGATTTTGAAGTAATGAGATTTCATTGCTTAACTTAGTATGTGAGTTTCGCTCAGCGATTAAGTTCTGCATCACAATTTGATAGTCTACGAGGTAGTCGTTCGCATCCTCACCAAACTTTTCATCTACTAAGCAAGAAAACTTAAAGTCAGCTTTTTTACTGTACCTAGCAAGGTTATTGATATCTGAAGAAAGGGTGTCCTTCACTTTGGTTAATCTACGGTGTTCTACTCGATCAAAATCATTAGTAATACCTAAGTAATAATCTAAGTAATCTTCACTAAAGCCTTTGTAGTAATTGAGATTCGAGAACGACTCACGAACATAAACCCACCCTACAGACTGAGATACATAATATGGTAAAAACATACTCTCTAGAGGAGCATGCTTAAGCTCACCATTTTGCTCTAACATTAGATTAAAGCCAAACTGTTCACTTAAGTACTTCTTCAGTTTTACATGTTCAGCACTGTGATCAAAATCTACACCATAAAATATGGTCGTTCCCTCAGGACCTTTGATATACAAATCATCAGCTTCTCTAATAAGTGTATATCGTTCACTTACTCGACCCCAATTTTTTGTAAAATCCAGCCTAAATGTCGGATTATAGGATAGAATTTCGTACAGGCCTTCCTTTACATCATTTATTCCGAACGCATATAGCATGCTCTGCATAAGAGTACTTTTCCCTGACGTATTTCTCCCACTAATCAGGTTCGGTCCAATATTAAAGCTCTCATAAAAAGAAAGCTTCTTATCTCCGGTAAATACAAAAAGACTTTCAAAGTTAATTATCATAGTAACAACCTAGCAGTAGTGCTCTACAAATGAGCATAAAATAGCCAACAGAATATCTGCGTCACTTAAGTTCGTATGATGTGATTTCTTAATATCAATTAAGTAATCATTAAACATCTCCCCCAAGGTTCCTTTTGACATGTAGTCATGAGTTTTTACATAGCTTTTTATTACTTGGTATGAGAAATTATTCATATCTTTTAGCAACTCAAACGTATCTGAAATATGCTGCTCTGGTTTCAAAACAACCTTTATAGGGAAACTAACCTGTTTCGAAAAATCAGCGGAAAAATCCCTCCAAAAGTCATAGGTTTTCTGTTTCTCGTCAAGAATCACCAAAGTATTGCCAATCTCATGCCCTTCAACTCTCTTAGAAGTATCCATTAGTTGGACGTCATTTCCTTGGTTGTATGTATACTCGACATTTCGAAAAAGCTCCAAAAGCACATCTACAGCCGCCTTTGAATCAACTATATGTGGAAACTTGTTCTGCATCAGACCGTACAGCGCTTCTTTTTGCCTTTGAGGAGTCTTTTGCAACTCAATAAACTGGAATCGAACATCGCAAAGACCATCTTGATGATCATCCAGGTCATACTTTTCATAAAAACACTGTATATAATTACATGCCTTCTCTTGTATATCCAGTGGCAATTCATCAAATTTGATGAGTTCATTTGCCTCGCTGATCAGCACCTTCTGAGCAATTTTGCCTTGTTCCATTTCAGCTTTTTTAGGATTGTAAAAGTAATCTTGCTCAGTATTTGAGATAAAAGTTAGTTCTTGTACATAATCTGGTGACTTAGGAATAGGATCATTTTTAAGATCATGCCCAGCCTCAAGCATCTTGCCCAAAACCTCTCCCATAGCTGAATCTATCGTCCATAAAGCACCCGTTTTTTTCTTGGCTTGGTATGCTTCAATCTTTTCAACTTGCGTAGAGTCTGCGGTTCTATAACAAAACAAGAAATCATCATAATGCTCTATGCACAAAAAATAGTCTTTATCCTTAAAAGAGTCATAGTTATCTAACAGTAAAAACAATGCGCAATTTCTCTGGAATTCATAACCACTGAGAGCAACTACACCGGAGTTGGCCGCTTTTTTCTTAGTCAATGAGTGATTCTCCAAAGTATTTACTTGAACGCACAAAGTAAGGTTCGAGTCCAAAGATCATACGCATTTACCTGCTCTTCTAGATAGTCATAATCAAGATAGTGGCTCTGTACCCCTCTGTGCACCTTGTGCCCAAGCATGGTTTCAGCCACATGAAAAGGAACACCCATAGCTTCCCATATATTGCGAGCTGTTCTTCGCATGTCGTGATTGGTTGTCCTAGGGAAACCTGCCGCCTCTATCGCATCAGCTAACTTACGGCCAAACTCTACAGGCTGGTTTTCAGACATTGGCCTATCGGCTTCTACTCTTACGGGTGGGAACATAATTTCAAGATCAGGATAAATGGCGAACTGATTGCGAATGACTTCTTCTGCCAATGGTGGAATCGCTCGTCGAATTGCCCCGCCCTGCTTTTTCCTGATCTTGTTGTTTTCTGCTGGTACTGTCCACACAAGTGCCTCTAAATCGAAGTCTTGCTTCTTCGCTAAACGCAGCTCGTTACTACGATTGGCAAATATCATCATTAGGCGCAGGAAGTTTTTGTTGCTCTCATGCACACCTATGTCGTCAATAGCTTTCCATAGTGCTTTAACGCCAGCTTCTGTCTGCTTGCTCTTTTTGGTGTCTGTTGGTGCACCTACATCGGTTTTTTTTACTTCTGCAAGCATGTTGTATTTGAGTAAACCGTGACGAACAGCATAAGACAGCACTTGTTTAAAGCGCGACATAAGGTTTGCTGAATGCTTGGCACTCACGCGAATCTTAGCCTTTTGAAATACTGGCATGTAATCGGTCAGTTCGAGGTGTTTGGCTTGGCGTTGGCCTAAATATGGACTGATGTCTGTTCTAAACATCTTCTCTAGTGCTTGCCACTGCTTTACGTTGTGTTTGCCATGGTGTTCAACCCAATAGTCAATTAGGTCATCGACTGTACTTGGTAGAGCTTTATCTGAAGGGTTGATGCCTATTCTTGGGTCAATGCCTAAGATAACGAGCTCAGCTTTCTTTTCACGCTCGCGCAATGCATCGCGCATTTTCATAGCTGGGTACTCGCCAAGCTTCATTTTTATGGCTTTACCTAGATAAGTAACGCGGTAAACCCAGGTCACTTTACCTTTCGGGCTCACACGCACGCCTAAGCCATCCCTATGGGTAACTTCGGGTTGCCCTTTGTAAGGCTTACCTTGTGTGGCTCTTAGCCAAGCATCTGTAATTGCCATTCATTTACACCAAAAATATTTGGTACAAATTTGGTACAAATCCAATATGAATGCAAGTGTATTCTAATCATTATGAGCTACTATCCACCAAATATTTTGAATGACGTTCTTTTTGTTAAGCGATTGTATTGAAAGGATTAGATCAAGGGGTATGAATGGTAAATAGGAATTGCAATAAGAAGGGAAATTCACGTCTTGAGGCACACCAAGCAACACATGAAAATGTTTAATATATGTCTTTCAATCAACTAGTACGCTGATTGGGGATATATGCATAATAAATATACCCACGGAGAAGCAAATACAGATGCCTCGCTCGTGGGTATCAGAGCATTGTAACGAAATAATATGAAATAACAATGACGGAGGAGATCTCCCTACACTTCTGTCGCCCTTTGCTACCCAGCTTATGCAGACTCGAATCGCTTCTATTATGCTTCCACAATTTGAAGCGCCTTTCACAATGAGCCAAATCAATTTAGCTATTTCGGTTTATTCATTTCGAACTAAGCTATATAGGTGTGCCGAAATAAGGATGAGGTGTGTATGGGAAAACGAAGGGCTTTTCTATCGCTCACATCACCCCTGCCCTTCATAATGCTCACAACGGCCTGCGTACCGAGCGCTTGGGCCAATAAGGATTACGGCCCCTTAATCAGTTATACCCAAGCGCCACTGCAATCCGTTCGACTCACTCCAATGCTTCGCTCTGGTTTCGCACTCGAAGAGGATAAACTCGAGTTGTTTACCTCTTTAACAGCCGCCAGTATCTGGGCTAACTCCCGCGACTATCATTTAGATTATTATCAAAACCAACTTCAAACAGGGCTACGATGGCAATTAACCTCAGACTGGCAAGTAGAACTGAATTACCGTTGGCTTTTCGCCGCCAACAATCACCTCGACAAAATCACCATCAACTTCCATGAACTGTTTAGCATCGACCAAGCCGGACGAGAGCGAAAAGCCAGACATCAATTCGACATCTATGCTCCAGAGCACGATATCAGCATCCGAGACTTTTCTGGCGACACACTGACCAGCGCTTTGACGCTCTACACCCAATACCAAATCATAGAGAAAGAGAACCATGGATTATCTGTTGGTGTCTCGCTTTACCACAACAACGTCAGTAACGGAGCATTTAAAGGAAGCAGCACAGAACAAAGCGCTCAACTCAACTATGCATACCAACTCGATATCAATACCTTCTATTCGAGCTTCGGCTTTGCGAACCAGTCTAATCGAGAATCAGAGAACAGCTTTATACATAAAAAGGTTACATGGTCTTGGCTGGGAGGCTATCAGCTAACGCTCATTGAAAACCACGAATTGCACATAGAATACCGGTGGTATGAAGGCGCTGATTATGGGGAAACAGAGTTATCAGAAGCTGCCAATGAAATGATGTTTGGCTATCGCTATGTGATGAAACGCTCGGCACTCGAGGTCTCCATCATCGAGAACATCTTCAATATGGACAACTCGACCGATGTGGCCTTTCAATTGGCTTATCGGCATCAGTGGTAGATCTTATTTAATTAGAGACAATAGAATCAAAAAAGCCGAACAGTTAAGTTCGGCTTTGAAGTTGTACTGTCACTATTAATGGAGAGAGCGACGACTAACAGAGAGGCAACTACGCACTCATGATTCTTGAAACGGCATTGCGAATGTCAGAGTCAGCCGCGTTCGCAGGCAGAGTGAACGAGATGTATTGGTCACCGCGGAAGCTCAGTGAACGGTCAATTTCGGCTAAGCAGTGAACCACAGAACCATCTACGATGAATGACAGCTCGATTTCTTTGTTATTCATGAAGCCACCACTACGAAATTCAATCTCTTGGTAGCACCCCGAACGTGAAGCGAAGGTGTTACCTTTCAAGTAGCCCTTCTCTACGTCTGCTTTCACCATTGCCATGCCCGAAGCTTCAACACCTTGAATGATTTTCGCGACTGTTGGTAATGGGTGAACAGAGATGAAATCACGGTCTTTAGGGTCAATCGCGAAGCCGATATCTAAGTTGGTTTCTACCCAAACATGGCACTGGTTCATTTTTGCATTCAATGCCGTTACTGGCGTCTCATCATTCAATTTAAGACGAAATGGCACCAACTTAGTTTCACCGGGTTGAATCACAAACGGCTCTACAGCTTGAATACGACCAAGTGAAAAGGTTTCGTAGCTGGTGCTGTCTTCTGTTTCTACTTTCACTTCTGTGTTGAGAACCAAGTTAATCATGTCGATTTGTTGCTCAACATCGCCACCAATGATGTGAACGTTGCCAGACAACTCGCCACCTTGGAAAACTTCAATATTATCTAAGACGGTATCGACCTTAGCTGCACCTATGCCTAGCGAGGCCTTTAATTTCTTAAACATATCCTTTCTCTTTGTAATTATTTGATTAACTGGGGCGTGTTGACAATTTGCGACACTTGCCCCACAGAATCAAGACATTTGCGCTATCTATGTTGAACAAGCTCACATCCTCTGAGGAAATGTTGAAATCGTGAAAAAATCCGTTACTCTATTTGTATAGTCAAATAAGGTTTCATTATGTCGAAAGCGCCGCTCTACCTGCAAATAAAACAGTTCATAGACGATAAGATCAGCAATGGTCATTGGCCGGTTGGCTATCAAATCACCACCGAACTCGAACTCACAGAGCAGTTCAACGTGAGTAGAATGACGGTGAATAAAGCCATTCGAGATCTTGTGTCTGAAGGCAAGCTAATTCGGAAACCAAGACTGGGCACTTTTGTGTGTGAGCCAGAGGAAAAAGCGCAATCTCCCCTACTTGATATCAACAACATCGCACAAGAGATCAAAGACCGTGGCCAAACTTACACAAGCCAAGTGATCAAACACGACAGTATCAAGGCTGATGAAAGCACCGCTACACGGTTAGGTGTGATGATCAATGCGGAAGTCTTCTATAGTGAAATCATCCACTTCGCCGACAACACACCGATACAGCTAGAAGCTCGCTGGGTAAACTCACAAGCGGCTCCCCAATACTTAAAACAAGATTTTTCAACCTCAACACCGAATGAATACCTTTCCAAAAGTTGCCCGTTGAGTGCGATTGAACACACGGTCGAAGCCATCATTCCAGACTCCAACATCCGCCAAGCACTAAAGCTAACGGAATCAGAACCTTGCTTGCTTCTTAATAGAAGAACATGGAGCAAGGAACGCCTTATCAGCTTTGCATTACTCTACCACCCTGGCTCTAAGTACAAATTAAGCTCTAAGATCGTTTTAGATTAAAGAATATCATCCTGATCGCCGATCACATTTTTGCAACATCAACTTGATTCGGGTCAGTATTTATCCTATTTATTTGTATATACATTTATTGTTTAGCAAAGATCTAGGTGATTATGAATTTGATCCTCAAAAATGCACGAGTGGTCTCGATGAGCTCGGGAGCTGACGGTTATCAACCTTCTTCCCCGCAAGATATCGTTATCGAGAACGGTAAGATCGTATCCCTGTCACACTCAAGCGATGAGTCACTTCATTGTGAAACGGCGAGTGTTAGCCGCTCTGTTGATCACATCATCTACGACTGCAAAAACAAGCTCGTTACCCCTGGGCTGATTGATTGCCACACTCATCTGGTGTTTGCTGGTAATCGTGCCAATGAATTTGAACAACGGTTAAATGGTGTCTCCTACACCGACATCGCAAAACAAGGCGGTGGTATTTTAGCGACGGTAACGGCGACACGAGCCGCACAAGAAGCCGAACTGGTTGAGAAGGCGCTGCCTAGATTAGACGGCCTGCTAAGAAGTGGTGTCACCAGCGTTGAAGTAAAGTCTGGCTATGGTTTAACGCTTGATGATGAACTCAAGATGTTACGTGCTGCTAAAGCCTTAGAAAACCACCGTCGTATTAAAATCACCACCACACTCCTTGCAGCACATGCTGTACCACCAGAATATAAAGAACAGCCCGATCGTTACGTTGATCTGGTATGCCAAGAGATCATCCCTAAAGCCGCAGAGCAAGGGCTAGCCGACGCAGTCGACGTATTCTGTGAATCGATCGGCTTCAACCTAGAACAAACTGAGCGTGTATTTGCGGCTGCTAAAGAACATGGGCTAGCGATCAAAGGCCACACAGAGCAGCTTTCTAACATGGGCGGCAGTGCGCTTGCCGCGAAATACGGTGCTCTGTCTGTTGATCATGTTGAGTACCTAGATGAAACCGGAGTAAAAGCACTGGCGGAATCAGGTACTGTCGCTACCTTATTACCGGGCGCTTTCTACTTTTTGAAAGAGACTCAACAGCCACCTATTGCCCTACTTCGCGAGCACAACATCCCAATGGCAATCGCGACCGACTTAAACCCCGGCACTTCCCCCTTTGCGGACTTAACGCTGATGATGAACATGAGCTGCACCCTATTTGGTACAACCCCAGAAGAAGCATTACGTGGGGTAACTTGCCATGCCGCCGCTGCCATTGGCGAGTCGCAAAACAGAGGCAAAATTGAAGTGGGTTACTCTGCTGATTTGGCTATCTGGAATATCGAGCACCCTGCCGACTTAAGCTATCAAGTTGGTGTTCCTCACCTGCATAAGCGCATTGTTAATGGCGAGGTCTGTCATGACTCAATCTAAATCCAGCTGCACTAATACAGTATCCACCACTCACAACTTTGTGTGGACGGGGCGTAATGACCTTGAAGATGGTGAGCTCGGTACTCGTGTTCATCACATTACCACGCAAGTACAAAGTAATGTTTTAAATGAAGGGCTTACTGACAACGCTGTTGCCTTGGTTGGCTTTGCTAGCGATGCCGGAGTGGCAAGAAATAAAGGACGTGTTGGCGCAAAACAAGCACCTAATTTGATTCGCCAAGCGTTAGCTAATATGGCTTGGCACTGTGATACACGCATTGCTGATCTTGGCGATATCGAATGTAACGATGATCAATTAGAAGTGAGCCAGAAGCAGTGCGCTACTGTGATTGCCAATGCGCTATCCACCAGCAAAGTGATTACCCTTGGCGGCGGTCACGAAGTCGCTTGGGCTTCTTTCCAAGGCCTAGCTGAGCATCTTCACAGAACTCAATCAGATCACAAACCTAAGATAGGCATCGTTAACTTTGATGCTCACTTTGACCTTCGTGAATTTGAAAGCGACATCGCTGACGTCAAACCAAGCTCAGGCACACCCTTTAATCAGATTAGCGAATACTGCCACACACATCAGTGGCCATTTCATTACGCGTGTCTCGGTGTAAGTGCCGCCAGCAATACCAAAGCGCTTTTCAACAAAGCCGACCAACTTGGTGTGTGGTACGAACATGATCGCGATATCACCCAAGTAAACCAAGTTGCCCAACTGGTTAAGTTGCAAAAATTCATGGCTGAGTGTGATTACCTCTATCTCACTATTGATCTCGATGTCTTCCCAGCGGCAACTGCACCGGGTGTCAGCGCCCCTGCGGCAAGAGGCGTTAGCTATGAAGCGCTCGCGCCTTTCCTAGAACAGATTTTTAAACACAGTGAGAAACTCATTATCGCGGACATTGCGGAATATAACCCAGACTACGACGTCGACGGCCAAACGGCTCGATTGGCGGCTCGTTTGTGTTGGGATATTGCCAGTGCAATGGCCAGTGAATAAGCCAGCTATATAGATAAATACAACTACAACGATATAACGTGAAACAGAAGGAATTTCAAAATGACGGAACACCACAACAGTGACCCTCGTCTCGACACGACTCGCGAAATTCGCGCACCTCATGGCACCACTTTGCGCGCAAAATCTTGGTTAACAGAAGCACCCCTTCGTATGCTAATGAACAACCTAGATCCTGATGTGGCAGAACACCCACATGCACTGGTTGTGTATGGCGGTATTGGTCGTGCAGCACGTGATTGGAGATGTTACGACAAGATTGTTGAAGTATTAGAGCGTTTAGAAGACGACCAAACATTACTTGTTCAGTCTGGTAAACCTGTAGGCGTGTTCCCGACTCATAAAAACGCACCTCGCGTGTTAATCGCTAACTCGAACCTTGTTCCACACTGGGCAAACTGGGAACATTTCAACGAGCTCGATAAAGAAGGCTTGATGATGTACGGCCAAATGACCGCAGGTAGCTGGATCTACATCGGTTCACAAGGCATCGTTCAAGGTACTTACGAAACCTTTGTCGCTATCGCGAAGAAACACTTCCAAGGCGAAGCAAAAGGCAAATGGGTACTTACAGGTGGCCTTGGCGGCATGGGTGGCGCTCAACCTCTTGCTGCTACCATGGCTGGCTTCTCAATGATTGCGGTTGAGTGTGATGAATCACGAATCGATTACCGTCTGCGTACTGGTTATGTAGACAAGAAAGCCACCAGCTTAGATGAAGCGATGGCTATCATTAAAGAGTCTGACACACCTATTTCTGTTGGTCTGTTGGGTAACGCTGCGGATGTGTTCCCTGAGTTAGTAAAGCGCAACATCACGCCAGATGTCGTTACTGACCAAACCTCTGCCCATGACCCTCTGAACGGCTATTTGCCACAAGGTTGGACGATGGAGAAAGCCGCACAAGAGCGCACTATTGATGAAGCGAAGGTCGTTAAGGCAGCTAAGCAGTCCATGGCGATTCAAGTTCAAGCGATGCTAGACCTGCAATATCGCGGCGCTGCAACCGTGGACTACGGCAACAACATTCGCCAAATGGCACTGGAAGAAGGCGTAGAAAACGCGTTTGATTTCCCGGGTTTCGTTCCTGCTTATATTCGTCCACTGTTCTGCGAAGGCATCGGTCCATTCCGTTGGGCAGCCCTTTCTGGCGACCCAGAAGACATCTACAAAACAGACCAAAAAGTAAAAGAACTGATTCCAGACAACCCTCACCTGCATAACTGGCTAGACATGGCGCGTGAACGCATTCAGTTCCAAGGTCTACCTGCACGTATCTGCTGGGTAGGTTTGAAAGATCGCGAACGCTTGGGTCAAGCCTTCAATGAAATGGTGAAAAATGGTGAACTAAAAGCACCAGTGGTTATCGGTCGTGACCACCTAGATTCAGGTTCGGTTGCCAGCCCGAACCGTGAAACAGAAGGCATGATGGATGGTTCAGATGCCGTTTCAGATTGGCCTCTATTGAATGCACTGCTAAACACTGCAGGCGGCGCAACTTGGGTTTCTTTACACCATGGTGGCGGCGTTGGTATGGGCTTCTCGCAACACTCAGGTATGGTGATTTGTTGTGACGGTTCGGAAGATGCATCGCAACGTATTGCTCGCGTACTTCACAATGATCCAGCGACAGGCGTTATGCGTCATGCTGATGCGGGTTACGACATTGCTAAGCAGTGTGCGAAAGAACAGAAACTTGATTTACCTATGCTAAACGAAGAACTTCGTCGCCTTTAATGTCTGGAGAAAACATGTTGAATTTATTACTGAAACCAGGACTTCTAGGCCTATCTGAACTTCGCAAGATTAGTCGTAGCCCTGTGAATCTGTCACTCGACTCTGCTGCTATTCCAGATATTGAAGCGAGTATGCAGGTTGTAGAACAAGTGATTGCTGAAGACCGCACTGTTTATGGCATCAACACGGGCTTTGGCTTACTGGCGAACACCAAGATCGCCCCAGAAGATCTCGAAGTTCTGCAGAAAAGTATCGTGCTGTCTCACGCAGCAGGCATCGGCAAATTCATGTCTGACGAAACCGTGCGCTTAATGATGGTGCTCAAGATTAACAGCTTGTCTCGTGGCTACTCAGGTATTCGACTCAAGGTGATCAATGCCCTGATCGATCTAGTGAACGCGCAGGTTTACCCTTGTGTGCCACAAAAAGGCTCAGTAGGTGCATCTGGCGACCTCGCTCCCCTAGCCCACATGAGTACCGTTCTACTTGGTGAAGGCCAAGCTCGTCACAACGGTAAAATCATTACTGGTTTGGAAGCAATGAAGATCGCAGGGCTAGAGCCAATTACACTCGCTCCTAAAGAAGGTTTAGCGCTACTCAACGGTACGCAAGCATCCACCGCATTCGCCTTAGAAGGCCTATTCGCAGCAGAAGACTTGTTCGCGTCTGCGACAGTATGTGGCGCTATGTCAGTTGAAGCTGCGCTAGGTAGCCGCCGCCCATTTGATCCTCGTATTCACCGCGTTCGTGGTCACCGTGGACAAATGGACGCTGCGCTTGCTTACCGTCATCTGCTTGACCAGAAGAGTGAGATTGGTGAATCACACACTTGTTGTGAAAAGGTTCAAGACCCTTACTCACTGCGTTGCCAGCCTCAAGTGATGGGCGCGTGTCTACAGCAGATCCGCAACTCAGCAGAAACACTGATGGTTGAAGCGAATTCCGTATCGGACAACCCACTGGTCTTTGCGGACGATGGTGACATCATTTCGGGTGGTAACTTCCACGCAGAACCCGTTGCTATGGCCGCAGATAACCTAGCCTTAGCCATTGCTGAAATCGGTAGTTTGTCAGAGCGTCGAATGGCACTGCTGATTGATAGCGCGCTAAGTAAACTTCCACCGTTCTTAGTCGACAATGGCGGCGTTAACTCTGGCTTTATGATTGCTCAGGTTACCTCAGCAGCACTAGCTAGTGAGAACAAAACACTGGCTCATCCAGCTTCTGTAGACAGTTTGCCAACGTCCGCTAACCAAGAAGATCATGTCTCTATGGCAACCTTTGCTGGTCGTCGTCTTCGTGACATGGCAGAGAACACTCGTGGAATCTTGGCAGTTGAGTATTTAGCAGCAGCGCAAGGGTTGGATTTTAGAGCGCCAAACCTCTCTTCACCTCGAGTAGAAGAAGCGAAACAGATCCTGCGTGAAAAAGTCAGCTTCTACGACAAAGACCGCTACTTCGCACCGGACATCGAGCAAGCTAACTTATTGCTCAAATTGTCTGTGCACAACCACTTAATGCCTGAAGGTATTTTGTGTAGCTTTTAAGTCGTGAAATAACACGTCATATAAACAAGGGCTATCGATTAGCCCCTGTTGCATTGAGCCAGTCACCATATCCCCTGTAAAACTGCCACATACCATCCAACGTATCTATCTAATTGACTGATATATAAGCAAAGTTAACTGGATAGACCATTAGATCGAAGTTAGTTAGCTATAATCCACCCCAGATTTGATGACTAATAGCGATACTATGTTTCTGACACCTTACTTTTCTACTGAAGACAATCAATTTCAATTCACTCGTGAACAAGCAAGCCACTTTGCTAAAAAAGTAGCTGGCGATTTCAACCCAATTCACGATGAAGACAACAAGCGCTTCTGTGTTCCTGGCGATCTTTTATTTGCGGTTCTTCTGCAAAAAGAAGGCATCAGCCAAAAAATGCGTTTTGATTTTTCAGGTATGGTTGGTAACGGTATTGCGTTAAGCGTTGATAACAAGAGTGAAAAAGAGAGCTCACTTATCGATGCAAATGGTAAAGAGTACCTACACATGTCTTGTGAAGGTGAGAAGAGCCACGATCAAGCATTCATCGAGCACGTAGTAACGAACTACGTTAAGTTCTCTGGTATGAACTTCCCTCACATCATGGTTCCTCTTATGGAAGAGCAACAAATGATGATCAACTGCCAACGTCCTCTTGTTATTTACGAGAGCATGGAAGTTGAGTTTACTCGCCTAGACCTTTCTCACCCAGAAGTTGAATTCTCTGGTGCGACTTTTGACGTTGAAGGCAAGCGCGGCATCGTGACCCTGAACTTCGATTTCAAAGAAGATGGCGAAGTAGTCGGTAAAGGCGTGAAGCGCATGGTAGCAAGCGGCCTTAAGCCATACGACCAAGCTTCTGTAGACGACCTAGTAAACCGCTTCAACGAGCGCAAAGAGATGTTTCTAGCTCAGTTCGCGGCTGCCGCTTAAGTAAGCCAACACAGAATTAAAAAGCCCAGCTTGATATCCTCAAGCTGGGCTTTTTTCATTCTAGACAATATATATTGGTATAAGTCGCAGTTATTTACTGAGTACCTTTCCTCTTCGATAACGAAAGTGACTTACGCATCATCGTGCCACCCAACAGCATTGCCAGCCAATACCAACCCATTGAACCGCCTGTCTTTTTGGTAGTTGGATCTTCCACCAAGCTTAGCTCCTTAATCTCATTACTATAAGCAAAGTTCTTAATGGTCACTCTGTCATGCCCTGCAGAACCCACCTCATCTTTGCTGTACGCAATCATGAAGCTATTGTCTTTAGCTCTCGCCATTGGCAGTTCAACAGTGCCAGATAATAGGCCTGCAAAAGCGCCAACTTCAAAGCCGTTAATGTAGATCTCCATGTAGTCACGATCTTCTTCAGAAAAGACGGTGAGATCCAAAGATACGGTACCAGCTGGGATCCCGTCGACAATGAATGCGGTGGACTGGCTATTACCAATATCCGGTGACGCTATCGTATCCCCTTCAACATCCCAAGCTTCTGTGCTGTAGACTGCATTCTTAGGTATCGTGACGAGTGAATTCACCGTATTAGAAACCTCATTCGCGCCAATAACATATGCCTTTGACGTCACTACACCCGCTAGTGAGTCGGTTGACACCTTGATACCAAAATCATGGTTACCCACTGAGTCTATGTTGTAGCTTACAACCACATCACAGCCTTCATTCGGTGATAACGTCGCACAACTATTGCTCTTTATAATCGCACTACCATTGTAGGTTATAGGATCGTTTGTACCGGTAGCCAAAGATACGTCGGTTACGTTAATCTCTTGATCGGATTTGTTCGTAAATTCAAACTTGTGTTCAATTGGACCCAAAGGTCGAGCGCCTAGCATCACTTTAGTTTGGTAACTAAAGCCTGCCGTCTTCTTACCTATCCAGTCAGCAAAGTGGCTTATGTTGGTGTAAACACCGTATGCCTCTGGCTGTGCGCAACCTTCTCCCCAACTCACAAGACCTAGCTGTTCATAGTGACCGTTGTTGGTGGACAACATGATTGGGCCACCGCTATCCCCACTACATGAATCGCGGCCGCCTTCTTTGTAGCCAGCACAAAAAGCATCAGCACCAATATCTGAATATCCATCTCCTTGACCAAGGTTACAATCTCGCTGACTAACTAACGGAACATTCACTTGCTGCAACTGGCTCGTGGATGAGTATTGCTCTTGCGACGAATTCTGGTCGCCCCAACCTATGACGGTTAGCATCTGACCTGCACTCAAGTTATCACGGACATAACCATCGACTAGGTCAACCGCAGATTCCATGGGCTTATCACTAAGCTCAATAATGGCAATATCATGACTCGCAGGCTCTTGAGTATAGCTTTCATGAGCATAAACTTGCTCGACGGAATAGCGGTGCTTCTCTACGTCAGGCGAAGAAAGATCAGAGAGACCAATGACAACCTCAAAATCTTGGCTACTGCTTGCTTCGATACAGTGCGCTGCTGTGAGTACATATCGCTCACCAATAAAACTTGCACCGCAGAACTGCCCTTCGTAGGCGTCCATGTTTTTTGAAACAAGTGCGACCATGAATGGCCAACTACCTTTTGTCGCTTCGTTACCGTTGATAATTTGAGGGGAGATATCTGCCAATACCGGCATTGAAGAGAGGCCAACCGCATAAATACTTAATGGCAGCCATTTTGTCTGGATAACTTTCATTACCTAACCTTTCATTTGTTTTAATAATGGCGGGCAGGTTATTTGATAAAAAATAAATATAAATGGTGAGTACGCCAAAATATGGCTTACCTTGAAAACGGAACTGATATTAGTGGTTGGTTAACTCATTACCCCACAGAACAAATCACACCCAACGCCTAACTTTTTGTTTGTAATCAACATATTCTGCACCGAATAATTGCTCTAGTGCTCGCTCTTCTGGTTTGATTTGGAACTGATTGATACCACGTTAGAAACGGAAATTGATGGTAGCTATAACCGTGAATTCAGATCAATAAAGCCCAGCTGATTTCATCATGCTGGGCTTTCGCGTTTAACTAAAGGTGATAGGTTGGCTATCAGTCTTAAGTTAACGTCAGTAGTATAGTTTACTGATCACCTTTCATCTTCAGTGGTGAAAATGACTTACGTACGATCGCACCGCCTAAAAGCACAAATAACCAATGCCAAGCCAGAGAACCGCCACTGCTACCTGAGCTTTTCGCATTCTGCGTACCCTCTGATTTAGATATCTTTATTTCATCGGTATAAGCAAAGTTTTTAATCGTAACTCTGTCATCCCCGTAAGAAATCGAGCCATCTTTCACATATTTAATCATAAGGCTGTTGTTGGAATCCCTCACCATCGGCAAGTTCACTGAACCAGACAGCTGACCTGATTCTTTGTCGAACTCTTGACCGTTAATATAGAGCTCAATGTAATCATGATCCAATTCAGACGATACCGTCACATCGAAAGAGACTGTACCGGTAGGTATCCCCTCTACAACCAACATGGTCGATTCGCTGCTACCTATTGATGGAGAGACGATTGTTGATCCTTCGGTACCCCACGCTTGTGTGCTGTAAACACCACTGTTTGGAACACTCACATGAGAGTCCACAGTATTCGTTACAGATCTCGCTCCTATCACAGAAGCCTTTGATGTGACCGTGCCCAATAGTGAATCAGTATCAACATTAATGCCAAACTCATGTTCGCCAATTGAGTTCAGGTTATAACTCACCACTACTTCACAGCTTTGTCCTGCTGTTAAAGTGCTACATCCGTTGTCAGTTATAACGGTGTCGTAATAAGAAATTGGAGAAACATGATTTACTTCGATATTTTGATCAGACTTGTTGGTAAATTCAAAAGTATGTGAGATAGGCGCCAATAATCTTGCACCTAGCATTTCTATTTGACGATAACTAAACCCTGCTTTCTGCTCATTAATCCAATCATCAAAATAGCTAATATTGGTATAGACTCCGTAGGCGTTGGCCTGTGCACAGCCTTTACCCCAGCTTACAATGCCCAGTTGCTCATATGTTCCATTTGTCGAAACGACGATTGGGCCACCACTGTCACCCTGACAAGAGTCATAACCACCATCACTGTACCCAGCACAGAATGCATCACTGCCAATAAAGGCATAGCCACTGTGAGGAACACTATTACATTGGTACTGGTTAACTAAAGGAACGTTGACTTGGTACAGTTCACTCTTAGATGCATATCCATCTGATGCGTCCTGATCCCCCCATCCCATCACCGTTAGCATCTGACCATCATTCAGGTTACCTCGAACATAACCATCAACGAGATTAACCACAGACTCCGATGGCTTATCGACGAGCTCGATAATCGCTATATCATTGCCTGTAACTACAGAGTTATAGTATTGATGTACATAAATATTCTCAACCGCGTATCTATGCTGTGCAGCTTGAGAGGCAGAGAGGTTGGATACACCAATCACCACATCGAGATCTTCACGACCATTACCGTCTACACAGTGAGCAGCCGTAAGGACATATCTCTCGCCAATGAAGCTCGCACCACAAAACTGACCGTCATAAGCGTTCACGTTTCTTGAGACTAGTGCAGCCATAAATGGCCAATTCCCTTGTGTTGCTTCTTTACCGTTTATAATTCGAGCTGAAACATCTGCCAACGCCGATGTTGAGGACAGACCCACTACACAGAAGCCTAATGACAACCATTTAGTCTGAACAATTTTCATTACCTAGCCTTTTATTTATATTAATAATGCTGACAGGCTATTTTATAAAAGATAGATATAAAACCAAAATCATAATGAAGTGTGATAGGTATCGATTAAATGATAACAATTCTTATCCTGTAGGTTTGTTTTAACGAGGTTTGTTAAACCCAACGTCTAACCTTTTGTTTGTAATCAACATATTCAGCACCGAATAATTGCTCTAGTGCTCGCTCTTCTGGTTTGATTTGGAACTGATTCATGTAGATGACAAAGGCAAAACTCAACAAGACGCTGAAAATATTTTGGAAGAAATAGCCAAAGCAGAACAGTAAGATGAAAAGGCCTAGATACATTGGGTTTCGCGTGTATCCAAAAATCCCGCTATCAACGACGGTAGAAGCGGTTTCGACTTTAATTGGATTAACGGTAGTTTTCTGTTTTCGAAACTCCCAAATGCCAGATAATCCAATAACGCCGCTCAAAACGATTCCGACACCAAGAATGATGAACTTAAACGGCATCCCTATCGCACCTGTACTCAACTGTTGCGCACTGAAATAAGAGGCGACTAAAACCAATATAAACAGAGCAACTGGTGGGACTTTCAACTCAAGAAATTTCATAGCTTTCCTTATTAACAATTCCATTGTTAGTTTAGAAAAAAGCCCAGCAATTGCTGGGCTAAATAGTTTAAAGAATTTGTGCGAGTGCCTGTAATGGGTGGGCGAGCTTCTCACCTTCAAAACGTTTCACTTGGCTACGGCAAGAGTATCCTGTTGCTAAACAGCGCTCTTTTGGTAAGTCTTGAATCCTTGGCTTCCAACTTAAACCGTAGATGTCTTTTGACATTTGTAACTTATCGACTTCATGTCCAAACGTCCCCGCCATGCCACAACAGCCTACAGGTACGCTAGTAAGTGCTGCTCCAAAGTGTTGGAAGATAGCGCCCCACTCTTTTTCAGCATTTGGCATCTTGGTTTTCTCGGTACAGTGAGAAAATAAATACCACATCTCTTCACTTGCAGAGCGCGCTTCATAGTCACCAAGCGATGGTAATAACCATTCATGAACAGTGAGCACATCAAAGTCACCACGCTTATCCGCTAAGATCTCGACATATTCGTCGCGATAGCAAAGTACCAAAGCGGGATCCACACCCACGAGCGGAATACCAATGTCTGCGACCATCGACAAGAAATCAGAAGTGGATTTCGCCTCGCGCGCAAAACGACTTAAGAAGCCCTTGATGTGCAACGCCTTACCATTTGGTTTAAACGGCAGTAGCACTGGTGTCTTGCCAAGCTTTTGAGCCAGAGTGACGAAGTCTTCAACCACCTCTGCATCATAGAAGCTGGTAAACGGGTCTTGGACAATCAATACATGCTGTTTCTTCTCTTCCGAAGAGAGCCCTTCTAGGTATTGAATATCAAAAAGTTGCAGCTCTTTGCTTGCCAGACGATTTTTGAGCGTAGGCACCGACATCAGTGGTGCATCGACATAACCGACTGTTTTCGCTGTTGCAGATTGAACCCACTTTTGACCCAATGCAGCATTAACGACCTTTGGCGCTTTCGCCATGAGTGGCAGCATGGTTTCAATGTTTGCGACCAAGTAATCTTTGGCAGGGCGTTGGTAGCGTGAGTAATAGATGTTTAAGAATCGTGAGCGGAAGCTTGGTACATCAACTTTGATCGGACATTGGCTCGCACACGCTTTACATGCAAGACAACCATTCATCGCTTCATGTACTTCGTGCGAGAAATCGTACTCGTGGCGTTTGTTCATGGTGTTACGAACGCGCTCAACCATAGTTTTGACCGGAGTGTCGTCTTTTAGTGCTTCTTGCTCTAAATCGAGAATATCCACGCCTTGCTCAGTTAGCTGACGCAACCATTCTCTCACTAAACCAGCACGACCTTTTGGTGAATGGCGACGGTCAGCAGTGACTTTCATAGAAGGACACATTGGCGAGCTGGTGTCGTAGTTAAAGCATAAGCCGTTGCCGTTACACTCCATCGCTTGCTTAAAGCTGTCGCGCACTTGAACGTCGATCTGGCGATCATAGAAACCACGCTTGGTGTCGGTCACTTTAACCAACTCAGCATCACTTTCTAAAGGTGTACAGATCTTGCCTGGGTTCATCTTATTGTGTGGGTCGAATGCCGCTTTAACACGTCGAAGCTCGGTAAACAGTTCTTCACCGAAGAAGTCAGGACCGTACTCAGAACGGAAACCTTTACCGTGCTCACCCCACATTAAGCCGCCGTATTTCGCCACCAGCTTAACCACTTCATCAGAAACTTCGTGCATCAAGGCTTCTTGCATAGGGTCACATAGGTCGAGTGCCGGACGAACGTGTAGAACGCCCGCATCAACGTGACCAAACATGCCGTAGTTCAACTCTTTTGAATCAAGCAGGACTCGGAATTCAGAGATGAAATCCGCCAAGTTTTCAGGTGGTACACAGGTATCTTCAGCAAAAGCGACAGGCTTAGCTCGGCCTTTCGCAGCACCTAATAGACCTACCGCTTTCTTACGCATGTTGTAGATTCGACCAATACTCGCCAAATCACTGCACACTTGGAAGCCAATCACGCCCGCTTCTTCGCTCTCAACCATGGTTTCAAGTTTGGCTGTCAGCGCTTGAACTTGTTGTTCAACTTCCGCTTCATCTTGGCCCGCAAACTCAACCATGTTGATGCCAAGCATCTCTTTGTTAGGAACATCCGTCAGTAGGTCACTCACGGTGTGCCAAACAATGTCTTGCTTCGCTAGATTCAATACTCGTGAATCGACCGTCTCTACAGAGAGAGCCTTCGCTTCAACCATGAAGGGTGCATTACGCAGCGCAGAATCAAACGTGTTGTATTTCACGTTAACCAGAGTTCGCGCTTTCGGGATTGGGGTTAGATTTAGCTTTGCTTCAGTAATGAAGGCTAAAGAACCTTCTGCGCCACATAAAACGCGAGTAAGGTCAAAGCTGTCATCGTCATCATTGATAGCATTCTTGAGGTCGTAGCCCGTCAAGAAGCGGTTCAATGGTGGGAATTTATCGAGGATTTGAGTGCGTTTTTCACGACACACCGCTTCGGTAACCGCAAGCGCATGATGCGCAAACTCGCCCTCTTCCGGTAAGCCATGTGATAAATCAGACTCTAGACACGAACCATCGGCGAATACCGCTTGCAAAGACAACACGTGATCAGACGTTTTACCGTACTTCAATGACCCTTGGCCTGATGCATCAGTATTGATCATGCCACCCAGTGTTGCTCGGTTACTTGTTGAAAGATCTGGAGAGAAAAAGTAACCGTAAGGGCGAACCGCATCGTTCAATTGGTCTTTAACGATACCCGACTGAACTCGTACCCAGCCTTCCTTCTCATTAATCTCAAGAACCTGATTCATGTAGCGTGATAAATCAACCACAACCCCTTTAGTTAAGGATTGTCCATTGGTTCCGGTACCGCCACCACGAGGAGAAAAAGTTACGCGTTCATAAGCAGATTTAGAACCCACTTTACCGATAAGCACAACGTCGTGTGTTGTTTTGGGAAGAATGACAGCTTGGGGCAATTGCTGATAGACACTGTTATCAGTCGCGACCGCCAAACGGCTAGAATATTGAGATTCAATGTCGCCAGTAAAGCCCGCTGTTTTTAGTTCATCTAAAAAGCGTACAACAACTGGATCGACATCAGCATTGAGTTGAAGTCTTGGTAACATTTGCTTCCTGCCCCTACTTCGCTGATCCTATCAGCATTGGGTTATCTGAGATTTTTAATAATTTTCTTTGAATTTCGTCACTTTACTACTATTAAGATCATATAAAAAGGTGATCAAATCAGAATCTCAGTGCAAGAATGGAGAAATAGTCACTTTCGTCTTAATTCAGTAACAAAATATTGAATAACATTTTGTTTAAGACATCTCCACGAGCACATCAAAATGAAAAAAAATAAAACAGTCACCACTGAAGATATTCTTCTTAAGCTATGCCAATCAGTCTCAAGCGTACTTACATCAGCAACGGCTTCTCAGGTGTCCTATTCAGCCATGGTTCAAAAGATCAATAAGACAAGCCTAAAGCCAGATTTTGGCTGCTTCGTTCTATTTGACGGAGGCTTTTCTGGTCTTGTTGTTATCAATTTTACGTCGAAAGCCGCATTAGAGATCTACACCAATTACATGCGTAACATGGGCATGCCGGAAAATGAACTGGCTGTGCTGCATACATCTGATGAAGTGGGTGACGTACTAGGTGAATTAATGAACCAGCTAGTTGGTGACTTCACTAATAAGATCCGCAAAGAGCTGCAAACTAACATCACTCAAAACCAACCGAAGATGCTGGCACTGAACAAGCAAGTAAACCTTTCTGTTGATACTAACCTTGATCGCCCACAGGCTCGTCGTGTGACCTTCTCAACTGAAAACAATAATATCTTCTACCTTGAGTTGGCTATGGACAAAACAGAGTTCATCCAACTAGAAGAATTTGAGATTGCAGAAGACGAGTGTCCAGACAGCATTCTTGAAGCAACTCAGAAAAAGATGCAGGAAGGTAATAAGCCAACACAAAGCTCAGGCAATGATTCAGCAGCCGATCTGCTTGATGAACTGGGTATCTAGTTTGCGAATGCTCTAGTCATTACCAAAAACCCTGTCACTAACGCCATCTATCTTCTTGATGGCGTTTTTGTTTATACTCCAAAGTCCGTTTTGCTTAATTAATTGTTACGAACCCAACTCGCCCACTGAGTGAGTTTTGCTTTCTGTTACCCGCCAAAACATGTAAAATGTCGGACTTTTCAAAATTTGCGGTAATGATTAAGTAGTCGATGGATAAGAAAAAAGCCCTAAAGAAAATAGCTAAGTGTCTTGAGCTTGGTAATTCTGCTAACGTCAATGAAGCTGCCAATGCAATCAAAATGGCGCATAACTTGATGCTGAAATATGGTCTCGAAAAAGACGATATTGAATTTATCAAGATGGGCAAGACTCAATCCACGCACCTGTTACCCGCAAATATCAGCTCAACACTGCTGCGTGTTATTCGTGGTATCAACACTAAATTTGGCGTAGAAGCTGTACTGCTGAACCATAAAGGTCTCAAGCGTGTAGAGTTCATCGGTGAAGCCGATCGTGCCATCTTTGCAGCCTTTGCTTTCGATATCATCTATCGTGAACTGAATGAACATACTGGCCAATTCCGCAACAGCTTTGCGGGGTCTGGTACGGGTACATTAGAAGTAACCCGTCGCGTGAATTCCTTTGTATCAGGTTGGGTTGAAGGTGCGCTTGAAAAACTACCGACGATCACACCAGACGACGAGTCGAACAACAAAATCAATAACTACATCGATAAAGAGTTCAAAAATATCGACCGCGAAACCTTCAAACAACAACTTAAAGAGGCGATGAAAAATCTCACCGCTGATTACGAAGTTGGCTTGAAGAAAGGCCGTAAATTGTCTGTTAATCGACCAGTTGCCGGGGCACAGGCACCTAAAAAGATATCTAAATCATAGAGCCGCTTTACATTGCTTCAGCGTATTGATAAAAACCATCAATAGGACCTACAGGACTATATGTTTGTCATTCGTAATCCATACGTTTGACAGAAGTACATGATGGAGAAAATACGTTGAAAAAAATCACACTAGCCCTAGCGCTTACTGTCGCACTTTCGGGTTGTCAGGCAACTCAACGCCAAAACGCTACTACTGGCGAATCTGAGACTAACTCTGCAACTCAAGGCGCTCTAATTGGTGCAATCGCTGGTGCCGTTGCTGGTGCTGCTACCGGTGACTCTAAAGACCGAGGTAAACGTGCTCTTATTGGTGCTGCCGGCGGTGCTGCTGTTGGCGGTGGTATTGGTTACTACTTTGACCGACAAGAAGCGGCACTTCGTGAAGAACTGATGAACTCAGGTGTTCAGGTAGAACGTGTTGGCGAAAACCAACTTCTACTTCGCCTTGAAAACGGCATTGGTTTCGATTCTGGTTCTTACGCGCTTGAATCAAGCATTCACAACACACTTCGTGGTGTTGCGCGTATCCTAGTTGAATACCCAGACACGAGCCTAGTAATCGAAGGTCACACTGACAGCACTGGCAGCGAGTCGACGAACCAAATCCTTTCTGAACGCCGTGCTGAATCTGTTCGTGCATTCTTGATCTCTCAAGACGTAGCGGCAGGCCGTGCCATTGCTCGTGGTAACGGCGAACGTTACCCACTATGCGACAACAACACGTCTCAAGGCCGTGCTTGTAACCGCCGTGTAGAGATTCAAATCTTGCCACTTAAGTAGCACGATTAAAGCCCAATCTCCTTTATCTATTGAAATAACCGCTATATAGTTGCTTGTCTGTGGTATGGCTGATTCAAAGCTGTACGACTTTACTATTCACTACATAGCGTCTTGATACTGATATCGGCACTGGGCTTTTTACGAGACTTATCTTTTGCTTATCCTATCCAACTTTCTAACATCATCGCCCCTGAGAACACTGCTTCTAGCCCTTGTTTTATTGCTTTCCTCCCTCGCCCTCGCGGCAGATAACAGTGAAGAACGTAACGCAGCAGATCCATCACCTAAAGACTCGGCATCACAATATCAATTAGCACAAGCGTATGAATTAGGGATAGGCGTCTCTAAAAACATCGATGACGCATTCTATTGGTATTCGCAATCCGCGGAAAACGGCAATGCAGATGCACAGTTCAGATTGGCTGAGCTTTACTTGGCCGGAACGGGTGGTGAGCCCGATAACAAATTAGCCTTGGAATGGTTTATCAAAACCGCATTGCAAGGGAACAAGCAAGCGACACTAGAAATCGCCAAGCTCTACGAATCTTCCCCAGAACACGAGCTACTCAGCCCACTAGACGCCGCACAACTTTGGTATGAAGCAGCGTTGCCAAACAACCCAGACGCGGAAGATGGCTACAACCGTGTTCTTGAAGCACAGTTCAACCAACAACGTGCAAAACAGATCTCTTCAATCGAACAGCTCGACGAGGGTATCGGCTCTGAAATAGACAACAGTCAGGGAGCATCTCAGCAAATACAATCTAACCAAGTGCAATCTAACCTCTCCAGCTCTAGCCTAACTGGCTCTGACTATATGATTGGTGCTGCTTTAGCGTTACTGATTGTTATCGTGAGTATCAGCGCGACTCTGGTGATCTCGCGAAAAAGAGAGATTCTAAAATCGAGTGACTTGGGAACGCAGAAGCAGGCACTCGAAGCGCAACTGAGCGAGAAGAACCGCGCCATTAAGCAGCAAAAACGTCAATTGCAGACCATGTTCAACGAATTGAAGAAACAAAAAGGCCAAAAAAGTTCGAACAATTTACAGTTAGCCTGTGCACTATTTGGCTACACGCCAAGCTCTATTCCTAATCAGAAAAGTATTAAGGTGAGATATAAACAACTATCAAAGATTTACCACCCTGATGGTCAAGGGTGTGACGAAGAAATGAAACGTTTGAACAGTGCGCTAAAAACGATCTTACAAAGTGTTACAAAATCGTAAACAACTACACACCTTTATCTTTCCATCTCACAGAGATATCGATTTTATTAGTGTTGCAATCGATCACCTTCTCAAAAACGAGTAACAAACTATTAACTAATAGGTCTCTGTTGTGTCATAATTTGCGCCGAAAATACACCTGACTTAAACAGGTGAGGAGAGAATATGTTCACAATAGAAGGCGTTTGTGATTGGTGCAAAAAGCCAAGCCTAGTAAAGAAGCACGACTACCTAGATGGTAAGTGCCATCATGCATGTAAAGATTGCAATGATATCGCGACCATGGATGTTCGCCAGTTCAATATTGGTGAGATGGAAATGAGAGCAAAACTCTCCCAAGCAACACTGAGATAAGCTACACCATTGAAATATAAGAAAGCGCCTTAGGCGCTTTTTTTGTGCCCAGCGTTTATCTTCTTATCTTCTTATCTTCTTATCTTCTATACAGGTATATACAGTGGTTTTTACAGAAAACTACTGTATACACCTGTATAAAGCTCACACTTTTTTCCATTTCTGAGAAAAACAACAAAATCATTCAAATTTAATTTATCAATTAATTTCATGGACTTATAAGCACAAACTTCATTTCACTATAAGAAATCGTCCAATAATCCCGCAAAAAGCGCTTGATCTTATAAGCAACAAAAACTACTGTATACACATACAGCATGTATATAAGGACAGCAAAATGATTCAAGCACACGTTAAAGCACAACACTCTAGCCCGCTAATTCACGGCGCATTTGCATCAGCTTCTCGCTCAGCTCATCATTCAACTGATGAAGCGTTATTTGCAAAAATGGCGTTACTGTCCAATCAACATCAATGGCTACTATTTACGGCTCAAACGCCAAGACCATCCGCTAAGCAGCTGCAGAAGCATAACGTATGCTGCGACCGCGTTATTCACATGAAAGCTTCTCACCAAATGACCGAAGCTGAAACAGTAGAGAAAGCGATCCGCTCTAAGAATGCGAGTGCGATCGTTGCTAGCGCGTCAATTGATCAATTTAGCCAACAATACTTAAGAACATTAGGTATGCGTTTCCAGTGTGAGGTTTTCTTCATGGATGCCAACTCAGAGCGCATTCACTAAGCAACATAGCGCTACTAGATAGCTCAGTAATATAGTCCAAATATACTGCCTTCCCCTGCCCTACATTTCGCCTTAAATTTGGTGGATAGTTAGGCAGGGGTTTTTATTTGATTAGTTGATTTAGCAAACGTTTGCTTTTTCTCTGGAAGCAAACGTTAGATTGGGTATAATGCCCGTCTAATCATGTGCACATTGCACTTCTCTGTATGACGTTTGATAAAAGATAGGAATGTCTAAATGAGCCTCGCTGATCAAGTTCTTGCCGTAAATGATGACCTCCCAATCCGCACTGATAAACCTGTCCACAGTGGCAAGGTTCGTTCGGTTTACTGGTTAACTGAAGAAGATAGCCAACGACTAATTAAAGAGAAAGGCTACGACGTAGCACCTGATGCTCCGTTAGCTATCATGGTAATCAGTGACCGTATCTCTGCATTTGATTGTATCTGGCGTGGTGAAGGCAACCTGAAAGGTGTTCCTGGTAAAGGCGCTGCGCTTAATGCTATCTCTAACCATTGGTTCAAGCTTTTTAAAGACAACGGTCTTGCTGACAGCCATATTCTTGATATCCCTCACCCATTCGTATGGATTGTACAAAAAGCGCGCCCAGTAATGATTGAAGCGATTTGTCGTCAATACATCACAGGCTCTATGTGGCGTGCATACGCAAATGGTGAGCGTGAATTCTGTGGTATCGAAATGCCAGAAGGTCTAGAAAAAGATAAGAAACTACCAGAGCTTCTAATCACTCCTTCGACTAAAGGTATTTTGAAAGGCATTCCTGGTGTACCAGAAGCGGACGATGTAAACATCACACGTCAGAACATCCAAGATAACTTTGCAGCGTTTAACTTCTCTCAAGAGAGCGATATCGCGCACTACGAGAAGCTATTGAAAGAAGGCTTTAACGTCATCAGTGACGCGTTAGAGAAAGTAGACCAAACCTTCGTTGATACCAAGTTTGAGTTTGGTTACGTGAACGATGCACAAGGCAAAGAGAAGCTTATCTACATGGACGAAGTGGGCACACCTGACTCATCTCGTATCTGGGATACAGAGCAATACAACAATGGCAACATCGTTGAAAACTCAAAAGAAGGTTTCCGTCAGTTCCTACTTAACTACTTCCCTGATGCCGATATTCTCCTTAATAAAGAGCGTATGCCAGAGCGTGAAGCGCTAGCGCGTGACAATGAATTGCCATTGGATGCACTGATGTCTCTTTCTCGCACTTACCTTGATATCGCAGCAAAGATTACTGGCGCTGAGATTGTACTGAGCGAAAACCCTAAACAAGAGATCATCGACGTATTGCGTGCTGACTACGGGCTAATCGATTAATCATCTTGTTGATTTAAACACCGTTACGATACAAAAAGGGCCTCAATATTGAGGCCCTTTTTACATGTACGTTTTCAGTCTTGTTTGAGCATCGCTGGCACTGCTCCAACGTTTACAGTCGGATAGTAAACTCTTCTCCAGTATTCCCTGCAATCACTAAATGACTACGCGATTCGATGTACTCAATCTGCTCTTCTTCAAGAGAATATGGCATCACCACTTTGAGTTCATTGATGCCTTCTAATTTGGCAAGCTTAAGCAAAGTCACAATATTTGATTCATCGCTTTTACGTGTAGACATCGATTTCAATGCCATTTGCCATAAGCGATCTTCTGGGCTTGCTAGCTCTTTGATGCTGTCTCGCCAAACGGTGCTGAACACTGGAGCAATGGTGGTGAGTGCCTCCAGAAAAGTCCATTTTTTACTGCATGAGGCGCCAAGAAAAGTTGTGTAATCAAACTCTACACGCGTCTCTTTCTGATTATCCATGATGTCCCCCGACACTTTGGCAACACAATATACTCAATATCTATCAACTTTTTCGTTATAGCAATAGGATATAGAACAATAGTCTTTTATGACCTTTTGATTGGTTAAAAAGGCATATAAAAATCAAACTTGTAACATAATGCGCACCGAAAAATAATATATGCGCCTATTTGATTAATATTTTGGAGATAAAACTTATCTATCTATTTTATATCAATAATTCGACTCGCCTTTTTGTACTGAATACGCCAGCCAGACCAAGTTGGTAGCTCCCATCGTTTCGGCGGTGCTTTTCTACTACCCGACTGATAATGAACGTAAATCAACTTTCTTCCCACAAGGTACTCAACCTCCAAGTTCAAGTCAGCAAGAGTGAGTGAGAACGGGTACTTTTCAGCGAACTCTGCATATAACCAACTAGGGATACCGTCAAAAGGAATGTCCGATGCGTCAAACATTTCGAGTTCACTGACATCGGTAACTCCTAGCACTTCAAGCTGCTCAATAAACCACGATTCAAAACTCAGTTGCTCGATATCGGAGGTAAACTTGGTTTGCTCATCCAGTCCAAGTTTCACGTACAACTGCCAGTGCTTTATCTCTTGAGTGCGAACCTTGGCAAAATCAGGAAGCTGAGTACCACTTACCACCAGAGCCACGATAGGTTTTAAGGACAACTGACCTTCTGCAGCAACCAGTTTGGTTGTAATTGTACGACCTGCGTACACCAAATCCATCTCGGTAAATACACCCTCATCATTGACCACGGTTTCGCCCTGCTGCCATTCGCCGAGCTCTGCCTCAACCACCAGTTCAAGTGCAATTGGTGCTGTGGTCGTTGCGAGAGTCAGTGTCTGCTTAACCCCTCGCCCAGGAAGGCTGTGGGTATCCAACACCAACATAGCCTGCGCGTTATCAGGAAAACGATGCTGACGACCAAGTACTACCTCTAGTGACCCGTTAGCAAACGCCTCTCTTCTTTTTAAACGGCGCACAAACACCAACTCAGGATGCAGCTTAATGATGGTTTCAAGTAGCGCTGTTCGTTGATAACGAGAGGCAACTTCCAGCAGAGGAAGCTCAAACACTTCACGCATTTGCTCGGCAAGCCCTTGTGCTTCCGCCAAAGCTTGTTGGTCGATTTCAAGATGCGGATAATCGCGACCACGCACAATCTGAATCAACAAGGTTAAATCACAGCCCTCTTTTTCTTGCTGGGCGAGCGCTTCCAAGTGTTCAGCATTATTAGGTAGCTGATATAACCGAGCAGGCACAGACAATGCGGCCGTGAGATCGACCATCGCCTCTTTCAGTGCTTTGGTTTTAATTCGGGTAACAATGTCGGCATACAAAGCATCAATCGGTAGTGGGTAAAGCTTTTTGCCGTGATCGGTAATTTGATGGTCGTGGTCAATCGCTTCCATCGTCAGCAAAGTTTGTGTTGCGCTGTGTAGTGATTTTTCTGGAATGGGATCGAGGAAAGACAAACTCTCCAAAGTGAAGCCACTGCATGCCGCTGCCAACATCGGCTCAGTCAGCTCTTCACGCTGCAATTCAGGTGGTGTAACTAATTCTAATGCCGCATGCTCACCATACAAACGAACACAAACACCGTCCATAATCCTACCCGCACGCCCGGCACGTTGCTTGGCACTCGCGCGTGATATGGATTTCAGCATCAAAGTGGTTCTGCCATTACGTTGAACCGTTCTTCTTTCCAATCCAGAATCGATCACCACACCAATATCGGGAATGGTAAGTGAGGTTTCAGCCACGTTGGTTGCGAGAATGACCTTTCGCAAGCCTCTACCATCGTTTCTATTGCCACTTTCGTTACCCGTGTTGCGACCAGATAACGCGAGGTCTCGCTCCTTGTCACTCACCGAGGCATGCAATCTAACAACTTGCAGATCCTGATGTTTTGCCAATGCTTGCTCACACTGCACAATCTCTTTCTTGCCCGGAAGGAAAACCAAGATATCGCCGTGCGATGCAATAAGTTGATGATTCACTTCTTCAGCGACGCGTTGCTCTAGATGTCGACTATCTGGCAAAGCCCTAGATTCATTTGCTCTGTGCTCGATATCAACCTGATAAGTTCGTCCCTCACAACTGATCCTGTTCGCTTGTAGATAACCAGCGAGGCGCTCCCCTTCGATGGTTGCCGATGTGATGACCAAACGGTGACTCGCCTTCTGCTTGAGGATCGCCACCAGCAAGTCGATGTCCCAACGCCTTTCGTGAAATTCATCCACCACAATCACATCAAAGCCTACCAACCCATCTTCCGCTAACCAACGTAAGGCAATACCGGGCGTAACAAACACTACATCAGTCTGCTCATTGTATTGTGCTTCAAGCTTGATGGCGTAACCCACTTTGCTGCCCAGCTTCTCACCTGATTCTTTCGCTAGAAACTTAGCTAACGATGTACAAGCGACTCTTCTTGGTTCTACCACTAGCACACGCCCATGTTGAGATGCCCAAATTGGCAGGCGCGTTGATTTACCCGAACCGGTTTCAGCTTCTACAACAAGGTGAGAATCGGCGATCTGTTGATGGAAAGCACTTTGATAGCTATCGATGGGAAGTTGAGACATAAAAAGAGAGAGCCGCGAAAAAATGTGAGCAAAGTATAACGAATTATGACGTTAGAATTCGATAACTGTGGGATAGGAGAAAGAATATCATTTTGTTTGCCAAGATCGGGGAGAAACTATTTACAATTGAATAACTAAACCGTTATCATTTTTCAGTTACCCTTTCTCCCATATTAGGCATCCAATGAACAACGATAAACGCCCTTTATATATCCCTTATGCTGGTCCTGCTCTACTAAGTACACCCCTTCTAAACAAAGGCAGCGCATTCACTGCTGAAGAGCGTAGCTCTTTTAACCTTGAAGGTTTGTTACCGGAAACAACGGAAACAATCCAAGAGCAAGTTGGACGTGCATATAAACAATATTGTAACTTCGAAAGTGATATGGATAAGCATATCTACCTTCGTAACATCCAAGACACTAATGAAACGCTTTTTTATCGTTTAGTTCAAAACCACATCTCTGAAATGATGCCTATCATTTACACGCCAACGGTTGGCGCAGCATGTGAGAACTTCTCAAATATCTACCGTCGTGGTCGTGGTCTGTTTATCTCTTACCCGAACCGCGATCGTATCGATGATCTACTGAATAATGCGACAAACCACAATGTTAAAGTTATCGTGGTTACGGACGGTGAGCGCATTCTTGGTTTGGGAGACCAAGGTATCGGTGGCATGGGTATTCCAATCGGTAAACTAGCACTGTACACAGCGTGTGGCGGCATCAGCCCAGCTTACATGCTACCAATCGTGCTAGATGTTGGTACAAATAACCCTCAACGTCTTGCTGACCCAATGTACATGGGCTGGCGTCACCCTCGTATCACAGGTGCTGACTACGATGCATTCGTTGAAGAGTTCATCCAAGCCGTTCAACGTCGTTGGCCTGATGCGCTAGTTCAGTTCGAAGATTTCGCACAGAAGAACGCAATGCCTCTACTTGAGCGCTATAAAGATCGCATCTGTTGTTTCAACGATGATATCCAAGGTACAGCAGCGGTAACTGTGGGTTCTTTACTTGCAGCATGTAAAGCAGCAAACAGCAAACTTTCAGACCAACGTATCACCTTCTTGGGTGCAGGCTCTGCAGGTTGTGGTATCGCAGAAGCGATCATCGCTCAAATGGTGTCTGAAGGTATCAGCGACGAGCAAGCGCGCTCTCAAGTATACATGGTTGACCGTTGGGGCTTACTACAGGAAGGCATGCAGAACCTGCTTGATTTCCAACAGCGCCTAGTTCAAACCAACGCGAACACTAAAGACTGGGAAAGCGATGGTACTGGTTTCTCTCTACTAGACGTTGTTCGTCACGCAAAACCAACAGTATTGGTTGGTGTATCTGGTGCACCAGGTCTATTCAGCAAAGAAGTCATCAAAGAGATGAACCTTCACTGCGAACGCCCTATCGTGTTCCCACTATCGAACCCAACAAGCCGTGTTGAAGCAACACCAAACGACATCATTCGTTGGACAGATGGTAAAGCACTAGTCGCAACAGGTAGCCCATTTGAGCCAGTGGTTCACAACGGCACAACTTACCCAATCGCTCAGTGTAACAACAGCTACATCTTCCCAGGTATTGGCCTTGGTGTGTTAGCTGTAAACGCTTCACGTATCACTGACGAAATGCTAATGGAATCGAGCCGTGCACTTGCGACGTGTTCTCCACTAGCAATCAATGGTTCTGGTGCTCTACTTCCACCACTGGAAGAGATCCACACTGTATCTAAAAAGATTGCTTTTGCCGTTGGTAAGAAAGCAATTGAACAAGGTGTTGCACTAGAAATCACTGAAGAAGCACTACAACAAGCGATTGACCAGCACTTCTGGCAGCCAGTTTACCGTCGCTACAAGCGTACTGCATTCTAATAGAGCGTACTTGTTCTCAAATACCACTCTTACAAGAGCCCCTGCCATTGCAGGGGCTTTTTTCTTTACATTGTCTTGTCTTTTTAACTGATTTTTCTCATTTTTATTTGGTATTATCGAGCACTCAAAAAAATAATGCTCAGTCAAAGGACTATGCCGAGAGTGAAATTCGATTCTCACATTTGCCGTAACTACTTATTAAAAGCATACAAAAAACTGCAAGGTTTTCTGTATGGCGCTTTCATTGTGTTCTTGATAGGCAGCGCTACAGTTATTGCGATCGATTATTGGGTTTCGTGGCAAGCCGAAGACCGCATCATCTATGACATCGATGAGGTACCAGAAGTAGAGGTTGCCGTCGTGCTGGGTACCAGCAAATACTTGGGTAGAACGCTCAACGACTATTACAAACATCGTATTGAAGCGGCAATAGAACTGTTCGACCGTGAAAAAGTAGACCAATTTTTATTAAGTGGCGACAACGCTCACCGCTCTTACAATGAGCCGTGGACAATGAAGCGCGACTTGTTAAAAGCTGGCGTTCCTGATGAGCGTATCAACCTCGACTACGCGGGCTTTAGAACCTTAGACTCGATTGTTCGTGCGAAGAAGATCTTCGATACCGACAACTTCCTGATCATCACTCAAAAATTCCACTGTGAACGAGCGCTATTCATCGCCAACTCATATGACATTCACGCGCAATGTTTGGCGGTTTCCGGGCCGACTCACCACTCTGGAACATCAATACGTTTACGTGAAGTGTTTGCTCGTACCAAAGCCTTCCTAGACCTATATATTATGGGTACAACCCCGAAATTCCTTGGCCCGAAAGAGCCGATTCAGCCCAGCCCAAAACAAGAAATATCACCAATTCCAAGCCCTATTTCTGCCCCTTCAGAGACCGATGTGTAGAAATCTACACATTTTGAATTTGTTGCCTCACATTTCCCTACTGTTACACAAAAACACACCAACGCCCCTTTATTAACTTAAGTAACATTCCCTCAACAAAGCCCAACCCTACATGAAGTCAATATTCCTCGAAAAACAATAAGCACAGCTCTATGAAGCAAGTGCATCCATAAACGAGGATAAACAAAAGGAGCGCCTTATGACGGCACTTGTTACTACACTGAAACACTGGTTGTTTACACGCAACAGCATGATATTAATTGGTAATTTCACGCTATTCGCACTCTTGCTCAACACTCTTCCTTTCGAATCACAAGTCAATACTGGTTTGAGTATTCTCGTGTTCGTTGCGGTTCTATGGTTAACCGAAGCTATTCATGTCAGCATCACTGCTCTGCTTGTTCCACTCTTGGCTGTCCTGTTTGGTGTCTTCAACACACCCGCGGCATTGGCGAACTTCTCCAACCCAATCATCTTCCTATTTATGGGTGGTTTTGCTCTTGCTGCCGCGCTAAACAAGCAAGAACTTGATAAAGCGATTGCTGACAAAGTTCTGTTGATTGCAAAAGGTAGAATGTCGGTCGCGGTCTTCATGTTATTCGGCGTGAGTGCTGGTTTGTCGATGTGGATTTCTAACACAGCAACAACCGCAATGATGCTTCCTCTGGTTCTTGGCATCATGAACAAAGTAGACCAAAGCGAAGACCGTAATACTTACGTGTTCGTGCTACTAGGTATCGCTTACTGTGCGTCTATCGGTGGTATCGCAACCCTAGTAGGTAGCCCACCGAACGCTATCGCTGCAGCAGAAGTTGGCCTTAGCTTCACAGAGTGGATGGCACTTGGCCTACCAATCTCGATGATTCTATTGCCAATCGCAATGTTGATTCTTTACGTGATGACCAAGCCAAAACTTAACCATAAGTTCGAGCTAGACCACGCGCCAGTAGAATGGACAAACAGCAAGAAAATCACACTGTCTATCTTCCTACTCACCGTGACTCTGTGGATTTTCGGTAAACCAATCAACGCAATGATCGGCGGCTTCTCTAAGTTCGATAGCTTAGTTGCAATTGGTGCAATCGTACTGCTGGGCGCTTCTAGAGCGGTAGAATGGAAAGATGTTGAAAAGACAACCGACTGGGGTGTATTGATTCTATTCGGTGGTGGTATCTGTCTAAGTAACATCCTTAAAGCGACTGGCACCAGTGTATTCCTAGCGCACTCACTAAGTGGCTTCTTAGAGACAGCAGGTGTGCTACTAACGATTCTAGCGGTAGTCGCGTTCGTGGTATTCCTAACAGAATTTGCGAGTAACACAGCAAGTGCAGCATTGTTAGTACCAGTATTCGCCACCATTGCTGAAGCATTAGGTATGTCGCCAGTTATCCTGTCTGCATTAATCGCTGTCGCTGCATCTTGTGCCTTCATGTTACCTGTTGCAACACCACCAAACGCGATTGTATTTGGCTCTGGTCATATCAAGCAGAAAGAGATGATGCGAATTGGTATGGTTCTAAACCTAGTTTGTATCCTAGTGCTAACACTGTTCGCTTGGATCTTCTGGTAATAAACACTGATAAGAGATCTGCATAAGCAAGTGCTCTGACGAAACTGGCTGCAGTTCCCCCGCTCAGCCAGTATAAAAATGCCCACTCAATGTGAAGCCATCATTTACTTGAGGTTATCACTAAGCGGGCATTTAAAAAGAATAATAAAACGATTTCCCTTTTTGGTGGCTCCTCGCCACCTTTTTTGTTTGGGTATTTACATCCCTATCAGGTATTCATTCCCGTTCTAAAAGTCATTTATCACGCCACACTTGGTACAACACGCGTCCAGCCGATAAGCAACATAGAGGCGCACAGCACCCACACCACTGTTGCCAGCGACAGAGTCGACACTAAGCTGTAGCGATAGCTAAACACATACACAGCCCCTAAATAAGCCGCGTATGGCACCAGAGAAAACAGGCCAAACAGTGCGGTAGTACGCAGCTCTACCATGGTTTGCTCTGTGCCGACAATATAATGAGCAATCAAGGCAAAAGTGGGAAACAAAGGTACAAGCCCTGATATGTAAAAACTCTTACTTTTCGACAACAGTGCAATCAACAAAACCGCTGCAGCACCAAGCAAACATTTAAAGAACAGTGAGATCATTTCAATACGTTATCCAAACAAACCAACAAAAACTCTAGAGAGTAAACTCATACAACGCCCACAAAAAACGCCACACGTCACATATGCACGTGTGGCTTATAAAATAATCAAAATAATTTGCAGATTAGTGGCTCAAGATCACCTGATTGCGTCCTGAGTGTTTAGCTTGATAGAGCGCCTCGTCAGCGCGAGCAATCGTCTCTGTCACCCTCTCTTGCTTCATTTCAGCAACACCAATACTGCAGGTCAGTGGGTCACCATGAACCCAAAGGTGTTGGCTAACTAAGAGGAGAATTTTCTCAGCTTTTCTTTGTGCTTCGCCAAGATCAGTCTCAGGGCAAAAAACAATGAACTCTTCACCACCCCATCTCACCAATTTATCTGTCGGGCTGATTGCACTACCGACCACCATACTAAATTCTCTTAGAATATGGTCACCCATTTGATGGCCGTATTTGTCGTTCACACTCTTGAAGTAATCAATATCAAGATAGAGCATGCTTAATTTACCGTGCCCTTGTTTGACATGTTGTGACTGCATCTTCAGCCAATCACGAATCGCATGCCTGTTAAGGATTCCGGTCAATTCATCACGATGCGCCATTTCCGAGAACTCAAAGTTTTGCTCTCTTAATGCTCGGTTAACGTTCTTAAGATGATGATGTCTTTTCTCGGCAATCACCATACGTTTGCGCGAGCTGTGTAACTCTGAAATTAAGAATACGGTGCCAGTACCAACCCAAACAAACAGCAAGATTAAGAACAAGCTCTCGCCGGTGATGTAAGAGCCCTCAAATTCGATACTACGAATAACAATGCGATGATGCCCAAGTTTTGCGCCTGATGCCGTCGCGAACTCCACCATATTTACGTTGGAATACTCGGGAGCAGAGTGCTCTAGCGCGATGTCATTATCTGCAAGCCACCATGTCATCACTTGCAGGTTTTTAATCGGTATTTCAATCACGCCGCCATCGACACCTGGCGAAAACTCCATGCCATTGTACTTATGCGTGTACTCATTATCCGGAACCGAATAAGCAGGGTTGTAATTGCGTAGGTAGGTTCGTAAACGGCCGCTAGAGTCCGCTTCCGCGTGGTAATCGATGTTGACTCTAAAAGTGTGATACTGGGAAAGGTCGAGGCCAACCGTGATATCTGGGTCAATACGAATCGACAAGCCACAATAAGGCCAAGGGTACTCAGACTCTTTCAGCTCACAATCAAGAATGTACTGCCCATTAGCGAAGGATAATTGAGACGTACTCACGCCTCTATCGACCTGATCACTGGTTGCAATAAACTCATATTTGTCTGGTGTAATTGCCGTTATCACGCGATTTCCGCTAACACGGTAGTACTGCACTATGGCAAGCGTCGCGATAACTAAAAAGATGACTATCTTATGGATCCACTTCACATCTAAGCTTCCGGCATATATCCCTATCTTTGGGATTTCACGATATAAAATAAGTGACGTAAATTAGTGATCTTAATACCAAAAATTTACTAGAAAACGTTATATCACGCCTGAACAAAATGTCATACTATATTTTTATGCTTATATTTCATGCTAATTATTTACGCCGAGAATCAAGTATTATTGCGTATAAAAACAGGCGCCATTTGTTATACTCATCGCATAATCATCGCTAACCGTACTGCCTGCTCACAGCGCAAACGAGTCGGCGAAATAACAATCAAAATACAACGAGTAATGTCATGTCTTTATTAGCGAAAGGAACACTCAAGAAGATGAGTGCTTCCCTTGACGGCGCGGTAACCTACCGTTTGCCTGTAGGCGAAGAGTTTGTAGAACTAACCCCTCTGATTGGTAAAACCATCAACCTCACCCACACTGGCAATATTTTTTGCTGCTCTTGTGGCAAGAAAACCAAGAAGAGTTACTCTCAAGGCCACTGCTTTGTGTGTATGAAAAAGCTAGCAAGTTGCGACATGTGCATCATGAAGCCAGAGACTTGCCACTACGACGAAGGCACCTGTCGTGAGCCTGAATGGGGCGAAGCAAACTGCATGGTTGATCACTTCGTTTACCTATCGAACACATCAAGTCTAAAAGTAGGTATCACTCGTCACACTCAGATCCCTACTCGCTGGATTGACCAAGGCGCAACACAAGGCCTACCGATCCTTAAAGTAAAAACTCGCCAAATCTCTGGCCTGATCGAAGTTGAATTGGCAAAACACATTGCCGATAAAACCAACTGGCGCACGCTGCTGAAAGGCGATGGCGACGACATGGAACTGGTAGAGAAAGCAAAAGAGCTGCTTCCACTGGTTGAAGATAAGATCCAAGAGATCAAAGCAAAATTCGGTGACGATGCTATCGAAGTGTTGAGTGAGAACATCACTTCACTGAGCTACCCAGTAGAACAGCACCCAGTGAAGATTGTTTCTCATAACTTTGATAAGAACCCTGAGGTATCTGGTGTGCTGCAAGGCATTAAAGGCCAATACCTAATCCTAGATACGGGCGTGATTAACATCCGTAAATTTGGTTCTTACGAAGTTGAGGTATCTGCTTAACCAGCAGAGCACCATCACAAGTGAGAGACAAAAATGCCCTGAGGCTTCTACTTCAGGGCATTTTTATTTCAGATAGGACGATCTGCTTTAAAAGAGTAAAGAGAAAAGACTAGAGCACGACCATATCTCCATCCACACAGTTTTTACCATTGGCTTTAGCTCGATAGAGTGATTGATCGGTTAGATTAACCAAGGCATCGATCGTCATGCGCTCTTCACACGCAAGGCTATCACTCATACCAATACTAACGCTCGAATTGAATCGAGTCTGTTCGTCGATTTTAAACTCTGCTTGATTAAACTGTTGACGAATTTGTTCAGAGATTTCATGTGACATTTCTGACGTTGCATTTGGAAGGAAGACGATGAACTCTTCACCACCCCAGCGACCCGCAACACCGCCCACACTCTCAACACTGCGCTTAGTAATATTAGCCAACGCACAGATCACCTCGTCACCGACCATGTGACCGTATGTATCATTAATCGATTTAAAATCATCAATATCGAGCAGCATACACACAAGGTGATTGTCAGAGGTCATGTGTTCTCTAAACCACTCATAAATAGCTCGACGATTGAGTAAGTCCGTCATCTCATCGTAATTCGCTTGATGCACGAGCTGCTTTTCTAACATTACTTTCTGGGTTACATCTTCAAGCACAACCTGCATGGCTGGCTTACCTTCCCAAATAACTGCGTTGTCATAGATATTGAAAAATCGATGGACACCATCCAAGCCGATATTCTCAACCACATTACTGGTACCCGACGGCTCACCCGACATGACAGTCTGGTAACGTTGAGAAATACTTTCTACGTTTTGTTTTGGCACCAAATCAAGAATAGAGTCGAGCTGCAATACCTGCTCTATCGACTTGCCACCTTGTAAGTTCACCCAAGATTGGTTAACCATCAAAGGTTTAAAATCTCGGTGTACCAATATTCCCTGCCCCGATTGCATGATCATATCGCGATACATTTGGTCTTGTTTGCGGACAATATTCTGCAGCTGAATAGCTGGGCTAAGGTCAATAACGGTCACTTGTAGCGCCGGTCTTCCCTGCCACTCTGTGACATGATCAATAGAAAAAACCGTGAACTCTCTGCCGTTTCGGTCCACATTGGTAAAGGTGTGAACTTGTGGGTCTCGTTGACCACTAACCGTTTCAAGATAGTTTTGGTAGGCGAGAACATGGAACTCTTCAGGAATTAGATCCAGAAAGCTGTCAATATTGGCCAATAATTCTTCGGGAGATTGGTAACCATAAATACGAGCATAGTTAGCATCGACACTAACTACATTCATATCTTGAATGATTATCACACCGTAAGTGGATTCGAAATTTATAGAAAACATTGCCAACTCCGCAATCTAGCTACACTTCATAAAATGGAGCATAACAACACGCCCTGCCAACGCTTCCATATAATCTCTTACGCGCTTAGGGACATTAATACAAACCGTAGTATATCGTACTGCTGAGCGCTTCTCTACAATTCAATCGCTAGCACGACTTAGTAAAAGTAGACAAGTCTCTCAATCTGATTACGCGCGCCAAAAAACAGAAATAGATAACCTATGGCTATGTAATGATTCAATTTTTTATTTTTCACATCAGTTGAAGCACACAAGCTGCTCACCACGAACTTCAATCGCACTTTCTACTCATCCCAGCCAGAGAAGTAATCGACTAAGAAGTCTATCGCAAGCCGCGCTCGTTGAGGCAGAAAGCGTCGGTTCTGATACACAATCCAACTGCTTGTCCCCGAGCCCCAATACTCTTCTAGCACCGGAACTAGTTTGCCATTACTTAAGGCACCATTAAAACTGCTTCTAGGAAGGTACACAACGCCAAGTCCCTCTTCACACGCTTTCAATACCGCGCTTGAATTGTTACTTCTCCAACGACCATGCACTCTTACCGCATTCAATGGCTTTCCATTTTGCTCAAACAGCCATTGGTCACTATTAGCAATAATACAGCTGTGTTGTTTTAACTGTTCCGGATGAGCGGGCGCGCCATATTGATCGATATACGCTTTGCTTACCGCCGCTGCCATTGGGCGATCAACCAACTTTCTTGCCACCAGCCCTGAATCATCTAACCGACCGTAACGAATCGCGAAGTCGATACCGTCTTCAATAAAGTTCACCATCTTGGTGTTGAAGTTCATTTCAATGGTTAGATCTGGATGAGACTTTGCAAACTCCATCAACGCTGCCGCAACATGATTCTCGGCAAATGCGCCCGCCGCACTGACACGCAATGTACCGCTTAGCTGAGTTTGTTGAGACGTCACTTGCTCATTGGCTTGTTGCAGCCCAATCACTAAATCTTTGCACTGTTGGTAGTAAGTATGTCCAGACTCAGTCAGGCTCACCATGCGCGTTGAACGAGCAAGCAGAGCTACCCCAACTCGCTCTTCTAACCGTGAAACTTGTCGACTCACATGGCTAGTACTGCAACCTAACTGCTTAGCGGCCGCAGAAAAACCGTGACATTCGGCAACCGCAACGAATTCGTTAATCCCTTCAAAGCTATCCATACTTAATCTACTCGCATTTTATCTTTGCTATATAGCAACAATGTTTTGCCTTTTAAGCATATTATCACCTAAATGATTTGGAACTAGTATTAGATATAACAAGACGGCGATAGCTAAGTAACAGTGCACAGGTTAACACCAAGCACGAGTGCTTAGAGAAAAGCGCCAACATCTAACTAGAAGAACAGCAGCTCAAAGGGACGAATCATGAAAAAAATACTAATTCCAGTGACTAACCACGCGACACTTGGCGAGACAGATCAAGCGAACGGTACTTACGCTCCAGAACTTACCCACGCTCTGAAAGAGATCTTGGCTGCTGGGTTCGAATACGACATCGCTTCTATCAATGGTGGCAAAGCACCGCTGTACGGAACTGATATTGAAGGAGATACGGTTAATACTGAAATCTTGGCGAATGATGACTTCCAAAACCGCATTAACAACACGATTCCAGTAAGCCAAATCAATGCAGACAGCTATGATGCGATCTTCTACCCAGGTGGTTTTGGCCTACTTTCAGACCTAGCGGCTAATGATCAATTTGCTAGCATCGCTGCCAAGCATTATGAAGACGGTGGCGTTGTCGCGGCAGTATGTCACGGCCCAGCAGCCCTACTCCCTATCGTACTGAACAATGGCGAAACACTTCTGAGCTCTAAATCAGTGACTGGTTTTACACGTGAAGAAGAGATCGACTTTGGCACCATCAACGACATTCCATTCCTACTGGAAGAGTCGCTTACTCGTGGGGCAGCACGTTTCAACAAGGTTCAACCTTGGCAAGAGCTTGTGATTGTTGATGAGCGAGTGATTACCGGTCAAAACCCGACAAGCGCACACGCTGTGGGTGTCGCGATTGTTGAGCACCTTTCTTAATCGAGCAATAAGCTTGATGGATCTATAGCTTGCCCGACTCAACTACGCGAGTCCCCTAAGCAAGGTCAAAAAAAAAGAGCATACTCCCGACTCAATATTCTTGAGAGAAGTATGCTCTTTTCTAATTCTGTAACCCGCTTTTAGTTATTTCTAACAATGCCCTCGAGCACGTTGAACAGTAGGTCTATTTCTTCAATCGAGTTGTAATGCATGCAACCAATACGCACTACGCCCTGCTCTTCAATACCCAGCTGCTTCACTAAACCTAATGCGTAGAAGTGTCCGTTCCACACACAGATATTATGCTCGCCCAGCTTCTTCGCGATGAACTCTGGGGAGTGGTTATCAAAGGTGATGGCGAATGTTGGCGTTCTTAGGTTCGAATCAAACTCTGTCTTACCGTAGAGTTTTACCCCTTCAAGATCGCCCAAGCGTTTTAGGAAGTACTCGCTCAGCTGGCTTTCATGCTTGTTATAAAGCGCGTAGCTTTGCTCTAAGCGAGAACGTAATGAGTCGGTTGGCTCACCAAATTGTGCCAAGTAATCCACCGCAGCAATCACACCCGCGAGGCCTTCAAAGCTCTGTGTTCCTGTTTCAAAACGACCAGGCCCGATGTTAGTGGCAGGCTCAACCTTATATGGCTTTAACGTATGTAGCCATTGAGGCGCCACGTAAGCAATACCAACGTGAGGGCCAAAAAATTTGTAAGCCGAACACGCTAAGAAGTCACAGTTCAACTGCTGAACATCAATCAAATGGTGTGGCGCATAATGAACAGCATCAACATACACCTGAGCGCCGTGTTGGTGTGCAAGCTCAATGACTTTCTCCACATCAACAATTGAGCCAGTGGTATTTGAAGCAAACGTCACGGCAACCAGCTTGGTTTTTTCGCTCAGTAACGACTCAAAGTGTGCCATGTCTAGGCTGCAATCCGACTCGTCAACACGAACTTGACGAACAATCGCACCCTTGTCGTCTGCTGCTTGTTGCCAGCTCGATACATTCGAGTAGTGGTCTAGTGCTGTAACAATCACTTCGTCGCCAGCTTGCCAATCGCGGCTGATCGCACGGCTAAGCTGAAATGTCAGCGAAGTCATGTTGGCACCAAACACAACATTGCCAGAAGATTCAGCATTCAGTAACGCTTGCACCGACTCTCGCGCTTGTTGCATCAAGCCTGTCGTCTTCTGGCTCGAAAAGTAGTGACCGCCCAAGTTGGAATTAAAGTGACCAAGGTATTCTGTCATCGACGCAAGAACATTCTCAGGAACCTGAGAACCACCCGGGCCATCAAAAAAGGTGACTGGCTTACCATCGTGATATTGGCCTAGCGCACTGAACTGCTGGCGTACGTCATTAAGAGTGAAGGACATTGCGTGCATCCTTAGCCGTTAGAACAAACACATCCATGTAACCCATTTCGTCGTGGTCTATGGTGCGAATTGGTTGTGCGTTGTGCCAAAGCTTACTGTCTGCAAGCATTGCGACTTCGCCATCTTCAAGCACTTTTCTAAAGAACGGTGCTTCATGTGAATCTTGGTACAGCATGATTTCGCCACCCACAATGTTATGACGGTTCACGCCAATTAACGCGATGTGGTCGAAGCCATCTTGGTGCACACCTTCTGGCGCAACCTGAGTCTCTTCAAAAATGGCAGCGATACGAATCTGGTGGATTTCGATTTCTTGTCCGTCTTCAAGCCCATTGGTTTCAATAAACAGTTCACACATCTCTTGCATGCCTTCGCTGCTCAGGATTGGTGCTTCAATTGGCTCGAATTGACGAACAACATCACCTTGAAAGTGATTGATGTCTTCAGACTGAACGAAGTTATGTTTGTCTAGCTCAACGACTTGTCCATTACTGAATTCAACCACAGAGTATCTTCTCAATCGGTACTGTCCGTCTGCGTGCTCTGTGCTAGGTAGCTTAGAGAAAGAAGGTGACAGCTCCTTAACCGCGTGGTTACTGAGATGGGTAATATGTAGGGTGTTTTCGTGAGCGTGTAACATCATCGACTCCTTAATGATTGTTAATTTACTTTCGACATTTAACGTTTTGTTTACATAAAAGGATACTTGAAGATCTTGCCAAATCAACAATAAACAATCATTTATCCCGTCAGAATTAATAATTCAGATTGTAAAACCAAGTTTAAAATCAAAAGCAGTGAATAACACCAGAATAAAAGATGACCAACTCTTAAAACTAGCACACTTCACTAGCTAGTTATAAACACCTATAAAATCAAATTTAACGACATTATTAACTAGCACGCTGTGTTTATTATTTTGTCAGCACATATTCACTAATACGCCTGCCGCAGCATCCAGGCTCATCCCCCTACTTCAGCATACTTATTTGTATGTTTTTGCACATCGAAATACGACCAACCTATCAGTTGCCAAGCTATTGATTATTTACACAACAAACTGGAATTGGTTAATTTATGAGTACGCCAGAATCCACACGCCTTTGCTTGCGCGTCTGGAACAGGTCGAGTTCGGGGGGAACTCGGCCGCCCCAAATGGTTCATTTCTTTTAAGAGAGCGAGTTGATTGCGCTTTTTAGTCTCGAAGGTGTTTGAAGTGGAATGTTGCGGTTGAGAATTTGGAAATCCACTATGGCAATAGATGTAGCTCCGAGAGAATCGGCACATGTTTACAAACGTGGGGGGCTCTTCCTTAACACATTTATGCCCCATTGTTCGGTAGACCTTTTACTCATTCATCTGCTGTTAATCTTAGTTTGCACTACTAAAACTTATCCGAGCTAATTGGTAAATCAGAATCTCTGTTATTAGGCGACATTTGGCAGCCCAAAGTTCCCTTCATGTGACTTAGGTTGTTGATTGTTAATTGAACCAATATAAACAGTGTTGCATTATAAGATGATAAAAGACGACAATTTTTCGTCTAATCAGCGTTCGCTGTTTTCTGAAGTCTGACGGTTTATGGTGCTTGTAAACGAATATATTGAAATATATGGGGCGTTCATGGAAGGTGTTGTAGTAGAAAAAAGTAAGATCGGTGAAGTTACATATCTGCTCTATTGTAAAAAAGAGTCGGTAAATAATCCTTTAGTCATCATCTGTCACGGTTGGAGCAATGATAAATATGAAGGCTCTAATCTAGCTTTAAATTTAGCTCTTCAGGGTTATTCTGTTATCTGTTTTGATGCAGATAAACACGGCGAAAGAGATGATGGTAATGCTCAAAACGTTAGTAGCCATTCGAGATTTATCAAAAGAATGACGGGTGTTATCAAGCAGAACTCAGATGACATAAATACGCTCATTGAGCATTATCAGGAAGATATAAGGATTGATCCATCGAGGATTGCGGTTGTGGGTATCTCTATGGGGGCAATGTCCACATTTTATTCTTTGACCAAAAATAAACGGATTAAAGTTGCGGTACCAATTATCGGCTCTCCTGACTTTGTCGGCTTGGAGAAGTTCGCCTTAGAAGCCGATTCAGTTAATAAGATTCTTAGTGACGATGAGAAGTTAGCTATTAGGTATATGGCAGAGATTGATCCATGTTTGTACCTTATAGAAAATGAAAGTCGCCCTATGTTGATCATAAATGGTGAGAAAGATGATTGGGTTCCTGCTAATTTCGCGAAGGACTTTTATGAAAAAGTGAAGAGTAAATACGATAAAAACAATACTGAAATTGAGTTCAATTTAGCTGATGAATCGCATTACTTTTCCAACGACATGCGAGATCATACGATAAAATGGTTGAATAAAAATTTGTAGGCTAAAAGGTAAATCTGTAGCAATAGACAGCCATACAAACGCTTAAGGTTTCAAAGTATTTTTCTAATCAAATACAAAAAGGCCGTGGATGAAAACATCAACGGCCTAGGTAATAGTGCGATAGGTTTGCTACGTAATAGCTACACGAAAACGGCCGTAAATAAGGTATTTACAGCAACAACATAGAGTTTGAGTGGAAGTAGTTATCAGCGTCATTTTTTTAAATTAAAATAGATGATTAACAAAAGCAATACATTTATTTGATGGCTATGTTGAGCATCATCGTTGGTAGTAATGGACGTCACCCTCACTATCAAAAAGGGGCATTAAACTTAGCTACTTCCCATACCATTAGTTATCCATGAATTGCTAATTTAGCTGAAGCTGTAGCTCATTTCTGTCCAATAGTGAGTTTTAATTCAAGGGCTGTTAAGGCCTGCTAACAGGAAAATAAATCGCCCTCTTTCGTCCTTTAAGCTTTCGAAATATAGTTGGTCTAACTCTTCCACCTGCGCTATTGCATTTATTGCTAGAGCTTCCCCAGTTTTCGTGAGTCTCAGAGAAAAGCTGCGTGAATCTCTAATACCTTTATCTTTAGTGATAAGATCATTCGCAACCAGCGCTTTCATCGACTTTGATAATGTCATCTTATCCAAGCCTGTAATATTGACTACTTCTGTTTGCGTGGTTTCGTTTTTGTTCTTGTTACACCATAGTACTGAAGCCAGTATAACGAACTGAGTATGGTTGATGTTTAGCGGCTTAAGGAGTTTCATTACCTCTGAATGCCATTTATTGTAAGCGACCCAGAGCTGTAACCCTACGCTGTCCGATGGGAGCTCATGCTTAAACATTGTTCTCTGCCCTTTTTTTTAATCCTTCAAGAGTAGACGGTAGTCCATCATAAATTTTCTTACCCACGACTTTCCCAAATAAAAAACTGGTTACCCCCGAAAACTTAACTCTATGAGTTACCTCCGTTATTTCTCCTTTAGCCTGTAACTGGTGCTCAAATGATAGAAGGCAGAATGGCAGTTTGCTCATGACAGTAAAGCTCTTATTTGGTGTAGCATCCGTAATGACTATCTTTGATTTAGGTCCATTGGTCGGCTTTATAACACCTTTCACACCAACCTCGAATGCCCCCAGTAGACGAGAGTAGACCACTTCTTTATCCCATTGATTCCAGTTTTCTACATCGACATATAGCGAATATATGTCTTGAGGTGATGCTTCAATACAAATACGTTCTTCAAAAATCACTTTTCTCATCCTAGTTGATTGCATTTTAGTAAACTAGTTTACAATAATTCATGATGGGTACATTTGCAACATCGCTTTAGCCACGAAAACGTTTGTCTCGATTAAGTTCTAAACTATAACGATTAATTACACTTCAGCCCTTGTTTAACCTTTTATTGCCTCCATATTTTCCATACAATCCTAAGCGATTATAAATTAAAACAAATTCAATTTCGGAGTCCTCATGAGCGACGTAAAGCACTGTAATTTATTGATTCTTGGTTCTGGCCCTGCTGGCTATACAGCTGCAGTTTACGCTGCTCGTGCAAACCTAAACCCAGTTCTGGTTACTGGTATGCAGCAAGGTGGTCAGCTTACAACCACAACTGAAGTGGAAAACTGGCCGGGTGATGCTGAAGGTTTAACAGGCCCAGCACTGATGGATCGCATGAAAGAGCACGCAGAGCGCTTTGAAACAGAGATCCTGTTCGACCACATTAACGAAGTCGACCTATCAAACCGCCCTTTCCGTCTTAAAGGCGATTCTGGCGAGTACACGTGTGATGCGTTGATCATCTCAACAGGTGCATCGGCTAAGTACCTAGGTTTAGAGTCTGAAGAAGCATTCAAAGGCCGCGGCGTTTCTGCTTGTGCAACGTGTGATGGTTTCTTCTACCGCAACCAGAAAGTAGCGGTTGTTGGTGGTGGTAACACAGCAGTTGAAGAAGCACTTTACCTATCTAACATCGCGTCTGAAGTTCACCTAATTCACCGTCGTGACACGTTCCGCGCTGAAAAGATTCTTGTTAAGCGTTTAATGGACAAAGTAGAGAACGGCAACATTGTTCTTCACACTGACCGCACGCTAGACGAAGTTCTTGGCGACGACATGGGCGTAACAGGCGTTCGTATTAAAGATACTCAGTCTGACAAGACAGAAGATATCGACGTAATGGGCGCGTTCATCGCTATCGGCCACCAGCCGAACACTGAAATCTTCAAAGGACAAGTAGATATGAAAGATGACTACATCATCGTTCAGTCTGGTCTTGAAGGTAACGCGACACAAACAAGCATCCCTGGCGTATTCGCTGCGGGTGATGTTATGGACCACAACTACCGCCAAGCGATCACTTCTGCTGGTACAGGTTGTATGGCTGCTCTGGATGCTGAACGCTTCCTAGATGGCCTTAACGATAAGTAAATCTGAGATTGCAGATTTGATTATCGACGCTCTCGCCTTAGTAGATGCAGGGCGTCATCACATTTTGTTGTAAATCCCTAAAGCCCAGTGGTATATCCACTGGGCTTTCTTTTGTATACTAGCCGCCCTCAACAAATAATAATTATCATTAAGCCTTCATAATGGATAAGAAAAAACAACGCAGCTTGAACAAGTGGCTTAAGCAACAGAGTAAGTTAGCGAAACGCTGGCTTATGATTGCGATTAGCCTTGGCGTACTTTCAAGTGTGTTTTTAATTGCTCAAGCAGCGCTTCTCGCCTCTATTCTTCACCAGCTGATCATCGAGAATGTCGATAAATCTGAACTGGTTGGTCATTTTGCTGGCTTGGCACTCTCGGTCGTTGGCCGTGCGGGCTGTACATGGGGTCGTGAAATCGCAGGTTATCGCTGTGGTGAACAGATCCGTGTCTACATTAGGCAGCTCATTCTAGACAAGCTACGCGAACTCGGCCCTGCTTACATCAAAGGTAAGCCTGCCGGTACGTGGGCAACGCTGTTGCTAGAGCAAGTTGAAGACATGCAAGACTTCTTCTCACGTTACTTGCCACAGATGTCTTTGTCGGTACTGATTCCATTCATTATTTTGGTTGTGGTATTCCCAGTAAACTGGGCAGCCGGCCTTATCTTCTTGCTGACTGCGCCACTGGTACCGATGTTCATGGCATTAGTGGGTATGAAAGCGGCAGACGCAAACCGTAAAAACTTCAAAGCGCTTCAGCGTCTTTCAGGTCACTTTTACGATCGTTTGCAGTCCATGACAACCATTCGTCTTTTCGACCGTACTAGCTCTGAAACAGAAGTATTGAAAGGTGCATCTGAGGTGTTCAGAACGCGCACCATGGATGTATTGAAGATCGCTTTCTTATCGTCTGCTGTGCTTGAGTTCTTCACGTCTATCTCGATTGCGATGACGGCGGTTTACTTTGGTTTCACTTACATCGGCGAGCTTAACTTCGGCCACTACGGCGTTGGCATTACGCTATTCGCAGGTCTGTTTATCCTTATCTTGGCGCCAGAGTTTTACCAACCTCTGCGTGACTTAGGTACTTTCTACCACGCGAAGCAACAAGCGGTGGGCGCAGCCGAGAGTATTGTTGAGTTCCTAGAAACCGACATCACTAAGGTTAAATCAGGTGACACTCAATTAGACCCAGCTCAAGGCATCAATATTGAAGCTCAAGATCTGAAAGTATTGAGCCCTGAAGGTGTTCAACTGGTTGGCCCTATTTCGTTCGCACTGAATACTCGCCAATCAACGGCATTAGTTGGCCCAAGTGGTGCAGGTAAGACAAGTTTGATTAATGCCATTCTTGGTTTCATGCCTTATGAAGGAAGCTTGAAAATCAATGGTATTGAACTGCGTGATTTAGACTTGGCATCTTGGCGTAAGACGATCAGCTGGGTTGGTCAAAACCCACTCTTGCTTCACGGTAGCATTCGTGACAACGTCACTCTAGGTAAGCAAGATATTACCGACCAAACGGTTCAAAACGCACTAGACCAATCTTTCGCTAGTGAGTTCGTTAATGAGCACGGCCTGGACTACATGATTTCTGATCGTTCTGGCGGCCTGTCTGTTGGTCAATCTCAACGTTTGGCATTGGCTCGTGCAATGATCCAAGACGGTCAATTCTGGTTGCTTGATGAACCTACTGCCAGCCTAGATACTCGTAGTGAGCAGCTAGTAATGAAAGGCATCAACAGCAACATCGAAAGTCGCACTGCCCTGCTTGTGACGCACCAACTGGCTCCTCTTCAATCGGTAGATAACATTATGGTTATGCGCGATGGTGGTCTTGTGGAACAAGGTCATTACTCTCAGCTGTCAACTGCGGGTGGTTTATTTGAAGAGATGCTAAACGCGAACTTAGCTCAACAAGACAATAAGGGTAATTTAGATGCGTGATTTACTGCCTTACCTGAAACTCTATAAAAAGCATTGGTTTGGCCTATCGCTAGGCATGCTATTGGCTTTTGCTACTCTGTCGGCTTCTATTGGCTTGCTAACGCTATCGGGTTGGTTCATTTCAGCTTCTGCGGTTGCAGGCCTGACGATTGCGCGTGAAACCTTTAACTACATGCTACCTGGCGGTGGTGTTCGTGGTTTGGCAATGAGCCGTACTGCGGGTCGTTGGGGTGAACGTGTTGTGAGCCACAATGCGACATTCAAACTTCTGACTGATCTGCGTATCTTCTTTTTTAAAAAGCTGGCTCCGCTGATCCCTGGTCGTATCTCAAACCTACGTGACGCTGACCTACTGAACCGCTTGGTTGCTGATGTCGACGCCATGGACCACGTTTACTTACGCTTAGTAAGCCCTGTAACGGTTGGTGTGTTTGGTATCTTCTTCCTGACTCTGTTCTTGATGTGGTTTGATACTTCACTAGGTCTGATCTTAGGTTCTATCCTGCTTATCATGCTGTTGATTTGGCCTGTCTTGTTCTACAAGCTGGGTAAACGTAACGGTGGCGAGCTTACGCAAAACAAAGCGGATCTGCGTGTTACCACTCTTGATTGGATTGAAGGCTACAGCGAACTGACTCTATTTGGTGCGGAAGAGCGTTACCGTAATGCGATTCTAGAAACCCAACAGAAGCTGATGGCGAACCAGTTTGTGAACGCTAACCTTACCGGTATGGCTTCAGCAGCGCTTATGCTGTTCAATGGTTTGACGCTGGTTCTGATGCTTTGGCTAGCGGCTGACGGCGTGGGTGGTAATGCTCCAGATCCGTTCATCGCGCTAATGGCGTTCGCAACCATGGCAAGTTTTGAACTATTGATGCCAATCGCAGGCGCGTTCCAGCATTTAGGTCAAACTCTGTCTTCTGCACATCGCTTGAATGAAGTGATTCTGTCAGAACCTGAAGTTCAGTTCGCGGAAGAGAAGCTCGACATCAACAAGCCGCTTGATATTGCGTTCTCGAACGTGACCTTCAACTATCCTGACTCTGAGCGCAGTGTTCTGAATGCTGTCGACCTAACGATCCCGGCAACGAACAAAGTAGCGATTGTGGGTCAAACGGGTTCTGGTAAATCGACACTGATTCAGCTTCTAACTCGCTACTGGGATCCTAAGAAAGGCTATATCTCTATCGCGGGCATTGAACTAACACAATGGAACGAGTCACAACTGCGTGAATCGATCAGTGTGGTAAGCCAGCGTGTCGACATCTTGAATGGCAGCCTACGCGACAACTTGTTGATTGCGAAACCAGATGCCAACGATGAACACCTAGCTAACATCCTTAAAGACGTTGGCCTAGAGAAGCTGCTGGAGAACGATGGTCTTGATAGCTGGTTAGGTGACGGTGGTCGTCAACTATCTGGTGGTGAGAAGCGCCGTGTTGGTATTGCACGTGCCATTCTTCATGATGCCCCTATCCTGCTTCTCGATGAGCCTACAGAAGGCCTAGATAAGCAAACTGAGCAGAGTATCATGGCACTGTTTGAGAAGCATTTTGAAGGCAAGACGGTTATCTTCATTACGCACCGTTTGATTGGTCTGGAAGCAATGGATTCTATCGTTCTGATTGAACAAGGCGAGATTGTAGAGCATGGCTCTCACGAGACACTGTTGAACGAACAAGGACGCTATTTCCAACTTCGTCAGGCAATCTAGTCGCTTCATCGATGACAAAAACATCCAAAGCCCGAGTTCATACTCGGGCTTTTTATTGCCTATCGATTTTTCTGTATCTCAAGTAGGTCACCTTCTCATTCTACTCACAGTCACATTCTTGCCTTAAGTGAACACAAAGCAGCCTCAAAGTAATATTCAAATCATGAGCTTAAACAAAACAGCACCAACGAGTCGTTTTTTAAACTATAAAGCTAAAAACACACCAAAACCACACATTAGCAAACCGTGTAGTTTCGGTTATTACTTAAACAATCCAATAGATAAAAATATCAGCACAAACCCAAGCACTGTTGCTAATCAGGAGTTAACCGTTGAAACGTATTTATCTAGCAGGACCAGAAGTATTTCTAAGTGACGCTGTCTCTATCGGTGATCAAAAGAAGAAGATTTGCGAAGCTTATGGCTTTGAGGGTATTTTCCCACTCGACAATATTCTAGAGTTGAATGAACCTAGCCCTCAGCAAAATGGCTTGAAGATTGGCCGTGCTAATGAAGAGCTGATTGAGAGCTGTGATATCGTCATCGCCAACATGACGCCTTTCAGAGGCGCGAGCTGCGATGTGGGTACAGCCTATGAAATGGGCTTTGGTAAAGCGCTAGGTAAAACAGTACTTGCTTACAGCAACAATTCCGATCTTTTCTTAAAACGAAACCTAGACCAACTGCCAAACGCTAAGCAAGTCGATGAGCAAACCTATGTGGATGGCATCGGCATGACGCTAGAAAACTTTGGTTTAATTGATAACCTAATGCTAGATAACGCAGTATCAGGCCCGATAGAATTAGAGAATGTTGGCGTATTTTATGATCAGACAGACGTGTATCGAAACCTACGTGCTTTCATACGCTGTCTAGAACAGCTAAAGAGCGACGCTAAGGCTGCGTAAATCGCTATCTAAACTGAATGATATTGATTCTCCCAGCATCCTCACAATGCTGGGAGAATTTCTATTGACGATAAGGTATTAACGATAAGGCATAAATAGAGAGGAAAACTATGAGCGAGATTTGCATGATGTCTCTTACAAGAGACGAAGTAGCGGAACGTAAAGACTATGATGCGATCAAAGCGTCATTTGATGATTTATGGTCTTCGATTAACTCAAACGAAAATGCCAACGTTAGTATTTGTACCAGTGAAGGGACTTGTCTTTTTGTGGATAGAGAACAGCAGCTTTACAACATTAAGCTTGGTGTTGATCAGAAGGAAGGGTATGTATCGTGCAGAGTGAATCAAGTTGAAATTGAAGAGGTTGAGAGATTTCTTCATGCCTATTGCACTTACAGTAAAAGCGGATTGATTCAGTTAATCCAAGAAAGTAATTCAAAAAGTAATCCAGAAAGAAATTCAGAAAACGAACTGTAATCCTCGTTAGAATACTGATAGCCCTCCCCAGCGTCTAAACCGTTCAATCCAAAGTAATTCAAATTCAACTCACTCATATCGATGTCACTAGCCAAAAAGCTAACCTCCCACACGAGAGGTTAGTGAACCGAAGAGTAGTAGTTCAGATAAGGGAAATCGACAAATTGATTATTTGGAGCGCGGGTTCAGTCACTTGGTGAGTTAAGCGCTTTTACTCGTTATTCTGGTTTTCTTATTGAGATAAGTGTTTAGCCTGAATTTTTCATCTGGCGTGGCAACACCTTGGTCTAGCATGTTTACAGGATAAGATTTAGGGAAATCTATGTGGTAACCCTGATAATAATCAGCCCCATACTGGGCAGCAGAACGTAAGTTATCCACGTTCTCAATCCCCTCAAAAATCACCTTAATACCTTGTATCGTCGTAATGGTGTTCAGTTCTTCCAAAAGGTTGTCGTCTTGAGAACCACTCATAGCAAACTCAATCAACATATCACGGCTCACTTTGAGGTAGTCAGGCTTCACGACTGCCATGCGGCTATAACCCGCCCAACCAGAGCCAAAGTCATCCAGTGCGAAGGAAACACCTATGTTTCTGAGGTACTCAGTACCTCGATGTAAACTCTCTATGTCAGCTAAAGGGCAATAGTCCTCGACAATTTCGACGACGATTTGACTCAAGTCTACCCGCTCCTCCTTGATTAACGGGAGATATAAGCTGTTTAAGTCGTTCCCGTATGAAAAGTACTTAAAAAAGCATGGGGTAACATTGAGAAACAGCTTTAGATCACGACCGTAGATGCTCGAGTTCCGAAAGTTTCTCAAGTGCATAATGTTCAAGAAAAACTTAAATCTAAACTCAGACTTCTCACCGAAGTCCTCAAGAATTTTATAGAAGCGTTTAACGTTTACCTTTGCACCTTGCATCTCTACTCGGCATATCGCCTCATAGCCAAACACATTTTGGTCTGCGTCATTAATCGACTGAAACACACTATGCACTTTAAATCCAAGAACCGACATCTCATATCGACGGTGTTCAGAGTTCCACTCAAGCATCAGTTAGCCTCACTTGGATTGTGCTAGATTGCATAGCGGGCTAACAGAGTCCATTAATATCGCTTCAGCTTCTTCCAGCTCCATTTTTTGGGCAAAGACTAGCTCTTCGGATATCAAATCTTTGATGTGGTCCACTAAAACTTGGCGATCGTCTTCTGAGATCTTCTTGCTCTGAAGGTGACATAAGCGAATCAGTAAACTAATGACGTCTAAGCCTTTGGATTCAACACAAGCTACCTGTTTATATTCTTCAATGCTGCCTAAAACGCGTGTAACACTTTCTTTTGATACAACTTTCATCTTCACTCCCAAAAACAAACAACCTTATTAATAATCCCTATATCTGTTGATGTTCTATCCGTGAATTATGCGTCTATCGTACTTGCGCACAACCTAAACCACATCATTCAAAACTAACTAAAAACACACCAAATATACATTCCACACATTTTTCAAACGAACTTGATTTTTGATAGCCAAAGCGATGAAAAAAAATAGAATCGACGACAAGTTGGTCTAGGCGTAATAACAATAAAAATAATTAATTTGAGAGAAGTAGAATGATTAATGATAATTCACTTGTAATTAATGATGAGTTACATATAAACCTGAGCGATCGTTCGATAATGAATATCGAAAATAAAACCTTAATCAAACTAAGGCCAAAACCATTCCGTGTTTTACTCTATTTGCATAACCATAATGGTCGATGTGTGAGTAAAGATGAGCTTTTTAGTGAATGTTGGAATGGTGCTATTGTCTCTGATCAATCTCTAACCAATACGATCAGTACGTTAAGAAAGTCGCTCAAAACGATTGGTATTAAAAATACAAAGCTCACCACTGTGAGTAAAGCTGGCTATTTGCTTGAGAAAATATCCAATGAAGAGTCATCAGAAGCCCATCTACCTACTGAAAGCCATTCACCTACTGAAACCAGTCTAACTTCCGAAACCCAGGAGGACGACACAGTAGCCGCTGCTGCCATAGATGGAGCAACAAGCGAAGTCTCAGTACCTGTCGAAGTAATCGACAACCAAGAGCCGTCGAATAAACCTCGCGAAACTCTGGTTTATCTTAAAAAGCTATTCATGTTAATGCTGGCTATTTCCTCCTTGTCACTCATTAGAGGTTGCTATAACACAAATAATATCAACAAAAATATGACCCAGCGTTTGGTGTCCACAGAAAACATCTCATATAACCTTGTTGATCATACGGGGATGTTAGACCTTGATAGTATGGAGGGAATAATCCGAGTAAGCTCATATAAGGACTGTAGAGCTAGGCATATTGATATAACAGTAACTAAAAATGGCGAAGGTGTTTTTGAGACCGATTTTTCGATAGTTTATAAGAATAAAGCCCATAACTACTTGCATTCATACAAAATAAAAAATGACAGTTCTGAAGTTAGAATAATACAGATTTCTAAGATACTCAGTTTATGTAAACTCTCACTTTAAATAGGGTCTTATTCTATTAGTCATTGATATTTTATAATAAAGTTGAACGATGTGATTTTCATTATCTGTTGGTTTGAACAAACCCCATGTTGTTTAGCTAGAGTTTGCCCCGCTTGAAACTGAGCTTAACTAATATAATTCAAGAGACTCAACATGAAAAAAACGTTAATCACGCTGGCGGCACTGATTTTAACCACAACGGCAGGTGCTGCGGACTACTTAACAACCAGTGAAACGGCTCCAACAGGAAAAGACAATACGCTGACTTTATACTACGAGACAACGTTCAACCTTGTCGGTAATAGCTTGGCTGTTGGTGATTACCTGCCTTCAGTAACATTGATGACAAACAAAAACCAGCCGTACGATACCACAGCAAAAACAGACAAAGTGCGTATCTTTAGTGTACTGGCTTCGATTGACACACCAGTATGTAACCAACAAGCTCAGGATCTTTCTAACTTTGTAAAAGCAAACCCTGAACTGACAGATAACATTGAATTCATCGGCCTAAGTGCAGACACAACTTTCGCACTGGATCGATTCAAGAATGAGAAAGGTATTACAGACAACCTAACTTTGCTTTCAGATGCCAAAGACCACGTTTTTGGTTTTGAATCAGGCACACAAATCAACGAACTTGGTTTACTGGCTCGTAGCACATTCGTTGTCGATAAAGACAACAAAATCGTTCATATTCAGCGAGTTCCAGAGCTGACTATGATTCCAGATTTGGACAAAGCTGTTGAGGTAGCGAAAAAATACTTCTAAGCAAAGTAAACCAGTGGGCAAGTTAGGCTTGCCCACTTTGATTACCCTTCTTACTTCCCGCAAATTGATAGCTCAAATACATAACTTAAAGGTCATTTGTAAGCCCTATCAATACATAACTTACAAAAGCTTACCAAGAGAAAATACCATTTCTTGTAACATGCGAGCTTTATTGCTTGCAGATAATTTGGTTCTCTATGATAAATAAACTCATTATTCCTTCTCTTGTTGTTACAACAATGCTTACTGCATGTGGCGGCGGAAGCGGTGGCGGTAACAATAACAGTAACAATAACAGTAACAATAACAGTGCTTCAAAAAACGTCATTGACGCATCTAGTGCCAGCTCAGTTGTTAGCTTGGGCAACAATTTCTCGCTGCAATTCAGCGTAAAGTCGATTAAAAATGGCGCAGACAAAAACGTGAACGTTGATATTACCCAGTACGGTAATAATCTAAAATCAAGCGGCAGTTTTGCTCAAGTTCATGGTATCCCAGAGCGCAACTATAAGACTCAAAATGACGCAGACATTACGTTCACAGTAACGGCAACAAGCTCGTCTGGTAAAACGTATAATGTTGAAAACTTTAATATTTACTACGAGAACTTCAACTCAACCACAACACCAGAAAAACTTGCTGTTGCGAAAGTCGAAAACAACATCAAGAACATCATTCTTTGGAAAAAAGCCGACACCGTAACCATCAACAAGCAATTCATCATCGATAGCACTGGCGACAAGTTTAATATCGACCAGATGAGACCGATGAACCTTTACGTTCGCGTGGGTAACACCCTAAGTAACGCTATCCAATTTGTTCCAAGCTTTGCTCAAAGTGCTTCAGAGACGTTCGCTCGTGTACCAACGAGTGATTGTTCTGTTATTTCAGACACAACAGGCAACTTGCTTAACAATGGCATCAAGCAACGCAGTTGCGTAGAAGCTCATGGTTACAAGATCCCGTTACTGATCGAAGACAAAACACAGAATGACGGCACGGCCAAAGTTGCGCACGTTAAGAAGATCATGCAGTACTACCTTGATAACTTCCCAGCTGAAGTGACCAAGGCGATCTACGACAGCAAAGCTGCGATGGCGTTCTTTTACGATGATGATTGGGCTAACAGAGGTGCGGGCGATTACTTAGATGAAAACTACCGCTTCCAAGATCTATTCGCGACTGAAACGACAGATACTACAGCAGGCGAAAACAAGCCGGGCTTAGCAAATCAACGAGACGCTGCGTTTGAAGAGATCATTCACTTTGTACACGACTACGGTTTGATGAATTTAGCGGTGCAGTCACCTTCATCAAAGTGGGGTGTGATGCAAAAAGAACTCGATGAGCTGAATGAAAAAGCGATTCTTGCGGGCTCTTACTTTCCAAATGGAAAAGACTCGACGATTGTTGAAGCTGACCTAGACGCTGAGTCATACGATCAAGAATACCTAGCGTACTCTCTGTACGCTTACTACGACGTAAACTACAAAGGCTACAGCGCTCAAGAGCTAAGTTCCGCGACATTCACAGAACTTCAAAAGAACGCCCCTGCGATGGTGAAGTTTATGGAGAAATACTTCCCTACTCGCGCTAATCTAAAAGCGAAGTTCCCAGGTTACCCGAACAACTAGTTCTCGGTTCCTAAGCCTCCAACTAAGAGGCACAAAAAAGCCGAATGTGATAATCACATTCGGCTTTAAATTTACGCTTTAGTGCTTACAGCTTGAAGCGACTGATTTCGCTCTCTAGCTCGTGAGACAGTTCAGACAGCTGAGCTGCTTGCTCTGCCGCTTGGTGTGCTTCGTCTGCTAGCTCGTTAGACACGTCACGGATTCCCTCAGTGTTACGAGTAATCTCAGACGTTACAGAAGCTTGCTCTTCTGCCGCAGAAGCAATCTGTGTCGCCATGTCGCTGATACGTTCAACAGCAGCATGAATTTGCGTTAGGCTTGCAGCCGCTGAGTTTGCGTCATCAACACTGGTTTCAGCCAGAGTACGGCTGTCATTCATGATGCTAACCGCTTTGCCTGTTGTACCTTGTAGCAATTCGATAGTCTGTTGAATCTCTTGTGTTGAACCGTGTGTACGTTGGCTCAGAACACGAACTTCATCAGCAACAACCGCAAAGCCACGACCTTGCTCACCAGCACGAGCTGCTTCAATCGCTGCGTTAAGTGCAAGTAGGTTTGTCTGTTCAGCGATGCCTTGAATGTTAGACAAGATAGCGTTGATGCTATTACCGTGCTCTTCAAGTTCTAGGATTACGTTCGTCGCAATCTGAACTTCTTGAGCAAGATTTTGGATTGAGCTTTGAGTCTGTGTTACTTGACCAGTACCGTGCTCACACGCACCAACCGCTTCAGATGAATTCTGTGCCGTGTGGTCTGCGTTACCCGCGATCTCTTGTGTTGCCGCTGCCATTTCGTTAACAGCCGTTGCAACCATGTTGATTTCGTCTTGTTGCATCTGGATGCGAGCACTACGCTCTTCCGCTTGTGATGCTGTTTGGCGCGCTTGGTTACCCAATGCAGCAGACACTTCACTTAACTTGATCACCATTGTGTGCATGTTGCCCACGAAACGGTTGAAGTTTTGCGCCAGCTGGCCGATTTCGTCGTCGCTCTTAGGCTCAAGACGCTGAGTAAGGTCACCTTCACCTGAAGCAATCTCTTCTAGTGCTGCAGATACACGGTTTAGGTCACGGAATAGGAAGCTTACTAACCAAGAAACCAGTACGATCACGATAAGCGTGATCACTACAGCCGTCATAATAAGCTGAGTAAGTAGTGTTGAGTGGTTTGCTTCTTCAGTCGCTCGGTCCATCTGAACCGCGAAGATCCAGTTAGTGTTTGGTACTTTCGTGAAGTAAAGCAGCTTCTCAGCGCCACGTTCTTTAATGATCTCGATGCTACCAGTACGCACTGCGTTCTCGATGATAGGCATAGAGATGTCATTAGAAAGCTGGCTTACTGGCTTCAGGCTTAGTGCTGAATCTGGGTGCGCTAGGAATGTGCCGTCAGACGCATCGATTAGCATTGCGTGAGCGTTGTCACCCACATCTAGGCTGATAACGTCATTAACCAATTGGTCGATAAGTACGTCAGCACCTACCACACCAACAAGTTGACCATTGTGGCGAACTGGCTCTGCAATCGTTACTAGAAGTGCTTTGGTGATTGCATCTTGGTAAGCCGTAGTAATGATTTGCTTACCTGCAGCGTTTGCTTCTTGGTACCAAGGACGTTGACGAGGGTCGTAACCGGCACGGTTACGTTCAGGGTGTGAACGGTACATGCCACCTTCTGGAGTACCTAAAAAGATATCGTCAAAGCCACCCGCTACACGAGCTTGCTTAAGGAAAGGAACAACATCATCCTCTCGTGAAAAGTCGTTGAATGCTGAAGCGATATCCGTACGAATATCAATCCAGTTTTTAATACCTTCAGATGCTGCTTCTGATACGCTTTCAGCTCGTAGGTATACGCCATTACGAGTCTGTTCAAATAACTGGTTTGCTGATAACCAAGTCAGTGCTGTAGCCATAACGACAACAGCAGATAGGCTCGCACCTATTAACTTCTGTTTTAGTGTTAGTTTCATGTCAAAGTTTCACGAGTGGTGGGAAATCCCGCGCATACTACCCAATATCAGTATTAAATTCGAGCGATTTCACAATTTAATATTGGAATATATTTTTATGTAAACCATAGCCTTAGCTTATGCCAATTAGTTGGCATATCGCCAAATTCAAGGCGCTATTAACGATATGGTTATTACAAAATATTTCAGCTCCGATACGATGAAGTATGTATAGAAACTGCCATGAAAATAGATAGAAATAGGCATGAGAATAGATAGAAAAAAGGCAGGTGAGTATCCTCACCTGCCTTCGTATTATTTATCGTTCGACTGTATTTATAACACGGTCGATTCACGCTTTATGAGCTAGCGTTTTTCTGTACGCATACCCATTAGCAAGCTCACACACATCAATAACAGAATGATGGTGAAAGGCAGTGCCGTCGAGATAGCACCAGCTTGAAGAGCTTGTACTGCTTCAGTACCACCAACCCACAATAGTGCCACTGCAATCGCACCTTCAAGGAACGCCCAGAAAACACGTTGAGGTACCGGCGTGTCTACTTTACCACCAGCGGTAATGCTGTCGATAACCAGAGAGCCTGAGTCAGACGATGTAATAAAGAATACTAGAACCAATACTACTGCAATGATTGACAGCAACGTACCAAACGGTAGCGCATCGAACATTTGGAACATCGCCAGTGATACGTCGGTTAAACCTTCACTACCAAGTGTGCCGATGTTATTTACGATTTGATCAATCGCCATACCGCCAAATACTGACATCCAAATGATAGTTACAGTAGTTGGAACAATCAGAACCGCTGTGATGAACTCACGAACCGTACGACCTTTAGATACACGTGCGATGAACATACCTACGAATGGTGACCATGAAATCCACCAAGCCCAGTAGAATACCGTCCAACCGTGCAACCATGCTTGGTCTTCACGACCGTGAGGGTTACTCAGTGGAATGATGTTCTCGATGTACGCCATTAGGGTTGTTGGGATAGAACCTAGTGTCACGGCATAACCGATTAGTGCCACTAAGATAAGCAGTAAGAACGCTACCAGCATGTTTATGTTACTGATAACTTTTACACCGCCATCTATACCACGAAGTACTGAGACTACGGCCAGCAAAGTTACAGCCGTAATAACGATAACTTGTAAGCCCAAACCAGCTTCAAGGCCAAATACGTGTTGGATACCACTTGCTGCTTGCTGGGCACCTAGACCTAGCGAGGTCGCCAGACCAAATAGAGTCGCAAGTACCGCTAGAATATCAACAACGTGACCAGCCCAGCCCCATGCTCTATCACCTAAAATTGGGTAGAAGATAGAACGAATCGAAAGCGGAAGTCCCTTGTTATAAGAGAAGAATGCTAACGAAAGAGCAACCACGCCATAAATAGCCCAAGGGTGCAGACCCCAGTGATACATGGTTGCACCCAGCGCCAGTTTTGCCGCCTCTGGTGTGTTCGGCTCTACGCCAAGTGGCGTCTCAAACCAACCAGTGTAGTAAGCCGCTGGCTCTGCCACACTCCAGAACATCAATCCGATACCCATACCTGCTGCGAACAACATGGATAACCAAGACATGAACGAGTAATCTGCCGTTGCATCAACACCACCAAGGCGGATTTTACCAAACGGAGAAACGATCAAGCCTAAGCAGAAGATTACAAAAATATTGCCTGACCAGATGAACAGCCAATCGAATGAATTGATGATTTGCCCTTTAACGCCATCCAGTGCGGCCTTCGCTGATGCAGTATCAGTAACCAGAACACCAATCAAAAACAGAGCAATCAAACCTGCACTAATGCCAAATACTGGGTTATGTACGTCGAAACCCCATTTTTGGACGTTATCCTGACCAACAGTGTAATCGGTACTGTCGATACTGTATTTATCTATACCTTTAGTCATTATCCCTCTCTACGGAATACTACTAATATCCCTTACTTACCTGTGACCTAATCACAAACTCGAACCTACAATCCAAGTAGCACAAGCCGTTGTCACATTAATTCAAATACTTGGATGTCTGAAGTTTAGCAGGTTAACTTATTGTTTTCAGTAAACCTGAAGCGGTTCGTTTGGTTTTCATCCAATATTCACGTAAATACTCAAATTAATGTCGAAAAAAAAGCCGAACATGTCGGCCTTTAATTCAATATTACTTTCAACTCAAAGCATTTCGGTGTTTAACCAATTGATTTTCTGTCCGTAAACCGAGTAATAAGCTTAGGCACATAAGCAATAATATGAACGCAAATGGAAGTGCCATAGAAACGGTACCGGCTTGCAATGCTTGGATAGATTCTGTGCCACCAACCCACAATAGAACCGCAGCAATCGCACCACCAATTACCGCCCAAAAAACACGTTGAGGAACAGGTGAATCCACTTTACCACCAGAGGTAATACTATCAATCACTAGTGAACCCGAGTCTGAAGAGGTGATAAAGAACACCATAATCAAGCCAATCGACACCACAGATAAAACAGAGCTCATTGGCAGCGCATCGTAAGTGTGGAACAGCGAAAGTGTAATATCTTGTAGACCATTCATGCCTATCTCACCGACTTTGTTCGCAACTTGGTCTATCGCAATGCCGCCAAAAATCGCCATCCAGATAATGATCACTGTCGTTGGGATGAACAGTACCGCGACGATGAATTCACGAATCGTACGACCTTTAGAAATACGAGCGATAAACATGCCTACGAATGGTGACCAAGACATCCACCACGCCCAGTAGAATACCGTCCAACCTTGCATCCAAGTTTCATCACCACGACCATGGGGATTACTTAGAGGAATAAAGTTTTCGACGTAACCCATCAGCGCCGTTGGGATAGCTTTAATACCAGCAATGCCACCAGCAATCGTCACGAAAATTAGCAAGCCTAAAGCGACCAACATATTCACATTACTTAGCACCTTTACGCCGCCGTTGATGCCACGCACAACCGACATCGTTGCCAGAAAAGTGACCACAGCAATTACAACCAACTGCATGCCAATACCGCCATCAGTACCAAACACATGGTTGATGCCACTTGTCGCTTGCTGCGCGCCTAAACCTAATGAGGTTGCTAAACCAAACAGCGTTGCTAGTACCGCCACGATATCAACAATGTGACCAAACCAACCCCAAGTTCTATCCCCTAGAATCGGGTAGAAAATCGAGCGGATTGAAAGAGGTAAACCTTTATTGAAAGTAAAGAAAGCGAGTGCAAGAGCAACAACAGCGTAGATAGCCCAGCCGTGTAAGCCCCAGTTATAGATGGTTGCACCCAGTGCAAGCTTGGCCGCTTCAGGTGAGTATGCTTCGACACTAAGCGGCGTTTCATACCATCCAGTGAAGTAAGCGACTGGCTCTGCAACACCCCAGAACATCAAACCAATACCCATTCCTGCAGCGAATAACATCGACATCCAAGAAAGGTTAGAGTGCTCTGCTTTGGCATCATTGCCACCAATACGTATCTTGCCATACGGGGAGACAATGAGGGCAAAACAGAAAATAACAAAGATGTTGGCTGCCCACATAAAGAACCCATCGAAGTTACCGATGACTTTCCATTTTATACCATCAAGAGCAGATTTGGCGGTCTCTGGCTCTGCCACCAAAAGTGCCAACAGGAAGATGATGATCGACCCAGCACTAATACCAAATACAGGGTTATGTACATCAAAACCCCATTTCTGAACGTTATCTTGTCCTACGGTATAATCAGTATTATCAATACTATACCTATCCTTAACAGACTCCATGTTTCCTCTCTAACTTTGCAGTGCTCGGTTTGCAACATTGCATTCGGCACTTAAATTTCGAAAGGAAGAATATCAATCTGTCGCAAAAATACTAAAAAAACCTCCATAATGGAGGCCTTAATTACACATTTAGTAATTAAATTACACATTTACTGTAATTTAGCGTAAGATCAATCCACAAGCCCACAATTGACAGCGTACTTGGCAAGCTCTGCAGTAGAGTGAATGTCGAGCTTATGCTTAATGTTTTGTCGATGGGTTTCGACAGTTCGATAGCTAATATTCAGCGCCTTCGCCACCTCTTTACTGCTCTCGCCTTTCGCCACTAATTTCAGTACAGCTTCCTCACGTCGACTCAGTGGATTCTTCACCGATGGCGTCGGATTAATTGGCTGGGTGAACAAGTTTTGAGTCACTTTTTCGCAGAAATACGTCGAACCTTGATTGACCGTTTTGATTGCTTGAACCATTTTTTCAGCGGAAATCTCCTTCAACATATAGCCCACTGCACCCGACTGCATCACCTTCATAATATATTCACGGTTGTTATGCATGGTCAGCATCAGTACCTTAGCGTCCGGGTCTTCTTCTTTGATCAGGTGTGTGGCATCAATCCCATTCATAATGGGCATACTGATATCCATCAACACCACATCCGGGCGTAAGTCTTTGACAATCTCGACTGCCTCTAAGCCATTGCTTGCGGTACCTATCACGCTAATATCAGGCTCGAGTTCCAATCTCGCCATAAAGCCATCCAGTACCACTTGGTGATCGTCAGCAATCACAACTCGAATAACTTCACTCATTCATTAATCCCTCTAGTGTCAGTAACACTGTAATTTCCGTTCCGAAGCCAATCTCGCTCATCAGTTCAAAATCGCCACCGATAAACTCCACCCGCTCTCGCATATTTCGCAGACCGATCCCTCGTTTTTCCATCGCTTTGTAAGTATTAAAACCGACACCGTTATCCTGAATAAGCAGTTGCAACACATTGCCAATTTGCTGCGCGATAACCGTTACTTTGGTCGCTTGTGCATGTTTCTCTATGTTGGTTAACGACTCCTGAACCACTCGATACAAGGTTGTCGCCGCCTCTGACTTTAACTTCCCCGGTTGAGTGGCGAACAGGGTTTCAACCTCAATGCCCGAGTGCGCTTTAAAGTCTAAAAGCAGTGATGACAAAGCGGCTTCTAGACCAATATCATCTAATGAACTTGGACGCAGCTGGTGCGAGATATGCCTCACTTCCTCAATGGCGCGCATCAGTGAGTGCTGCGATTTATTGAGGTGAGCCTTAAGCTCTTCACTCTGTAACTTATTACCAAGCAGCTCCAAATGGCAACGACTCGACACTAATAATTGGTTAATACCATCATGCAGCTCGCGCGCGAGGTGCTTTTTCTCATCCTCTTGAAACATCACTGTCTTGTGAGCCAGCTCTTTCAAGTTGTTATCCGCAATGCGATGTTCGTGCATATTGATGGCTAAAGTCAGCACGATGATCACTGCTACCGTTACGCTCAAAATCACCACGATAGAGAAAAAAGTGGTTTCAATATTCTTGTTGATCGCAGCCTGCATTGAAGCGACTTCTTGATGTACATCTTCAATGTACAAACCCGTGCCAATCATCCAGTCCCAGCGTTCCAACCAGGCGGCATAACTCAGCTTGGATACCACTTCCCCTGTCGAAGGCTTTTGCCACAAGTACTGATGAAAGCCTCCTCCGGTTTGTGCTTCTCGTAACAAGGCTTCAATCAGGAAATCACCATCTTCATCTTGAAGTTGCAGTAAATTCTGGCCGATCAATTCCGGCTGTATTGGATGCACGAGATTGGTTCCGTGGCGATCATAAGCGAAAAAATAGCCATCTGCGCCATATCTAAGTTTAGACAATATGGCTCGAACTTCCGTTTTAGCTTGGGCTTCTTGAATATCGGGATCGTTGTAGATGTGTTCAATAGCGTCGAAAGCGAGATCGACAGTGTCCTTGAGTGCATTTTCACGGGACTTGATCAGGCTGTCTCTGAAGATCTCGACCTCTTTATCACCCAAAGTTTTAGTCTGGTGTAACGAGATCCAACTAATGCTCGCCGTAACCAGCAGCAGCGGGAGTAGCGTCAGCAGAATCAGCTTGGCTTTTAGAGGCATTCCTTTTCCTCACTAAAAACGGCTTATTGAACATCAATAAGCCGTTTTATTTTAGCAATTTATAGATAGCCGTTGAAACATATCGTTCACATTCTTGGCGTCACTCACATTCCATAAAACGCGGGGAACGCGAGAAGTGACCCAAGTACGAGTATCTGAATCACAATGAAAGGCATAACACCTCGGTAGATGTCTTTGGTCGTTACGCCTTTTGGTGCCACACCTTTTAGGTAGAACAAGCTAAAACCAAATGGTGGCGTCAAGAAGGAGGTTTGTAGATTCATTGCAATCAAGATAGCGAACCACGTCATGTTGATGCCCATTAACTCAGCAACCGGCGCTAAGATTGGCACGATGATGAAACAGATCTCTACGAAATCGATGAAGAAACCCAGAATCAAAATCACCAACATAGTAATAATCAGGAAGCCCCACTTCTCACCAGGAAGCTGTAGCATCCACTCTTCAACCAGATAGTCACCACCAGTATAGGTAAACGCCATCGAGAAAGCGGTCGCACCCAGCAAGATTGCAAACACCATTGCCGTTACTTTTACGGTTTCTTTAGAAGCGTCATACACCATCGACCAGCTAAACTGCCCGTACAGCAGTGCAAGTATCATCGCACCCGCTCCACCTAATGCGGCAGACTCTGTTGGCGTCGCCACGCCCGCAAAGATAGAACCCAGTACCACTATGATTAACGCGAGCGGCGGAAGAGTCGCTTTAAGCGCATCAATCACTTCTTGTTTACGGCTGATTGAATCGTCACGATCAATTGGCTGAGCCGCTTCAGGGTGAAGTTTTGCGTATATCAAAATATAAACAATGTACGCGCCCACCAGCATTACACCCGGCCAAATCGCCGCTTGAAACAAGTCACCAACCGGAACACCAAGCACATCACCGAGTAGAATCAAAACAATAGATGGTGGGATGATTTGACCTAAGGTACCAGAAGCACAAATGGTGCCGCACGCTAGGCCTTTGTCGTAATTGTACTTAAGCATTACTGGCAACGAGATAAGCCCCATCGCAACAACAGAAGCACCAACCACACCTGTTGAAGCTGCAAGCAGTGAACCTACTAATACGGTTGAAATCGCGATACCACCACGCACACCACCAAACAAGCGGCCCATAGACTCAAGTAGCTGCTCAGCAAGCTTGGTCTTTTGGAGAACAAGCCCCATGAAAACGAATAATGGAACGGCCATTAACACCGTATTTTCCATGATCGATTGAATTCGATATGGCATGAAAGCAAACATCTCTATGCCTTCAGCCCAAACGCCAAAGATTAAGGCGATACCACCAAAGGTAAACGCAACTGGGAAGCCAAGTAACAGTGCAAACAAGGCTACAAAAAACATTACTATTCCAATCATGTTTAGCCTCTACTTATGATTTGCATGGATAAGGTGCGGATTAAAAATCTTGTTGAGTGAGTGCAGGATCAAACCTACGCCACTCAGTGCCATCAAGAAGAATGACAGCGGGATCATGGCTTTGATGATCCATCGATATGGCAAGCCACCGGGATCGCCTGAGGTCTCACCCAGTTCATAGCTCTCTTTGGCTACATCGATACCAAACCAAGCCACCAGCAGGCAAAACGGAAGTAGAAAGATCAGCGTGCCTAGCAGGTCAATGATGGCTTGCGCTTTAAAGCTCAGCTGCTCGTAGAATACGTCTACTCGAACGTGGCCACCTGCTTTGATGGCATATGGCACACCTAGTAGGAAAACGGCAGAGAAAAGGTGCCATTCCATCTCTTGAAAGGCGATTGAGACATCGTTGAACGCATATCTCATGACAACGTCATAGACGACGTTGGCGATAAGTAAAATAAACAACATACTGGAAAGCCATCCCAGTGCGTCACCAATACGATTAAACAGGCGTTCAATATAAATTAGACTTCGCATTCCCGACTCCATGGAATTTGAAAAGACATCGTGCAGCGGGGTAACAAGCTGTTCGATGTAGAAAGGGTTCTTGGGCATTTAATTATTATGTTTAAAATGAACCCTCAGCTTATTCACTCTTAAATACTCAATAAGAAAAGCTTTGGGTTCATTTAACTTCAGTTCAACAACCGTCGATTATTTCGCTTGGCTATTGAGATAAGCTCTATGTGAAATATCCGTCCATGAACGTACTTGCTCTAGGTAAGCTGCTTGTGAAGCTTGAATCTCTTTTGCCAATGCATCTTTATCAGCGTGCTCAGCAAGCAGGCGATCGTTCGCTTCTTTCAGTGCAGACATAACCTCTGGCGGGAAATCTTTTACTTGTACATCTGGGTACTCGGTCTTCATTGAAACCCAGTTCTTACCACTTTCATGCGTTGCTTGTGTGTACATGTCGTAAGCCGCTGTACGCATTGCAACACGCAGGATTTCTTGTAGATCTTCAGGAAGCTTGTTCCATGTACGCTTGTTCACTAGGAACTGAAGCTCTGAACCCGGCTCGTGCCAACCTGTGTAGTAGTAAGGCGCAATTTTGTGGAAACCCATACGTAAATCCAGTGATGGGCCTACCCACTCTAGCGCATCAATCGTGCGACGCTCTAGAGACGTGTAAAGCTCACCTGGGGCAATGTTGGTCGGTTTAGCACCTAGCTCAGCAAGAATCTCGCCTGCAAAGCCTGGGATTCGCATTTTCAGACCTTGTAGATCTTCAACGCTGTTGATCTCTTTCTGAAACCAACCACCCATCTGGATATCGGTGTTACCACCTGGGAATGACATCAAGTTGTGTGGAGAATAAACCTGCTCCATCAACTCCATACCACCACCGTGATAGAACCATGCGTATTGTTCTGCAGGCGTCATACCGAAAGGCATAGAAGTGAAGTAAAGAGTGTTTGGAACTTTACCTTTCCAGTAGTAAGAGCCTGAGTGACCCATGTCGTATTGACCAGACTTAACCATGTCAAAAACGCCTAGAGGGGCTTTGTGTTTGTTCGCTGAATCGATTCTGATTTGCAGTCGACCATTCGACATCTTCTCAGCCATCGCTGCCATGTTTTTCGTTGCATCACCGAAAACAGGGAAATTAGGTCCCCATGTTTCAGCAAGTTTCAAACGATAAACCTTATCCGCAGCTGTTGCACCGGTTGCGACCAAAGCTAAACAAGCAGCAGCAGTTACCGCTACGTTTTTAAAAACTCGTGTAAGGGAGTTAGAAATGAGACTCATGTTCACGTCCTTTGTTGGGTTAACACTCTTTCTTTGAGCATTTTTTATGATTCAACCTAAGAGTGCACCGCGATGAAGCAACAAGATATCAGGGAGAGCACGCACCCTGAGCTTGTGTAAAGGTACGTATTAGACCAAAGGATTAAGTAGAACTACGTAGGAGATAAAAGAATGGTAACGATTTTAAAGGACTTGAAGAATTCACCCCGAAAATGCGTATTGATAAATACCTAAGTAGTTACAATGAACCCGTATTAACAATTGATTCCCATTTCGTGATGAAGCTCTAGTCGTTGCTGCATTTTAGGGAGAGTCATCCGCATTTATCGGTTGATCCGCCCTACTTTAGTGCTCGCTGATAAGAAACAAAATTGGAAGTTATCGTGAATAAGTTAAGAGGATATTTAGAATGGGAAAAGTAAAGGAGTTATTCAGCACCTTTCAGATACAAAAAAGCCTCGATAATCGAGGCTTAAAAACTTAACGAAGCGAATATCATCCCGTGGGATTAGATAGCTTTGTAGATAACCTTGTTACCTGCTAGCTGCTCTTTCGCTACTAGGTTTTCTTCAAGAAGTTTTTTCAATGCGCCTGTTGCCCATGAAGCTGCTTTCGCGTCTTCTTGACCAGCTGCTAGGCCGATACCTTTAGGGTTAATGCCTTCAGCATTGCTAACAACGATGTCTAGAACTTGTTGTTGCTTAGGAGTCAGTGCTACTGCAACTTCTTTAGTTGCTGCTACTGTTTTCTCTACCGCTGGTTTTGCTGCTACAGTTTTTTCTGCTACAACTTTCTCTGCGACAGGCTTCGCTTTTTTCGGCGTTGCCACTGCTTTAACTACAGCCGCTTTAGTGCGTTTCTGCAGTTTAGCCTGCACCTTACGCTTATGAGCAAGTCTCATTGAATATTTCTCCAGTTCACTGCTCTTTTCGCAGTGGTGAAAATTTGAAGCGCGATTTATACCAAAAAACAGGAGCTATTTGTAGAGTGAAGCGTCGAAAGTCGACGAAAAATACCGATATTGTCTACTAGCGTCTATTATTTAAACATCGACTTATCAATTCAGGGTCATATACACTGGTTATCCATCCAGACAAAAATATGAAAACTTGGTGTTGCCTATGGACACTCGTCATTTAACAAATTTCTCTTTGCCTTCGTTTACTCGCTCATACCGTATTCTAGCTGTTATTTTAGGCTTTATTTGCTTCATCATTGCACTCTATAGCAACAACCCAAAGTTACTGATCGTAGGCGCATTTTGCATTATTACTTTACTCGCCACTGGTTATTATTTAATGCTGCGTAGCAGAGTGATGTTCACACTCACACCAACACATTTTCAGCAGCATTTTTATAAGGGCGGGTGGGTTTTAAAATGGAGTAATATCCAAAAAATCGGCTTGTGTACTTATGAACAAGATGGCTGGCATCAACCTCTCCCTTGGATCGGTATTAAGGTCAAAGATTACTCACCCTACTTGGATTCCATCTGCCCTAAAATCACCTGCGAACTACTGCTCAGCCAGCGCGCACTTTTGTATTTAGGTGCCAAACAAGCAGGGAAAGAATCGAAGTTTGAAGACATGGTGCTCGACTCTTCGCATTATCACACTCGCTGTACTGAAGCTGGCTGTGTAGAGCTAAGCAAATTTAAAGAATCAGAAAACACTGAAGAGAGCTATTTTAGTAACAGCCAAACACAAGCTGCATCTGAATCCTCTAAAACGTCAAATGACGAGAAAGCCGTCATCAAAGATTACTCTGGACTACAGGCGATGCTCGCTAACAGAATGAAATATCAAAGAGGTTTTCACGGCTACGATATTTTTATATCAACCAATGACCTAAATATTAGTGGGGAAGAGTTTGTGGGCCTTGCTAGGCGCTACCTAGCCGCTGCCGAACGTATTTCTAATTAACATTCAAAGCTATAGAAATGAATGTTCACGCTAACCCGCGATGAACAATAAAAAAAGCTTAGCTTTCAGAAGAAAAGCTAAGCTTCATTTTCAATCGTTTTGGTATTCAATAACTGACTTAGTACAGAGGCATCTCATCTGCTACGAACGGGTTTGAAGCGCGCTCACGACCGAATGTCGATTCAGGTCCGTGACCCGGAACGAAAGTTACATCGCTGCCTAGTGGCCAAAGCTTGGTCTTGATTGATGTGATAAGCGTGTTGAAATCGCCTTGCGGGAAGTCAGTACGACCAATTGCACCGTTAAACAACACATCACCAACAAACGCTAAACGAGCTTGCTCGCTAAACAGTACCACGTGGCCTGGTGTGTGGCCCGGAGTATGAATCACATCGATAACTTGGTTACCAAACCTCACTTTATCACCCTCTTCTAACCAAGTATTTGGTTCAAACGCTTTACACAGAGGGAAACCAAACATTTGGCTTTGATTCTCAAGGCCTTGTAGCCAGAAGTTGTCTGCCTTATGTGGGCCAACAATTTCCACGTTCAACATCTCTGAAAGTGGCACCGTACCACCAACATGATCTAAGTGACCATGAGTCAGCACCAAGTTCACTACCTTCACACCTAGCTCTTCGATGATTGCAGCTAGCTGTTGGATGTCGCCACCTGGATCAACAACGATGCCTTCCATGGTTTCATCACACCACACAATCGAGCAGTTTTGAGCGAAAGAGGTAACAGGTACAACTTGATACTTAAGAGACATATACAAACCTTAAAGGGCAAACTAAAATTTGGGCAAACTATGACATTGGATGTCTACTTTGACAAGTGCCTACCGCTTCAGTTCACCACAGAGCCTAGAGCTACCAGCTTCGTACTGGACCAGTATCAATGTGGATGAAGTTACTACGAGCGTAATAACCAACACCACCTGCTTGCAGACTTTTAGCTACGTCTCTCAGCTCCTTTAAATCAACACCATCGATACGAAAATCGATCGCTTTTCCAAGCATGTGGTAGCTCTTTTTCGCAACCCCACTCGACTTAGATCGTAATGCTTCGTTTGTCGCCGGTGAACGGTAACCAGAGATGATCTGAACTTCTTTTTGAATACCCAAGATATTTTGGATCTGAGTGATCTGATCAAAGAGGTTCTTATCCATTGGGTGGATTTCATTGCGGCGGAAGTCTCGACATAACTTACTAAGGCGAGCCATTTCATCACCAATATAGTTAGTCCCATCGAAATAACAGGTCTCTAATCTTTCACCAGTATGAAGGTTGTTCATGCTAATCGTTCTTGGTTGATCAGGGTATGAAGCAAAAGCAATAGAAGGAGTAAGTGAGGCAACAACAGCAGTACCACCAGCGTAAGTCAGAAACTGACGGCGTGAAAATAAACTTTGAGACATACAGCAAGAAAACCAATTAGATCGAACAAAAAACGCACGATACATAATGGAATTTGCTGCGTCAACGTACAAAAACCGCGCAAAACGTTAGTATTTGTAACCTTTGCACGGTTAGTTATTGATACTCATTATAATTTTATCAATAGAAGGCGAGTTGTCATTTTTTGGTCAAGATCACCATTCTATGCATATCTGCCATTAACCACCCTGTTTATCGTATTGATAGATGTCGCCACGATATTGAATCCCCTCTTCCTCAAATAACACGGTTTGATAAATGATATGTACAGGGATTCTTTTCTTGAGTCGAACTTTAGTATTGGGTGCTAGGTCATCACTCTGATTCGGCACTTTCTTTACCTTAGTCGCAAATAACAACTCCGCGAGTTCTTCGGCATGCTCAACACGAATACAACCAGAGCTATAGGCGCGGAAGTCATCGTTAAACAAGCTTTTACTTGGGGTATCATGGAGATAGATAGCTCGCTTGTTGGGCGTATTGAACTTATACAAACCTAATGCATTGCTAGAGCCTGCTTGCTGACGCATTCGATATGGGAAAGAGTTGAAGTTGATTGTCTGCCAATCAATCTCGGTAGTATCGACAGTTTCCATCGAACGCCAACCATCAATCACTTGAAAATTGTGTGTTTCAAGATAACTTTCGTCGGCTTTTACTTTAGGCAAGATATCTTTAACCATGATTTTCCATGGCACGTTCCAAGTCGGGTTTAAGATCACCGAATCAAGTTTTATCTCTAAGAGTGGTGTTTTTCTCGATTTTCTCCCGACCACGACTTTAGATTCAAAAACCTCTTCTCCTCCTTCCCAATACTTCATATCAAAACTAGGTACATTCACCACTATCAGTGAGTCTCTATTTCTTGGCCATAAACGTGCACGCTCGGCGTTCAATGCTAGAGCAGTGAGTCGATCATCAAAGCCCATGTTGATCCACTTAATAGTGTCTGGTCCGATAATCCCATCCGCGGTAATCCCATGCATACTTTGAAAAGCTTTGGTCGCGATTTGTAAGTCTCGATCAAATCGAGGGGAATCGATAGCGATCATTGAAGTGTCTACGCCAACCAATGCAATGCGCTCAACCAGCGTCGCTTTGTCTGAAAGTTGATCCCCCAAGCGTTTCAAACCTTTTTGTCGGTAACGTTCAACACCAAGCTCTGATGCCGTGTTTAAAACAGAATAGGTTGCTTTGAATTGGTCAAAATCGCCAACCGGTGGCGCGTAAGACAGCACCATCTCCAACAAGTAATCATTGGCAACGCTGCTTTTAAGTCTCATAACAATATGAGGTGAAGGCGCGGGTAATTTAGAATGCAGCTGACCGGAGAAATACCACTCCTTACCTATGATTGGCGCATTCTCAACGTAGCTCAGATAATAGATGAAGGTGTCAGTCAGTAGTATGTCCAACTCTTGCCACTGCTGTCGAGATTGGTATTGGCGAATCTGTTTAAGCTGTCGCTCAAAAAGCGGGGCCATCTTCGCTTGTTCAATCAGCGATAACTGGAATTCAAACGCCTTGACCAGCTCGGGAGAGTCCCACAAGAATGGAAATGAGGTATCTTGGTAAATGCTCTGGGTAAGTTCAGGGTATATCAGCATGAAAGAGAGCTCTGAATCTGCCGGAATAAACCGACGCTCTTCAGAACTCGTATAGCTCCATGTACTCACGGAAACTAGTACTAATAAACCACAGAAGTATCTCGCTAACATGCCTTACTCCATCACCACTAATCCCATAAGTATGGCAAAGAAATTGGAGTAAGCATGTTAATTTTTAAGACAGTATATGCATCAAATTGACGACCAGTGATTATCCCACTGGACGGATGATTGCTGGCTTGATTTCTCATAAGGCTTGCGTTGGCTAACCACACTGCCCGCCCCAGAACTCAACCTAAATTCACCATCAAGTAGCACAGCACCAGAAGCATCAGATAATGCCGATAATTCCACTAACTCTTTGGTTTGTTTAGACCAAATACCGTAGCAATTGCCTCGTGGCGAGGTGGCGATAATCCAATCATCGGATGCGGCAATACTTGCAATGTAGTGATTAAATCGCGCCCATTGCTCTGGCTCTGCGTTCAAGGATTCGAACTCACCGCCTTTCGTATGCATCGCTAAAAGTGAAGGATATTCATCAGGTTCGCCGCGATATTGCTGGCCACAAAGTACTGTCTCTGCCCCATCATGCGCTAAGTGTCGAATGCTTAACTTCTTATCCAGCAATTCAACCTGTTCAAGCAGCTCACCTTGCGATGAAACATAGCTCAAACTAGGCTGCATGGAATCCAAGTTTTTCGGTGTTCGACCATCAGTGTGTACACCGCCAACGCCGATAGCAAGATTACCATCAGGCATGATAATCACTTCGTGAGGGCCAATACCAAAACCGGTGAATTCTTCGACCTTACGGTATCCTTGCGCAACATCATAGACGCCAATCACGCCCTGGCTTGTGTCCGTTTTCCCTTCGGTCGCATACAGTAGAGTACCGTCTAACGAGTAAACGCCGTGACCATAGAAATGACGGTTGTTACCCTTCACTACCATTTTTATCTGCTCACCACGTTTGTAGTCAAACACCATAAAGTAGTCACCAGGGCGACGGGCAAACACCACCGCATGGGATGACGTTGGACAAATGGCGACACCATGACCGCGCTCAGGGATAGGTAGCTGGTTCAGTGGCATGCCATACTCATCTGCAACAACCGCGGAATACTGACCTCGACCATTAAGTGCGCAGCCAATCAACTGAGGCTTGCTCGATGCGTTTTCACCTGAACGGCTTGCACATCCGAACGGCAGCACCGGCACAGCAGCACAACCCAGTGCTGCTTTCAATAAGGTTCTTCGTGTAGTATCAGTCACCATCGGTAGCATTAAATCCTATTACCACGCCAAGTTCTATCGCCACTTCTTCATGAATCAGGTACTTCAAACGCTCAAGTTTGTTGTACTGAGTCAGCACCTCGCGGTAACCCTCTTTACTCTGCAATAACTCAAACAAGCTTGAATCAGTGGGCCAAGTATCTAGCGTCAATGTGAATTGGTCAGCAACACGATCTGCAAGTGCGTTTAAGCCCTTCTCTCTCAATAATCCGTCTAGGCCATTGCCATCAGCAAGGTACAAATTCTGAAGTGCTGCTACATTGGCTTTGAGTTGAGTCATCGAGGTTTGTGCACGCCATGATTCTGAGAAATAAGGGCGCGGGTGACCAATTTTTGCCATCGGACGACTCAGCTTTTTCATGCTGTAATCAAGTTGGTTGGTCAGTAGTGCGATGTATTCCGACTCCCAACGCATCTCGTCCAAGGCTAGCCATGGGTTCACTTGCCAAGCTTCAGCAATCGAAGCAGATTTCATTGCCAAGTTTTGCGCGATAGCTTGTGAAGAAAGACACCCCGATGCTTTATCTTTAATAAGTGGCGATTGCTCGTCATAAAGTGACCATTCCAACGCGCCTAAACCTTGAACTGTCACACTTTGTTGCGCGATTTCGTCTTGTGTCCAGGCTTTGGTCTGTTGAGTCAATTGACGCATCTTAAGACCCGTCGTGTTCTTCTTGTCTGGCCAGAACTGAACATTCCAGCTCTCTTCTAGTGCCGCCGTTGGACCACGTTCTTGCCCTTGCAGCGCCATCCAACTGTTCATGGTTAGCTGCCACTGATTTTTAACTGCATCTAACTCGACGTTATTTGTTTCACAGTAACCTTGCATCAAGGCTTCTAATTCGCTCGATTGCTTAGCGAATAGTACTGCTGAATCAAACTCCTGTTGATACACACTACGACTAATATGACTTGTCGTGTCGGCTTGATAAGACACACCGTTAACCTCAGACGAAGCAACTTGCTCCCCTGATGATTGACAGCCTGCCATGGCTAAAACCGACAAAGGCATTAACAATAATTTTTGAGCCATGCTGTTACCTTACTTCCTAATTTTTCTTTTAATTATATGAGTTCATCAAATATGAAAACGACCGCTGAGCTCGTATTTCTACAAGTTCAGCGGCAGTCAGTCATTTATTTGCTACTTGTTTCGCTCATCAAGCCTCTGGCCCAAATGAGTTCAAGTTAGCTTAAAGTGAATCTAAGAACGCCAGCAGTGCTTCACGTTCGCTACGACTTAGTGACAACACTTTCTGTTTCGCCATCTCAGCTTCACCACCGTGCCATAGCACAGCTTCCATCACGTTTCTTGCTCGACCATCATGCAGCAAGAAGGTGTGGCCATTCACTTCTTTTGTATAACCTAAACCCCACAATGGTGTGGTTCGCCACTCACGTCCATTCGCTAGATACTCTGGACGATTATCCGCTAGGCCTTCACCCATATCATGCAGCAGCATATCGGTATAAGGGCTGATTAACTGGTTAGAGAGTGCAGGTAAACCGTCGCGCTTGGCTGTACGAATCTCAGCTTGGTGACAGCTTTGGCACCCAACCTCTTTGAACAGTTTCTTGCCTTGAACAACAGCAGGATCATCAACATTTCGACGAATTGGAACCGCTAAGTGCTGAGAGTAGAACTCAACAAAGTCGAGAATATTATTGCTGACTTCTGGCTCACCACCATTAGGGAAATCATCACATGTTGACTGTGCTGATGTGCAGTTTTCGTTCGGGAACAAGCTACTTGTTAAACCTAAATCACCATTAAATGCCGCAGCGTTTTGCTGCATTAGGTTTGGTTGCCCTGCTTTCCAACCAAATCGACCCAACGCCATCTCGTTAGTTTGAACGTCAAGAACGTAATTGGCTTTGCCTGTTACACCTTGATTGTCCGCAGCTTGCTGCTTCGCGAAGCCAAGAATCGTTTCTTGTGGAATGCTCTCGAGCAAACCTAGGCCGATCATTGGTGGCGCAACACGAGCTGAGAATTCAGTTTTAGGATTCATCTCACCGAACGCAAGCTCAGTAATTTTTAAAATCGGTTTACGCAGAGTAACGACCGTGCCGTCTTTGAAGGTAACAGGTACATCCGTGTAGCTAATGTTTACTTTACCCTCTGGTTTTACCCCTTGAAGAGCAAAGTCTTGTAGCTGACCACCGTAAGTTGGCTCTGGTATGCCGCCATCTCGGATAAAGGCTTGTCTTTGCTCTGGTGTTTCGGCCGGAATGCTTAAGCGAACTAGCATAGATACTGCGTTCTCATCGCCTTTTTCTGGCGCGTGGCCTCGCCCATCTTTGATGTGACAGTTTTGACAACCGTTCGTGTTAAACAACGGACCTAAACCATCACGAGCGTCAGTTGATGATGGCGCGGGTACCCACGGGTTTCTAAAGAAGCTATTGCCAACGCTGAAATCTAAGCGCTTGCTCATTGGCAAGTTAGCAGCAGGAAGAGAAAATGCATTTGCTCCCTCTTTCTTTACAGTCGTTTTACCACCGGAGTAGGTTTCATGGGCGTATAATGGAGATAAGAAAAACAGTGCAGTTAAGAGTGAGGCTGATAGATACGACTTCATACAGTGCCTTGCTGAATTTTTGATTTTAGTTTTTATAAGGAAGTGGCTTTTTTCTTAGCAAACAATTAAGGGCTCGATCAGAGCCCTTACATTGGTGTTTGACTCAGGTTCTTAGAACTCGTGATCAGCCGTGTCTGGGTTTAGGCTATCAATACCAATCACACCAGCAGCACGCTCAATTGCACCTGTTTGTGATACTAGAGCAACAATTGTTTTATTTACTAGTGCGTTACCTGCAGCGTTGTCAGCAGCAATTAGCTGGTCAAAGTGCTGGTTGTTTTTCTCAGCAGACGTTACCAGTTGGCCTACTTGTGCACGTGCTAGGTCAAACTGCTTTTGAATCTCTTTTGCAGCTTGCTCATCTTTTTGCTCAACTAGGTCAAACAGGCTTGGACCTGAAAGTAGAGTACCGTCTTCACGCTTGTATAGACCCGTGTAAACGTTGTAGATACCTTGCTCGTTGTAGTAATGAGAGTTATGCGTGTTATCAGAGAAGCAATCGTGCTCATCTTCGGTAGAGTTCGCTTCTAGTGCTACCTTCATACGCTCACCAGCAAGCTCACCAAGAGACAGTGAACCCATGCCGAATAGCATTTTACGTAGGCCGTTTTCACTTGATTCAGAAAGAAGCTCTTGACGGTAGTTACCTTTCTCGCCTTCAGCCCATTGCTTTTCCATCCACTCTAGGTCTTGAATTAGTAGCTCAGCTGATGCTTTTAGGTATGCGCCACGACGGTCACAGTTGCCATTTGTACACTCAGCACCAACAACGAAGTCAGTGTAAGCACGCTCACCTGCACCTGAGTTTGTGCCATTCAGATCTTGCCCCCAAAGTAGGAATTCAATCGCGTGGTAACCCGATGCAACGTTTGCTTCAGAACCACCGATCTCGTTTAACTCTGCGATTAGCTCAGGAGTAATGTTCGTCGCATCTACTGTCGTCTGACCAATTTGGAACGTTTTGTTTGCAACGATGTTAGCGCTTGCGCCTTCGTTACCTAGTTCGTATTGGTAATCAGAAGAAACGTAATCGATCAGACCTTCATCTAGTGGCCATGCGTTTAGTTGACCTTCCCAATCATCAACAACCACGTTACCGAAGCGGAATACTTCAGACTGCTGGTATGGTACGCGAGATTCAAGCCAAGCTAGTTTAACTTTTTCGAAGTTGCCAGCAGAAGGAGAAGCTAAGAAGGTATCGATAGAAGAGTTCAACGCTTTTGCTGTGATTACTGAATCAGCAAATACCGCGTGTGCAATATCTGCGTAATGTTCTACTACTTGATCTTGAGTTACTGCAGCGAAAGAAGAAGCAGAGGCAAAAATGAGTGACGAAGTTACGGCTTTTGTCACTAAAGATTTGATAGTCATGAAGCATCCTTGTTGAGCTTTAAATTATTATTCGTAGTAATAGTGCAAACCATTATCATTTGCACTACGGATTGGAATAATACAAACTTACAATTTTATTGCAAGATAAATACAAAAAAACCTCACATATGTGAGGTCTTTAAGCGTTTCTGTGTTAAGCGCAACAAGCTGCGGATTAGATATCCAAGTTATGCTTGCCGTGTGAAACTTTCGCTTTTAGGTAGCTTTCATTACCAGATTTGATATGAGCAGATGTATTCACCACTTCTTCAATCTCGATACCATAAGACTTCAGCTCATTAATCTTCTTAGGGTTGTTTGTTACCAAGCGAATCTTAGGGATGCCCAAAGCACGCAGCATCTCAGCGGCTTCAGTGAAGTCACGCAAGTCATCCCCAAAACCTAGGTGGTTATTCGCTTCGTAGGTGTTCATTCCTTCGCTTTGAAGGCGGTACGCATCGATCTTGTTATATAAGCCAATACCACGACCTTCTTGACGTAAATAAAGAATCACGCCGCCAGTTTCACCCATAATTCTGATGGTTTCATCTAGCTGCTCACCGCAATCACAACGAGAAGAGTGGAAAACATCACCAGTAAGGCACTCAGAGTGCATACGAACAAGAGGTACATCTTGCGTCTTATCTGCTGATTTGAATATCACAGCAACATGCTCTTTATCTGTTTTCAATCCATGAAAAGAGAGCAATTCAGCATCAATACTGCTTGTTACTCCTACTTTGAAATCTATTCTGGCACGCACTTCCGCCATAGCTATACTCACTTGAAAATTCGATGTATTTAACAACACTACATTATATGTCTAGGCAATATTTTGTAGCTAACTATCTAATGATAGACACTATGAGGCTCTTAACAATTTTTTTCAAGGTCGATAGAGCACAAATTGTTATAATATAACAATTAATCTTCAGGTAACAAAAAACCCCACATTGGTTTGACCAACATGGGGTTATAAATGAATCAGTTGCAGCGGAACCTGCTATTTTTACCGAACACTCAACTTACTTGGGTCTGTTTCCAAATCACAAGTTGTACCCAAGCGTTCTCCAATTCAGCTAGCTCTTCTTGCGTCAGCGTAGAGATGCTCGACTTCGCACTGTATCTTTCTGCCCATTTGTCGGAACGAACATGGGTATGGAACTCTTTTTTTAAATTTGAGATAACGTTATCCACAGACACATCCTTATATACAGTGCTTAGCCTTTATAATCCGTTAATGTTACAAAATACAGGTCAATTGGTAAACAGTAATACACAATTTTTATGAGCGCTTTCTAACACTTTTTACTGATAAATATATAAATAACAGAAATAATAGGCTCGGTATCAACCAAAGTAATAAGTTTGCCGTGCTCAATGACGGTTTATAAAGCACAAATTCTCCAAACCTCTCCGTCATATATTGAGTAATTTCATGATTACTCTTCCCTGCTTTCACCATATTAAATACAACTAGACGTAAGTCCTTTGCAATTGGAGAGTTTGATTCAATCAGGTTTTGGTTTTGACATTGAGGGCAGCGCAGTGTCTTTGCTAAAGCAATGGCACGCTGTTGTTGGTCAGGACTTTCAAATTCAAAAAGTTCTACTTGAATGCTGGTGCTCTTATCGCTGGGTGTAAACAAGTCTTCCGCCACCGCAGGCAAACTCGTCACGATAATCATAGAGGCAAATAATATTATTTGGGCTAAAGATCTCATCATCCATCCACACCATCAAAATATAAGGCGAGCTCATCTTGCCATGCAGATTCATTAATAACGCCCATTAACTTCTTCACAATATTTCCTTTGGCATCAACCAAATATGTCTCTGGGGTCCCTATTACACCTAATTCTAAAGCCAACTTACCATGAGGATCGCTAATCACTTTTGTATAGGGGTTGCCATCGCTTGACAACACATTTATTGCAGCCGCGGGGTTATCTCTATAGTTAAGCCCAACAATAGGAATCCCTTTATCGCGAAGTGCTAACAAATAGGTATGTTCCGATTTGCAGATACCACACCATGAAGCCCATACATTCACTAACTGGTAAGGGTGCTCAGTAATGTCTTTTAACGTCAGCTTTTGTTTACTGCTGATGCCTTCTCTATCCGTTAAAGCCATAGAAGTAAATTCAGGAAACGCTCTTTGTTGTATCGATACGGTGGTGGTTTGCTGTTTGTTATCAAGAGCAAACAAAAATACCAACACCAACACCAGTGCCAATACAATAAGCGTAATAAGTTTGTTACGAACGCTGGTATGCATACTGTGACGCCTTAACGGTTTTCTTTTTACGATGAGTTAACGAAAGCAGTGCCCCCAGTATGGATATCAAACCACCGAACCAAATCCAGCGCGCATACGCTTTGTATTGAACACGGAATGCATAAGCGGTTGAATCCACTTTTTCACCCATGGTGATATACACGTCGCCATGCCAGAACCACTTCATTGCTGGCTCACTCATGTTCATTACTCTGACTTGGTAATGTCTTCTCTCTGGTGCGATAGAAAATGCTTGTTCGTCGGCATGGAGGTTGAGCAAGGCTCTTTCTGCCGTAAAATTCGAAGCGACATAGAGCTCTGTATCGCGATGAGAGAGCGTCCAGTCCATAAACTCAACCTCTTCACCTGGGCTCAATTTGTAACTTCGCTCAAATGAATGGTAACTGTTCATCGCGGCGCCTATCGCTAATACTGCGACACCCACATGCGCCAACGTCATCACCCATACTTTGCGTTGAAACTTAGAGTTGCGCGTTACCGCCAAGCCGTAAACATGAGTCAGAGCTACCCAAAACGCAAGTGCCCATGTCAGTAGAACCATCACTTGAATCGCTTCAACTTGCGAAACATAAGTTACAAAGCCAATACAAAGAGACAATAAGGCAATAATTCCAATCACACCTTTCGACGCTTGAGGTTTGATACTGAGCAATGGCGCTAACCCTATCACTCCCATCGCAAGCAGAGCCAATGGCGCAATAAGAAGATTAAAGTAAGGTGCGCCCACAGAGATATTTCCAAGGCCAAGTAATTCAAAAACCATTGGGTAGAAGGTACCAAACACCACCACCGCCGTAGCCAGTACAAATATAAGTACCGCCACTAAACTCAAAAAACTTTTACTCGCAAAGCTAGTGATTGGATTCGACTCGAAAGATTCACCACGAACAATAAGAAGAGAAAACGAACTCACTAACACCAAAACCAGTATCAGCAACAGCGCGATACCTTTGGTTGGGTCAACAGCAAAAGCATGAACGGAAGTGAGGACGCCAGATCGAACAATAAAAGTACCGAGGATACTTAAACAAAACGTAATGAAGGCAAGGCTAAGTGACCACTTCAGCAACTGTTGCTTGCCTTTAGCAACACCCAAACTGTGCAATAGAGCGGTTGATGTTAGCCAAGGTAATAGGCTGGCATTTTCTACCGGGTCCCAGAACCACCAGCCGCCCCACCCTAATTCGTAATATGCCCACCAAGAACCAAGAATGATCCCCGCGGTTAAAAAGATCCAAGCGACCAAACACCAACTGCGACAATGAGCGACCCAATCGAACTCAATCGGATCCACTAGCAAAGCGGCCACAGCAAATGCCAAGACCACAGAGAAACCAACATAACCCAAATACAACAGAGGCGGATGGAATATCAAACCAACGTCTTGCAGCATTGGGTTAAGGTCACGCCCTTCAAGTGGCAAGGTCGAATTCAATTCAAATGGGTTCGAAGCAAATAAGGTAAACCAGGCGAATATCGCGAGTAACACATTCATCACCCACAATACGCGGCTCTGATACTCAGAAGAATATTGCTTTTGTAGGGCAATCACACCCGACCAACAGCTGATGGTTAAGACCCAAAATAGCAATGAGCCTTCATGTCCAGCCCACACAGCGGCCATTTTGAAGAAGGTGGGTAATTGAGTATTGGAGTGTTCTGCAACATAGAGGATGGAAAAGTCGTCACCGACAAAGGCATAGCCAAGTAAAACGATAGCGCCAATGGAAAACAAAGCGCTAGAGAGGGAGAAACTGCGAATTAAAGCCACATTTTGTGCTTGTTTAGTTAGCATTTGATACATCGAATACACAGCGATAATGCTGCTGAGAACAGCGACCAAAATTAAACTAAACAGCCCCAAAGAACCGACCATATCACCTCAATCAGGCTCTACCTAAGCAGAACCAAGTTAAACCATTATTGGCATTGATTGCTCAACTAGCTGATGTAACTCAACTAGCTATTATTACTCAACTAACTATTGTTACTCAGCGAAAAGAAATTTAGTGAGCAGATGTTTAATATCCAACATCCACTCACTTATAACCTTGAGCGAAATTAAGCTAACGTTAATTGTCCTGCATAAAGGACAAACGTTCTTAGCATTAATACGCCCATCAGGCTCAGCGAAGTAACAGAGAAAATATACACAGTACTATGGCGAACCGATGCTGGTGTCACGGCGTTAAGCAACAAGGGTAAAACCATACCCACACCAATTACGCCATACCAGAACCAACTTGCCCAGAAACCACCGCCAATGGCGTTCCATACTGCCTGTTCACTTTGACCACCAGCAAATATCAACCCAGTGAAGAAAGTAACAAGGACAAACAGTTCAAACATAACAACAGGACGTTCAAAGCCGTGGATCCAAGAAATACTCGCACTATGCGGAGACTCCTTAAAGACCAACACACCAAATAAAATACATGCCGCCGCTCCCGAGGATAAACTCGAGAATAAGAACAATATCGGCAACACTGGGTTATTCAGCATTGGGAAGGTATTTAGCGCAGAGAGTAAGAAGCCAGTGTAAGCCGCAAGTAATAGCGCAAGCACAGCCAAGAATATTTCAAAAACATTCTCAAAAGATTCTAATTTGCCAATCCAGTTACTGACAAAATCGAGTCGCCCTTTTAACCATGCTTGATCACTCAAGAATACGGCAATCTGATTTCGGAATATAATGCCGATCCAAACAAATAGGATCACCATATACACTTGGAATAAGATCACACCCATCGACATCACTGACGTCGGATTATAAAAGATCATGATCTTCCAAAATGATAGTGGTTTCGTCAGGTGGAAAACCAAGATCAATAAACCTGAGATGATCCCGAATGGTGCTAGAAAAGCCGTTACCTTTAATACACCATTATTCGCTGGATCCCCATCAATAACCTTTCTCTTGAGATAGATCGAGATCATCACTGCACCCGCTGACATACCCGCCAAAAACAGATAGATAGCAATGATCCAGTCCCAAACCACGGTACCTGATTGAAACGCTGTATCCCATGCACTCATAATCAAATCTCCCCTTTTTGGTGTGGCACTTTATAGAGTTTTGGCTGAGTACCTAGATAAGCCTTATCTCTGTAAACCACTTCAGATTTAAGTACCTGGTTTATCTCGCTCTTAGGGTCATTCAAGTCGCCAAATATCAGCGCATTGGTAGGGCAAGATTCAACACAAGCAGGTAATTTACCTTGTGCAAGATTGGTATCGCGGCAGAAGTTACATTTGTCGGCCGACTTATTCTCAGGATGGAAGAAGCGCACTTGATATGGACAAGCTAGCAGGCAATAACCACAGCCGACACACTTCTCTTTATGTACATCGACAATTCCTGTCTTCTCATCTTTATAGGCGGCGCCTGTTGGGCAAACCATCACACAAGGTGCATTATCACAATGTTGACAAGAGTTACGAGTGAAACGGTAATCAACATTTGGATATTCACCTTGAGGTTCACTCTTTACGATTTCTAAGCGCGATACGCCTTCAGGCACTTTGTTTACTTCACGACACGCCTCAGTACAAGCAGTACAGCCAATACAAGCAGTTTCGTCATGAACCATTCCGTAACGCTTGGTGCCATCTTCCTGAACGTTAGCCAGCGTTTTGCGGCTTGTAACCGCTGCAGTACCTGCAACACCAGTTGTGAAAATAACGGCACCCGCGCCAGCTAAAAAGTTTCTTCTTGAGCAGCTCATAGATTACTCCCCTTCTTTCTTCTGGTTGAAGTCTGAATGGCAATCCACACACAGCTTGATGGTTTGCTTTTTATCTAAGCCAAGCACCTTCGCTTCACTCGCATGCACATCGTGACAGTTTGAACACGTTAAGTTTTGTGCGTGTACGTCATGAGTCCAACTCGCTTCGCGCAGATCATCAGGCTTATGACAATCTATACATTGGCTGTTGGCGTCTAGGATTAAGCTAGGATCGAGGAAAACCTTTTCGGTTCCGGGTTGTGATTGAGCCGCGCGATACTTCACCACCTCAGGTGCACCATCACGGTGATCGGGGCCAATAGAACTATGACAATCTGTGCAATTCACTTCACGGCCAAGCAAAGCGTGCGCACTCTCACCATGTGAACCAAATACCGTTTCTTTAGAATCTTTATGGCATTGGACACACTTGTAATCTTTGTCACGTATTAATTCGACTTCATGTCTTGTTGACTCTCCTACTGGTGTAACAGCAGGCTCTGCAACAGCATGAATGGAATAACCATAGAGGCAGAATGCTAGAAGGGATTTAAGCATTATGACTATGGCCAATTTAATATTGCCCATTTTATCCTTTCCTTATACCGGCATTATTTAACTCTCAACTAAATAATATTCCGGTTAAACAAAAGTACCCTTAAACGATATTATTACCGCTTAAATGATATCAATTCTTATTTTGGATAAGCCACAACGCTTTCTATATTTAGAATATACCCCTAATTAGGTAAAGCGAAATATACAAAGGGTAATATGTGAACACAATCACCCTATTTATAGTGAGGGCATGTCGGGTAATTATTTGTTATATATGATAATAATTCTCAATAAGGCCAGTCTAACTTGATGTCCATATACCCCTTTAGAGTTATATAAACTTCAACGTGATTGAAGTCACTGTCATTAATTGATCTAAAACAAGCAAACATCCGACACGTAACAAAATGTGTTTATTTATGAATTAATATAAACAGCAATTCTCCAGTTCTTAATTTGAATAGCAAACTCACAACGCTTGGTATAAAAATCAGTATATTGGAGATATCACTGTGAAAAAGCATTGGATACGTAATTCCGTCACAGCATTATTAATGGTTAGCGCATCACTAGTAAGCGCGACCAGCTTTGCTGCGTCTGAACAAAAAGAAATTGGTGATCCTCGTAACGACCAGTTCGAGCAAAACCACCCAGATCAATACCATTCATGGAGACAAACGTCAGAGAGCGAAGCCATTGAAGACGCACTAAAAGAAGATCCAAACATGGTTATTCTATGGGCGGGCTACGGTTTCGCGAAAGACTACAACAAAGCCCGCGGCCACTTTTATGCGGTTGATGATGTAAGACAAACCCTGCGTACTGGTGGACCAACCGACGAAAACTCAGGCCCAATGCCAATGGCGTGCTGGAGCTGTAAAAGCCCAGACGTAGCACGCGTTATTGAAGAACGTGGTGAAGACGGCTACTTTGAAGGTAAATGGGCTCGTCTTGGCAGTGAGATAGTCAATCCAATTGGTTGCGCCGACTGTCACGATACTCAAAGTGAAGGCTTTAAAAATGGCGAACCTGCACTAAAGATCACTCGTCCTTATGTTGAACGTGCGTTCGATGCGATTGGGAAGAACTTCGAAGAGCAAGGTCGCTTTGATCAGCAAGCCTCTGTGTGTGCTCAATGTCACGTGGAATACTACTTCACAGGTCCAACAAAAGGTGTGAAGTTCCCTTGGGATAAAGGGACGCGTGTCGAACAGATGGAAGAGTACTACGATGACATTGGTTTTAAAGATTGGACACATAAAGTCTCTAAAGCACCAATGCTAAAGGCTCAACACCCAGGTTACGAAACTTGGCGTGAAGGTATTCACGGTAAGAACAACGTTGCTTGTGTTGACTGCCACATGCCTAAAGTGACGAAAGAAGACGGTACCGTTTACACCGACCATAAAGTAGGTAACCCGTTTGACCGCTTCGAAGACACTTGTGCTAACTGCCATACTCAATCTAAAGAGACCATGCGTAACATCGTTTCAAGCCGCAAAGCTCAAGTACTAAACATGAAGCTGACCGCTGAGAAACAAATCGTAGCCGCTCACTTTGAAGCAGGCGCAGCATGGGAAGCAGGCGCAACAGAACAAGAGATGGCACCTATCTTACAAGATATTCGTCATGCGCAATGGCGTTGGGACTACGCTATCGCATCTCATGGTGTTCACATGCACGCACCTGAAGTAGCCCTAGAGGTTCTTGGAACGGCGGTTGACCGCGCAGCAGACGCGCGAACTAAGATTGTTCGTCTACTTGCGAAGAAAGGCATTACCGATCCAATCGAGATTCCAGATATCTCAACCAAAGAAGCCGCTCAGAAAGCGCTAGGAATGGACATGGATAAGATGAATGCTGAGAAGCAACACTTCTTAGACACCGTGGTTCCTAAGTGGGAAGAGCAAGCTGAAAAGCGTGAAGCTAACTACGAATACTAGTTCCTTCAAATAGACCAATAAGAGAAAACCAGTCACACTGTAAAGGTGTGGCTGGTTTTTTAGATTTGGGTGCACTCAACCGTCCCAATTTCACATTACCTTTTAGCTAATTCAAGGAACAAAGAATGAAGCACTTACTTTCGCTTTCGGCATTATGCATCGCATTAATAAGTTCAGGACTTCACGCCTCTGAACGAGCAGAAACAGGGTGGGAAATGATTGAGGAAGGTGCGCTTGTGGTTGATGTCAGGACACCAGGAGAGTTCAAGCAAGGTCATCTGGACAATGCGCTTAACTACCCTCTTTCTGAAGTCGCTACGCACTTTGCCAGAATAGACAAAGCTCAACCTATCGTTTTGTATTGCCGCAGTGGTAACCGCTCAGGACAAGCTTACCAATATTTGAAAGCTCAAGGGTTTACACAGATCCACAACGCTGGCGGCTTAATTGAGATGCAAGAAAGCAAATAATCTAGAAATTAAAGATAGTGCCCGTTTAACGGATCATTTGCTTAGCTTGGTTGATCGAATGGATGATAGAGACACGATCAATGCCTTTCTGGTTAGAATCGAGAATTTGAGTCCAAGCATCGATCGCTTGTTGATAGCGCATACTGATGAAGTGATCGGTCGCTATCAACATCAATGCCGTACGATCGTTGGGATCAAGCTCCATGGATTGATTTAAGAGCACTTTCACATCATCACTCATCGCCTGTGAACTTAGGTAATACAAGGCGCTCGCTTTAGCTGCATAAAGCCCTGAAGGCGCCTGTGGGTCTAAACGAATCGCATAGTCGTAACAGGTAAATGCAGCATCAAACTCCCCTTTCTGCATATAAACACCACCAAGCTTAAACCAAAGGTCTGATTGATTAGGGTCTTGCTCCAAGCTCTGCTGAAGTTCATTTTGGAAATCTGTTGCTGTATAGCTGCTGTCGTCACTTGAAGCAAGTTGAGGGGCTTCTTGTTTCATCTGAGACCAAACCAGAATGCTGGCTAATATCGCCACACATGAAATAAGGAGGTTGCCTTTAAGATGACTGGTTTTTCTGTTTGATGCGATCACGACTGCCACTAGAAATAGGCTCATTAGCAGCAAAGCAATCAGTAACCAGATATCCATTCCACTCTCCTTTCATTGACGCTTTACTGTACCTTTTTCTCACTAAAACAATATTGATCGAGGTTTAGCTATTGGCTTTTAAACAAGTCACAGCCAAATTCTAGGTAATAAAAAACCGAGCACAATGGCTCGGCTTTTTGTCTCAACTTCTATTTATAGAAGTGAAAGATTACTCAGTGTCTTGCTCGCTATCAGAAGCGTCTGATGCTTGCTCTTCACTTGATTCAGAAACGACTGCTGCTTCAGCGTTTGCTACTTCAGCTTCGCCTTCAACAACCTCAGCTTCTTCTACTTCGTCGATACGTTGTAGACCTACAACATTCTCGTCGTCAGAAGTACGAATCAGTGTTACACCTTGAGTGTTACGACCAACTTGGCTCACTTCCGCAACGCGAGTACGTACTAGCGTACCTGCGTCGGTGATCATCATCATTTCGTCGCCTTCTTCAACTTGAACAGCGCCAACAACTGGGCCATTACGTTCAGAGACTTTGATAGAAACCACACCCTGCGTTGCACGGCCTTTCGTTGGGTATTCAGCTAGTTCAGTACGCTTACCGTAACCGTTTTGAGTCACAGTTAGGATATCGCCTTCGTTAGAAGGAACAATCAACGATACTACTTGATCGTCTTCTGGAAGCTTCATACCACGAACACCAGAGGCAGTACGGCCCATTGCACGTACTTTGTCCTCGTTAAAGCGAACAACTTTGCCCGATTTAGAGAACAGCATGATGTCGCTATCACCGTTAGTGATGTCAACGCCAATCAGTGAATCATCGTCACGTAGGTTAACTGCAATTAGGCCGTTAGCACGTACGTTTGCGAACTGATCCAGTGATGTCTTCTTAACAGTACCGTCACCCGTTGCCATGAAGATGAATTTCTCATTAGAGAACTCAGAAACAGGCAGGATAGCCGTGATACGCTCACCTTCTTCTAGAGGAAGAATGTTAACGATAGGCTTACCACGAGCAGTACGACTTGCTAATGGCAGTTGGTAAACTTTCAGACGGTATGTCTTACCACGAGTAGAGAAACATAGGATGTTATCGTGAGTATTAGCAACAAGCAGACGCTCAATGTAATCCTCATCTTTCATCTTAGTTGCACTCTTACCTTTACCACCACGACGCTGAGCTTCGTAGTCGCTTAGGATTTGGTACTTAACGTAACCTGCGTTAGAAAGCGTTACTACAACATCTTCTTGAGCAATCAGCTCTTCCATGTCGATGTCATGAACTGCCGCTGTGATTTCTGTACGACGCTCGTCGCCATAGATTTCACGTACCGCTTCAAGTTCTTCACGGATAACTTCCATCAAACGCTCAGTGCTTGCAAGAATGTGCATTAGCTCAGCGATTTCTTCTAGAAGTGCTTTGTACTCGTCTAGAATCTTCTCGTGCTCAAGGCCAGTTAGGCGGTGAAGACGAAGTTCTAGAATTGCTTGTGCTTGTGTTTCCGTTAGGAAGTATTGACCATCGCGGATGCCGTATTGGTCTTCCAACCAATCAGGACGAGCTGCGTCAGTACCTGCACGCTCAAGCATTGAAGCTACGTTACCAAGGTCCCAGCCGCGAGCAACTAAGCCAGCTTTTGCGTCAGCTGGTGTTGGAGCGTTACGGATAAGTTCAATGATTTCGTCAATGTTAGCCAATGCTAGAGACAGAGCTTCAAGAATGTGTGCACGGTCGCGCGCTTTCTTCAGTTCGAAGATAGTACGACGTGTCACCACTTCGCGACGGTGGTCAACGAAGCACTTAAGCATGTCTTTTAGGTTAAACAACTGTGGTTGACCATTGTTTAGAGCAACCATGTTGATACCGAAAGTCGTTTGCAGCTGAGTTTGTGCGTATAGGTTGTTCAGAACAACTTCACCCACAGCGTCACGCTTACATTCAATAACAATACGCATACCATCTTTATCAGATTCGTCACGTAGAGCACTGATGCCTTCTACTTTCTTATCTTTAACCAGTTCAGCAATTTTCTCGATCAAACGAGCTTTGTTTACTTGGTAAGGGATCTCAGTAACGATAATGGTTTCTTTACCATTCTTGTCAGCTTCGATATCCGCTTTTGAACGCATGTAAACCTTACCGCGGCCAGTCTTGTATGCATCTACGATGCCTTTACGACCACTGATAAGTGCTGCTGTCGGGAAGTCAGGACCAGGAATGTAGTCCATTAGCTCATCAATAGTGATCTCTTCATTATTGATAAGTGCTAAACAGCCATCAACAACTTCACCTAGGTTATGAGGTGGGATGTTGGTAGCCATACCTACTGCGATACCAGAAGCACCGTTCACCAATAGGTTAGGAATTTTTGTCGGAAGAACTGCTGGGATTTGTTCAGTACCATCGTAGTTCGGTACGTAATCCACAGTTTCCTTATCAAGGTCAGCCAAAAGCTCGTGAGCAATTTTCGCCATACGAACTTCGGTATAACGCATTGCAGCCGCGGAGTCGCCATCGATAGAACCAAAGTTACCTTGGCCATCAACTAGCATGTAACGCAGTGAGAACGGTTGAGCCATACGAACAATTGTGTCGTATACAGCACTATCACCATGCGGGTGGTATTTACCGATTACATCACCTACTACACGAGCAGACTTTTTATATGGTTTGTTCCAATCATTACCTAGTACATTCATCGCGAACAAAACGCGGCGGTGTACTGGTTTTAGGCCATCACGCACATCTGGAAGGGCACGACCAACGATGACGGACATCGCATAGTCTAGGTATGAACCTCTAAGCTCATCTTCAATATTTACGGGCGTGATCTCTTTCGCTAGATCGCTCATAGAGCCATTTTCCCTCTATAGTCAGATCGTATATTTGAATACGTATAAGACCGAAAAATATAACACAAATTTACCTACGGAGGCATCACTTTCCCTATCCTTTTACCATCTTGTGACCCTTGTAGCCAATCAATTGATGAGAAATTGCACCTCAGCATCATATCTCGCTGAAACATGGTCACTTTACATCCAATAAATTCGCAAAATTGTAGATCTTCTGGTCAGCGAGAAAAGGCAAGTTATAATGCCTGCAATTTCATGGATGCATTATTTAACTTGGAAATGCCGATTATGACTAAATCACAAAACGTAGACCCAGCAGAAATTAAAAAATTCGAAGACATGGCGTCACGCTGGTGGGATCTCGAAGGCGAGTTTAAGCCGCTACACCAAATCAACCCACTTCGCCTAAATTACGTGCTAGAAAAAACCGAAGGCTTGTTTGGTAAGAAAGTACTCGACGTTGGCTGCGGCGGCGGTATTTTAGCGGAGAGCATGGCTGTTGAAGGTGCGGTAGTCACTGGCTTAGACATGGGCAAAGAGCCGCTCGAAGTGGCACGTCTTCATGCACTAGAAACCGGCACCAAGCTAGATTACATCCAAAGCACGATTGAAGATCATGCAGAGCAAAACCCGCAAACTTACGATGTGGTGACTTGTATGGAAATGCTTGAGCATGTACCAGACCCACAATCCGTGATTACCGCGTGTTCAAAATTGGTGAAACCAGGCGGACATGTGTTCTTCTCTACGTTGAACCGTAATTTCAAATCTTACCTGTTCGCGATTGTTGGCGCAGAAAAACTGCTTAGAATTGTTCCTGAAGGCACACATGAGCATGACAAGTTCATTCGCCCAGCTGAGCTAATCAAGATGATCGATAACACCCCACTTCAAGAATTAGGCATCACTGGCCTGCACTATAATCCGTTAACAAACAGTTACCGTTTAGGGCAAAATGTAGATGTTAACTACATAGTTCATACGCAAAATTTCGCCTAACCAATATCAAAAAGCCAACCGTAAAATCTTTTATAAAAAAAGACTAATGAAAAGAGTTGCAATTAACATAAGTTTGCGACTTTTTTCAGTCTAAATTTCGTGCGCCAGCTTCCATTTTAACCACCTCGATTTAAATTTAATCGCCGAAAATCCATCGCTCATTTTGCCCAAAGATCAAGGTATTTTTTTTTATCAGCGTGCAAAAATAAAGCATCCTTAAAAGGCGAGTTTTATACAATCAAGTGACATCTAACCTCATCAGTTAGTGGTCACTTACAGTTTTTTTTCAATCCACCACTTATCCACAAGCAACCCCATTTCTTTACCTTGAAAAATGTCAGTTGTAGCACTATCTTGTAACCCAACAAACAAATGACCCCTATATGTTGTGTTTGAACTACAATATATGGGTAGACCAAGATCACAAAGCCGAAACGTAATTTACAAAAATTACACAGAAATAGACAAAAACACGGCCTTGTTCAGTTTTGTTAGGGAAATTAAGCAGAATGAACCAACAACTTACTGTTACTAAGCGTAACGGGCGCAAAGAAACGATCGATTTAGAAAAAATCCATCGCGTGATTACATGGGCAGCGGAAGGCTTGCACAATGTTTCAGTATCACAAGTAGAATTGAAAGCTCACATTCAGTTTTACGATGGCATTACCACTACTGATATCCATGAGACAATCATCAAGTCAGCAGCGGATCTAATCTCTGAAGAGACTCCAGATTACCAATATCTTGCAGCACGTCTGTCAGTATTCCACCTACGTAAGAAAGCGTACGGCGAATACGAGCCACCTGCACTTTACGACCACGTTGCAAAACTGGTTGATATGGGTAAATACGATAGCCACCTAATGGAAGACTACACGAAGGCTGAGTTCGACGAACTTGACTCGTACATCGACCATAAGCGTGACTTAGATTTTTCTTACGCAGCGGTTAAACAGCTTGAAGGTAAATACTTCGTACAAAACCGTGTAACGAAAGAAATCTACGAGAGTGCTCAGTTCCTTTACATTCTAGTTGCTGCATGTCTATTCGCTAAATACCCGAAATCGACTCGTCTTGACTACATCAAACGTTTCTACGACGCATCGTCTACGTTTAAGATTTCTCTACCTACACCGATCATGTCTGGTGTACGTACGCCTACTCGTCAATTCAGTTCTTGTGTACTGATCGAGTGTGGTGACAGCCTTGATTCTATCAACGCAACAGCAAGCTCAATTGTTCGTTACGTATCTCAACGTGCTGGTATTGGTATCAACGCAGGTCGTATCCGTGCGCTTGGTTCTGAAATCCGTAATGGTGAAGCGTTCCACACTGGCTGTATCCCTTTCTACAAATACTTCCAAACAGCAGTAAAATGTTGTTCTCAAGGTGGTGTTCGTGGTGGTGCGGCAACGGTATTCTACCCACTATGGCACGGTGAAGTTCAGTCTCTACTAGTACTGAAGAACAACCGTGGTGTTGAAGAGAACCGTGTTCGTCACATGGATTACGGCGTACAGCTGAACAAGCTTATGTACTCTCGTCTAGTTCAAGGTGGCAACATCAGCCTGTTCTCACCTTCTGACGTACCTGGCCTATACGACGCGTTCTTCGAAAACCAAGAACGCTTTGAAGAGCTGTACGTTAAGTACGAAAACGATCCGTCAATCAAGCGTGAAACAGTAAAAGCAGTAGAGCTATTCTCTCTACTAATGCAAGAGCGTGCTTCTACTGGTCGTATCTACATTCAGAACGTTGACCACTGTAATACACACAGCCCGTTCGACTCTGAAGTTGCTCCTGTTCGCCAGTCAAACCTATGTCTAGAAATTGCGCTGCCAACTAAGCCGCTTTCTAACGTAGAAGATGACGAAGGCGAAATTGCACTATGTACGCTTTCAGCATTTAACCTTGGCGCAATCAACGAACTGGATGACCTAGCAGAGCTTTCTGAACTGGTTGTTCGTGCTCTAGACGCACTTCTTGATTACCAAGACTACCCGCTTCCAGCAGCATACAAATCGACAATGAACCGTCGTACTCTAGGTGTAGGTGTTATCAACTACGCATACTACCTAGCGAAGAATGGTGTGAAGTACTCTGACGGCAGCGCAAATGGCCTGACTCACCGTACTTTTGAAGCGATTCAATACCACCTACTAAAAGCGTCTGTTGAACTAGCGAAAGAGCAAGGTCGTTGCCCATCTTTCCACGAGACTAACTACGCGAAAGGCCTACTGCCAATCGATACTTACAAGAAAGATATCGACTTAGTATGTGATGAGCCTCTGCACTACGATTGGGATGCGCTACGTGAAGAGATCATGGAGCACGGTCTGCGTAACTCTACGCTAACTGCGCTTATGCCTTCTGAGACTTCATCTCAAATCTCGAACGCGACTAACGGTATCGAGCCACCACGTGGTTACGTATCAGTGAAAGCATCGAAAGACGGCATCCTGAAGCAAGTGGTTCCAGATTTCCTAAATCTTAAAGAGAACTACGAGCTACTTTGGAACATTGGTTCTAACGACGGTTACCTACACCTAGTGGGTATCATGCAAAAATTCGTTGACCAAGCTATCTCTGCAAACACTAACTATGATCCAAGTGTTTACGACAGCGGTAAAGTACCAATGAAGAAGCTGCTTCAAGACCTACTAACTGCATACAAGTTTGGTGTTAAGACGCTTTACTACCATAACACTCGTGATGGTGCAAAAGACGACCAAGGCGACGCAGTAACAGTGCCGGAAGAAGATTGTGAAGGCGGCGGTTGTAAGATCTAAACCGCAGTAAAACATTAAGACCCCAGAGAAGTTATCTTCTCTGGGTTTAAAGCATTAACAGGGTTCGTTTTATAACGAGTCTTTAAAGGATTTGAGGCATTTATGGCTTACAGTACTTTTTCTCAGAAAAAAAATGACCAGCTAAAAGAACCAATGTTCCTAGGTCAGTCGGTTAACGTTGCACGTTACGACCAACAAAAATTCGAAATCTTCGAAAAGCTTATCGAGAAGCAACTTTCTTTCTTCTGGCGTCCAGAAGAAGTAGACGTGTCTAGCGACCGTATCGACTACAACAAACTTCCTGAGCATGAAAAGCACATCTTCATCTCTAACCTGAAGTACCAAACACTGCTGGATTCTATCCAAGGCCGTAGCCCGAACGTTGCCCTACTTCCGCTAGTATCACTACCAGAAGTTGAAACTTGGATTGAGACTTGGTCTTTCTCTGAAACGATTCACTCTCGTTCTTACACGCACATCATTCGTAACATCGTTAACGATCCAGGTCTAGTATTTGACGACATCGTTGAAAACGAAGAGATCCTAAAGCGTGCTAAAGACATCGCGTTCTACTACGACGACCTAATTAAGCTAACCGCTGATTACCATCGTTACGGCGAAGGCAACCACAACATCAACGGCGAAGACGTTAAGGTTTCTCTTCACGACCTGAAGAAGAAACTTTACCTATGTCTAATGTCGGTAAACGCACTAGAAGCAATCCGTTTCTACGTGAGTTTCGCATGTTCATTTGCATTCGCTGAGCGTGAGCTAATGGAAGGTAACGCAAAAATCATCAAGCTGATCGCTCGTGATGAAGCGCTTCACCTGACTGGTACTCAGCACATGATCAACTTGCTACGTAACGGTCAAGACGACTTCGCATTCATGCAAATCGCTGAAGAGTGTAAGCAAGAGTGTTTCGACCTATTCAAGCAAGCAGCTGAGCAAGAGAAAGAGTGGGCAGAATACCTATTCAAAGACGGCTCTATGATTGGCCTGAACAAAGACATTCTTTGCCAATACGTTGAGTACATCACCAACATCCGTATGCAGGCCGTTGGTCTAGGTACCGCTTACCCAGAAGCAACATCAAACCCAATTCCATGGATCAACGCTTGGTTGTCTTCTGATAACGTACAAGTTGCTCCGCAAGAAGCAGAAATCAGTTCTTACCTAGTTGGTCAGATCGACAACGAAGTGAAAGCTGACGACTTTGAAGGATTTGAGCTGTAATGCCAACAATCAAAATCAACAAGCTAGCTTCAATTGAATCTAACCCTTCTAATACGCTATTGGAAACAATGGAACAAGCTGGGTTAGAACCAGAATACAACTGCCGAGACGGTCACTGTGGCGCATGCCGCTGTACGTTGGATTCTGGTGAGGTTGAGTACGTTGGTTTTGCTATGGCTTACACGCAAGGCAACGAGATTTTGCCTTGTATCTGCAAAGCGAAATCCGATCTATCGCTGAGTAACGTGATTCATCGAAACAAGCAAAAGCGCGCTTAATCCAATCGGCTTAAGTACGCTATGTTCCGAAGAGAATGAGTTAAGCGAAGATTAGAGACTTCAAAGCAATACAGACTAAAAAGGGTCCGCCTCCTCTTGGAATGCGGACCCTTTTTCTATTCGTGTCTTTAGTTCTCAAGCATCAAACCAGATGTTTACTGTTGAGTCAGGTTCAATGTCACCGAACCGATGTAACAAGCGCTTCGACACTCTCCACAGCCATTGCACTTATCTTGAGCAACCGTAGGTAACTCCCCGGCTTCAATCTGTATTGCGCCCACTGAACACGCAGATTGGCAGGCATGACAATCCATTTGCATATAGTTATTGCAGCTATCAGCAAAGTTAGGTTTTAAATCAATGTAAGGCGTGACCGTTGGGTGAAGCGCACCAGTCGGACACACTTCACTGCACTTGTTGCACATAGAGCAGCTGTTGTAATCCAAATTGAGCAGCGCACTGCCCTCTTGTATCTCAATGACACTATTTGGGCATGCTTGCTCACACAAGCCACAACCGTCGCAGAGGCGCTCAAACAGCACCTCATCGACAGCTCGTGGCGGCCTAGCGTGCAAGCGCTGTGATTTCTCTTCATAACTTACCGCAGCTTTAACCGGCTTAGAGAGTCGAGTTAAGAAACCGCGTCTATTTGAATTTATTTGTTCAGACATTAGTCGATATATAACTTTTTAGTAGCAACGTTTAAATTATATTCAGATGTTAAGTACTTAAACCAATCTATTACATCAACCGATAGCTTTTTATAAAAAGATAGCTCTGATGCTTTATTTAGTTTTTCTAAATAAACAGAAGACCAAGCTAATAAGTGACCCTCAAGCAATTCACCAGCTGAATTGGTTTTATTATTTTCTAACAAATATGCATGAGCGAATAACATTAAACCAAATTGATCTTCCGGCTCTCTTAACCCAGTGTCTAATTCAATCTGATTCAATTCTAAAAACTGGCGATACTCTACAGTAGAAGCGCCGAACACAACGCGGTCTTTATCTAGGTACACTGAACCCCAAGGTGGCGCCGGCATGTCTCCCACGCCTTCAAACAGGCGGCTGAACTCTGCTGCAAGTGCATCTTCGTCTTCACATCTCAATGCCTGCAAGCATTCTTCAGAGAGCACTTCGCTCTCAACCAAAGCTTCGACAATGGTGATTAACTGTTCTTTACTTGTCGCTTGATAAAATAGCGAACCCAATAATTTATGCGTATCGATAATCATTATTATTTATACCGTTATAGGTTTAAAGATAATTATATTAATTAATGCATTTCATTCTTTGATTTATTTTATACATTCGATTTATATAATCTAAATTTCGATCTTATTTGATGTTAATCAATCAACATTTATATATTAAAAGACAAAAATAAAACTACCTATAAAGTGCTAGTCATCAATAACAATAGGCATCTTAGAATGACGAATAAGAAAGAATCTGGGGTAATGAATCTTACTCGAAGAGGCTTCATGAAAGCTTCTTCTGCGGTAGGTAGTGCAGCCGCGCTTGCGGGCGGTATCGCTCTACCTTTCAAATCCAAACCAGTAGCGGCTGCAGTTGCTGAGAATGTGGATGAGAAAATCGTATGGAGTGCGTGTACGGTAAACTGTGGCTCTCGCTGCCCATTACGTATGCATGTGCAAAACGGTGAAATCAAATACGTAGAAACCGACAACACGGGTACTGACGAATACGGTCATCACCAAGTTCGTGCGTGTCTACGTGGTCGCTCTATGCGCCGCCGTGTTTACAACCCAGATCGCCTGAAATACCCAATGAAACGTGTGGGTAAACGTGGTGAAGGTAAGTTTAAGCGTATTAGCTGGGAAGAAGCTTATGATGAAGTCGCTGGCACCATGCAGCGCCTTATCAAAGATTACGGTAACGACACTATCTACCTAAACTACGGTACCGGTACGCTTGGCGGTACGGTTACTAAATCTTGGCCACCAGCTCAAACGCTGATTGCTCGTCTAATGAACCTAAGTGGTGGTTACCTAAACCATTACGGTGACTACTCAACAGCGCAAATCGCGAAAGGCTTGAGCTACACCTACGGTGGTTGGGCAAACAACAACTCTTTCTCTGACTTAGAGAACACTAAGCTTAACATCCAATTTGGTAACAACCCTGCCGAGACTCGTATGTCTGGCGGCGGTCTGATCCACCACTACGTAGAAAGCAAAAACAAATCAAACGCTAGAACGATCATCATCGACCCACGATACACCGATACTGCCGGTGGCCGTGAAGATCAGTGGATTCCAATTCGTCCTTCTACGGATGCTGCTTTGGTAGCGGGTCTTGCACACGTGATGATCACTGAAGACCTTGTCGACCAACCGTTCCTAGACAAATACTGTGTCGGTTACGATGAGAAAACACTTCCTGCTTCAGCGCCTAAAAACAGCGACTACAAGTCTTACATCCTAGGTTTAGGTGAAGATGGCGTAGAAAAAACACCAGAGTGGGCTTCTAAGATCACAGGTATTCCAGTTGATACCATCATCAAGCTTGGCCGTGAAATGGGTACAGCAAAACCATGTGCTATCCACCAAGGTTGGGGCTTACAACGCACTGCGAACGGTGAACTAGCGTGTCGTGCAATCGCGATGCTGTCACTACTAACCGGTTCTGTCGGTGTATCAGGCGGTTCAACAGGTGCTCGTGAAAGTGACATCAACATTCCGTTTGTTCGCTTCCCGACGGTGCCAAACCCAGTTGAAACATCAATTTCAATGTTCATGTGGACAGACGCGATTCACCGTCACCACGAGATGACAGACATCACTGACGGTGTTCGCGGAGCTGAGCGCCTTAAGAACCCAATCAAGATGATCTGGAACTACGCAGGTAACTGCATCATCAACCAACACTCAGACATCAACAAAACGCACGCGATTCTTCAAGATGAAAGCGCATGTGAAATGATTGTTGTGGTTGATAACCATATGACGTCTTCAGCGAAATACGCCGACATCATCCTGCCTGACTTAACCACATCAGAGCAAGACGACTGGTGTATGGATGGTAAAGCATCGAACATGCCTTACTTCATCTACGCACAGAAAGCGATTGAACCTCAGTTCGAAGCGAAATCGATCTACGAGATGTGTACTGAGCTTGCTAAACGCATGGGCGTTGAAAAAGAGTTCACTGAAGGTCGAACTCAAGAGCAATGGATTGAACACCTTTACGCAGAAACCCGTAAGAACGATCCAACACTGCCAACCTTCGAAGAGATGAAAGAGCTGGGTATCTACAAGCGTAGCTACGACCACCACTACATCGCTTACGAAGATTTCCGTAAAGATCCTGAAGCGAACCCACTAACCACACCAAGTGGCAAGATCGAGATCTACTCAGAGCAACTGGCTGAGATTGCTAAGACTTGGAAGCTGAAAGAAGACGAAGTGATTCACCCACTTCCGATTTACGCGGACTCTTTTGAAGGTCATAACGATCCACTAGCAGAGAAGTACCCACTTCAGCTAACCGGTTTCCACTACAAAGCTCGTACTCACTCAACTTACGGCAACGTTGCAGAAATCAAAGCAGCAGCACCGCAAGAGTTGTGGATCAACCCAATCGATGCGAAAGAGCGCGGTATTGAAAACGGCGACATGGTCAGTATTTTCAACGACCGTGGCGAAGTACACATTCCAGCGAAAGTGACACCTAGGATTCTTCCTCGAGTTGTCGCGCTAGGCGAAGGTGCATGGTACGCACCCGATGGTCAGAAGATTGACCATGCAGGCTCTATCAACGTGCTGACCACTCAGCGCCCGAGCCCACTTGCTAAGGGTAACCCTCAGCATACAAACCTAGTTCAAATCAAAGCGCTAAAGAAAGCATAAGGTAGGTTGGAATGAAACAATACGGCTTTTACATTGATTCAAGTAAATGCACGGGTTGTAAAACCTGTCAGCTTGCTTGTAAAGATTATAACGATCTAGACATCAAAACGAACTACCGTCGCGTGTACGAATACGCAGGTGGTGGCTTCACTCAAGATGGCGATACCTGGGTTCAGAAAGATGTTTTTTCTTACTACCTGTCTGTCGCTTGTAACCACTGTACTAACCCTGCGTGTGTGAAAGTGTGTCCTTCGGGCGCAATGCACAAACGTGATGAAGACGGCTTGGTTGTGGTTGATGAAAGTGTGTGTATCGGTTGTCAGCACTGTAGCAATGCATGCCCTTACGGCGCACCACAATACAATGCTAAGAAAGGTCATATGACCAAATGCGATGGCTGCTACCAACGTGTTTCTGAAGGTAAACAACCTATCTGTGTTGAGTCTTGCCCACTTCGTGCATTGGAGTTTGGCGAAATCAATACACTTCGCGAGAAGTACGGCTCTGGTGCAGATGTGGCTCCACTGCCATCTTCAACAGAAACGCTACCGAACATCGTGATTAAGCTGAACAAAAACGCGAAGCCGACTGGCGATACCAGTGGTCACCTAGCAAACCCTAAGGAGGTGTAAGATGATTTTTCATGAGTGGTCTTTAATCTTCTTTACGGTGCTAGCGCAAACTGCGGTTGGTGGTTACTTACTGATTGGTGCACGTGCTCTGGTACTTGGTCATGACGAAGAGAAACTGAACAGCTACAAGGTTCCAATGTTCACCCTATGGGCATTAATGGGCCTTGGCTTCATGTTCTCGACAACGCACCTTGGCTCCCCACTGCGCGCGTTTAATGCCTTTAACCAACTAGGTTCAGCTTGGTTGTCTAACGAAGTGTTCTTCGGTGCGGCATTCTTCGCAGTTGGCGGTCTACAGTGGCTACTGTCTGTGGTTAAGAAAGGTGGCATGGCTATCCAGAAAGCACTGATGGTTGGCGCTATGGTGCTGGGTGTCATCTTCATGTACGCGATGATCAACGTATACATGATCAACACAGTACCAACATGGGACAACATCTACACACCACTGAGCTTCGTCATGACTATGGTTGTAGGTGGCTTGCTGCTGTCTCAGTTCGTGATTGTATTTGTTAACGACAGTCGCTTTACGGTTGACCGTAACATCACCATGCTGGCTGTGATTGCGGTTGCGATCAGTTTGCTTGTGACAGTCGGTAAACTGAATCTAATCGGTGACATCCAAACTTCAGTAGCAAAAGCTTCAGAGTTGGTTGATGGTTTAGGCAGCTATGTGATCCTTCAAGTTGCATTGCTAATGGCAAGCTTACTGATTTGGATTCTACCTATGCTTAATAAAGCAAAAGTGAACCCAGTCAATCTAGGCCTAGCATTAGTACTATTCCTAGCGTCAGAACTAATCGGCCGTGGCTTGTTCTACAGCCTACATATGACAAGCGGTTTGTAATCACAGGCTCCTTATTTGGTTATCTAGAAGGCTAGATAAACTCAAGGTCCAACACCTATTTAGATGTTGGGCCTTTTTATTGGTTCTGTCTAATCTTGATTTAAGAGATCTTGGTTTACGACAAGAGCGTCTTATTTGATGATCGCTGAAGGGATAAACATATCCTTTACGCGTTTTACTGAAGAGTAGTCACCAAACATAGGTTTATTGTCTAGATGCCTTCTTAGCATGTCTGCAGCGACCGTTTTGATGATAGTACGTGCATCTTCGCGCTTGTATTGACGATAAAACTCCAGCACTTGCCCCCACTCACCCGCTTCGCTCGATAAAGCAACACTAAAGGTATTGCCCTCTAACTTGCCCGTGACTAGGGCTAACTCGGTACCGCACTTTTCTCTTGTCGCGCCAGCCAGAGCAAACGTTGCTGCTAGTGGGTCGTTCTTTTCAAGCTCACTCTCTTTTGGCTCCGCCATCACCCAAGAGTGACCGAAGCAATCTTCAACCTGTTCATTCGATTGTAGCCAAGCCGAAAGCGCACCTTTGGTTGATACTTCCGATACCGACAAGGTCTTCTTTCTTTCCGCCATAATATGACCGATATGGTCGATCATAGGCTCATCAACACTGACAACGTTGCTCTCTAACAGCTTGTACACCATTTGCAGTAGCTTAACGCGAGTTTCTAAATCTGACTTAGGCCCAAACAGTTTCACTTCAATGAACGGCAGATAAGAGCGGTAACCCAGCTCATAACCTTCCGGCAGTTTCAGTTGGTCTAACACATCAGAAATGCCGGATTCAGACAAACCAAAGGCAAATAACCTGCTGCATTCAGAAGCGACTACTTGAGGATAAGTGCGAGCAAGATCAGGGATAATTTCAAAGCTCACCATGCGCTTAAACTCACTCGGTACGCCCGGAGTGAAATAGAAAGTCGCATCGTTAATCTTAAGTTTGAAGCCACATGCTGTTCCGACAGGGTTATCGACGATTTCTGAACTTGCTGGCAATAAGGCTTGTTTTAGGTTGCTGTCTGGCATCGGCATACCGCGTCCAGAAAACATCTCTTCCATACGCGATAGCCACTCAGGGAACATGACTAATTTCTGTTCTGACGCAGTCGCAGCTGCCGCAGCACTCATATCATCGGTTGTCGGGCCTAAGCCACCATTAACGATAACCACATCATAGTTAAAGCTTAGCATCAGCAACTCTTCAACCAAGGCATTCATTTGGTCACCGACTGTGGAGCGTTTAGCCAAAGCAAAACCGTGCTGGTAAAACTCAGCAGACATCCAAGCCGCGTTCGTGTCTACAATGTCTCCGTGAAGAACTTCTTCACCTGTACTTAACATTGCGATTTTCGTCATGTTTCTATCCCTTGTAGTCATAAAAAGACGCTGCATTATCTACAAACTGGTCTATGTTTGAGTTTGAGCTATTTGGCTTTTTAACAAATATTAATAATGTTAAATCTAAGGTTTTCTTAGGAAAAGCGATAAATTATTAGTTCCCTAAATCAGGCATTTAATGGATAATTGTGACCCTGATCAATTCTAAACTTTCTCATGGAGACCCTTGTGGCCAAATCACCGTTACTAGCAAAGGTTACTGCTGCATTTACAATGCTAATGTCAGTTAACTCGGTTGCAAGCCAATACGACTTCGACCAGCCAATCAACCTTTCTTATTCGGATGAATGTGCTCAAGATTACTGTGTTAATGATAGCTTGTACACCTACAAGCCTAGTACCAATTACGCACTGAGCGAATCAAGCGAAGAGTACGATTTCTCAATCCAACAACCAAAGCACCTTTTGGTTAGCGAAGAGAAAGATTGGGATTACCTAATGGGTCAAACTTACACGATTCTTGGCTTAAGTGTTGCAACCGTTGGTTTAATGACCTTCTTACCAGAAAGTATCACTAAATGGGACGACGACCAACGCGACTTAAGTAAGTTAGGTCAAAAGTGGAAAGATAACGTTTCTGAAGGCCCAGTGTGGGACCGTGACGAACACTTCCTAAACTATGTGATGCATCCGTATTTTGGTGGTGTTTACTACACAGCTGCACGTCACGCGGGTTACAACGAGTTTGAATCGTTTATGTACTCTTGGACGATGTCCACCTTCTTCTGGGAATACGGCGTAGAAGCATTTGCTGAAGTACCTTCATGGCAAGACCTTTTCATCACACCTTTCTTCGGTGCGGTTGTGGGTGAAATAATGCTAGAAACCGAGCAAGACATCATTGCTTCAGGCGGTGAAGTGATGGGTTCTCAAACCATGGGTGACGTGTCTCTATTTTTCCTAAACCCTGTCGGTCATATCCACTATTGGGTAAGTGATGCTTGGGGTGGTGACGCAGAAGTTAACCTGAATACTAACCCTTGGTGGGATAATCAAGACGCAGCTCGATTCGCTTACGATGCTGGCGCGCCATACGATTCTCAGTTTGTTGGTATGAACTTTAAAGTAACCTTCTAATACAGCGACCTGATTACTTTCGGTAATAACCAAAACTTTTCTAAAAAGCGGCTCTTAAGCCGCTTTTTTTGTGCCCTACTCTTCATTCTCTTTTTTTGCATCACAGCTTAGTTTCAAAAATTGACACAGGTCAAACATTGTTCGATATAAACTTCTACACTGAAATTAACGAACTTTATCGCTTAATATCAAACATTTAATTAGCAATGATTAATTGAAACTTTGGGGGCTGATATGAACAGTACATTTATCGTAAACTTTATCGGAAAAGCGTCGCCTGCGACCATTAAACAACTCGCTGCAGTGACTCATGAGAACGACGGCAAATGGCTCATCAGTAAAGTGAACTTTATTGAAGACCAAGTTGCAGGCGTACTTAAGGTTCAACTTCCAGCCATCAATGAATCGATTGTTAAAGAGGCATTCAGCGCTAACCCGGACCTGATTGTCCAGTTCGTTGATTCAGACCATGCACATAATGTTCAAGATACCATTCACCATCTGAGACTCGATTCTAACGATCGCGCCGGTATCGTCAATGAAGTGACACATGTACTCGATAGACAAGGTATCAATATTCTCGACATGGATTGCCAGCGCGTATTTATTGCCGGTGGTGGCGGTGTCAGTTCAAGCCTATTCACTTCTAAAATCGCGGTTAAGCTACCAATCGAAGTGCAAATCGATGACGTGGTCAATGAGCTAGAAACTCTCAGTGAAGACACTCGAGTAATGATCGAGAACTAGTTGTTAGTGCTTAACCATACAAACTAAGCCCTATCTACAAACAAAACTTTATCTACAAACAAAAAAGAGCAGCTCACTAGCTGCTCTTTTTATTACGCTCGACTTGTCAGTCAGTTAGTTAGTTAGTTAATTGACCATTGAGACAATGAACGCTTAAAGTCTTGATAGCCAAACTCATTCAGCTTTTGTACTTCGCCATTGCTGCGCTCACAATAGATTGATGGCATCTTCAGTCCGTTGAACCAGTTGAGCTTCACCATGGTGTAACCTGCGCTATCCAACAAGTGAAGTTTTTGACCAATCTGCAGTGGCTCATCAAAGCTTGTTTCGCAGAACTGATCGCCCGCAAGGCATGAACACGAACCAATCACGTAGTCATGGCTGCCGTTTTCAGACGCTTCTAATACCGATGCTGGTTCATTGTAAATAAGCGTATCAAGACGGTGGGCTTCAGTTGCTGAATCCACAATAGCCGTTTTCTTCACGTTCTCAACAATATCCACCACTGTCACAACCAAGTCTGTTGTTTTCGTGATGATCGCTTCACCCGGCTCAAGGTACATCTGCACACCGTGCTTTTCAGAGAAGGCTTTCAGCGCAAGCCCCAGTTTCTCGATGTCATAACCCGGCCATGTAAAGAACACACCGCCGCCCATGCTCACCCAATCTAGCTTATCTAGGTGCACGCCAAACTGTTCTGAGATTGAATCAAGCAATCCAATAAAGGCATCGACATCTTTGTTCTCACAGTTCATGTGGAACATCACGCCATTAATCTCATCAAAGATTTCAGGCTTGATATGGTCAGCTTGAACACCTAAACGCGAGAATTGACGCGCTGGGTTTGCCAAGTCTTGCCCTGCATAGCTCACACCCGGATTTAAACGTAAACCTAGTGACGCTTTACCTTCAACAATATGACGGTACGCTTCGAATTGGCTTTGCGAATTGAAGATCATCTTGTCGCAGATGTCAGCCACTTCTCTCACGTCGTCTTCGCTGTAACCCACACTGTAAGCATGCGTTTCACCGCCAAAGGTTTCGTAGCCAAGTTTCACCTCGTATGGGCCAGAGCTTGTCGTGCCATCCAGGTAAGGCTTGATGATGTCAAACACACCCCATGTCGAGAAACACTTCAGTGCCAATACCAGTTTTACACCTGAAATCTCTTTCAGTTGCTTGGCTTTCTCTAAGTTCGCAATCAACTTATCTTCGTTGATCATGAAATACGGCGTTTTTAGTTCGTTGTTTTGCATGTTAATACCTTGCGGCCCTCGAGTTCACGAAGGCACATGATAATCGAACAAAGCCGATGCAACAGCATCGGCTCGATATAAGTAATTGTATAGGAAGTCTTTAAGTGTATTAGAGATTCCCTATTACACTCGTCCCTCGCTTTAGGGAATGACGATTTCTGCATTACCGATTAGATGAAGTAAATATCATCTTCATCAAATACTAGAGAAAATAATCACCTTTCGTCATCCTCTAACGGAGTAAATACACTCTCCGTCATCCCCAAGAGGGAAGAATGAGCGAGTTGGGGATCTCTCAAAGCCACCTATCGTTCAATAGAGATCGACAACAATCAAGATTCCCGATTACGCTCGTCCCTCTCTATAGGGAATGACGATGCTCTTAGTCATCTCACGGAAAAAGTAACCATCACCTTCGTCATTCCCCCAATAATTCAGAGCGTGGTAAGAACCTACTATGTATTACTTCAATTTGTGGATCAGAGGTAAACTGGCTTTCGGCTCTAGCTCTTGAACATGCCAATCTAGACCGATTTCAGGCATGGTTGCTAGGAACGGGTCTGGGTTTAGCTGTTCCATGTTGAACACGCCTTTGTCAGCCCATTCACCACGGAAGAACTGAAGTGCAGCCGTAATAGCTGGAACACCCGTTGTGTAAGAAATCGCTTGGTGTTCTACGTCTTCGTAAGCCACTTCGTGGTCTGCGTTATTATAGATGAACACGCTGCGCTCTTTACCATCTTTCTTACCTTGAACCCAAGTACCGATACACGTTAAACCTGTGTAACCCGGAGCCAAAGATGTTGGATCTGGCAGTAGTGCTTTAAGAACGTGTAGAGGCTGAACCACAGTGCCGTCATGCAGTGTGAGTGGATCCGGGCTCAGAAGGCCGATATCACGCATGCAGTTGAAGTAGTTCAGGTAAGCATCACCAAAGCCCATCCAGAATTCGATACGCTTCGCTGGGATGAATTCCTTCATTGAACGAACTTCATCGTGCGCCATTGAGTAAACTTTGTGAGAACCACAGTTAGGGAAATCAAACTCAAGCATACGAGAGTGACAAGGTACCTGTTTCCACTCTTCATTTTCCCAGTAGAAAGAATCACCTTGGATCTCAAGCATGTTCGTTTCTGGGTCAAAGTTAGTCGCAAATTTCTTACCGTGGTCGCCTGCGTTTACGTCCATCACGTCGATCGTATCGATCTCATCAAACAGGTGCTTAACCGCGTGCGCTGCAAATACTGAAACCACACCAGGATCGAAACCCGCACCAAGAATACCTGTGATGCCTGCTTCAGCAAACTTCTCACGGTAGCCCCACTGCCAATCGTAAGCTTGTGGTACTTGTTGGCCCTCAGAACATAGGTCAACCGCTACCGATGTATCTAGGTAAGATACTTTTGCTTGGTAACACGCTTCCATGATCGCCATGTTTACCCAAGGAGGACCAGCGTTGATGACTAGGTCTGGTTTCACTTCGTTAATCAGAGCAACAAGAGCATCAACATCGTCAGCGTTTACTGCGCGAGCTTCTAGTTTTTTAGTTGAATCTTTAAGGTTGTTTTTACCTTTAATCGATTCGATGATTTTTTCACACTTCGCGATTGTGCGAGAAGCGATTGTGATATCACCCAGTACTTCGTTATTTTGTGCTGCTTTGTGTGCAACAACCCAACCAACGCCGCCTGCACCAATTTGTAGAATAGCCATAGTATTAATTACCCTTGTTGTTCTGCTAGCTCAGTGGCTAGAGTTTGAATTTTGTTAATTAGAGATTTGAAATCTGATGTCTTTAGGCACGGATTCAAGATAGTGAATTTAAGCGCACTCTTGCCATCCACGACCGTTTCACCGAGTACTGCAACACCACGAGTCAGCGCTTCCAGTCTTAGCGTTTGATTCAATTTGTCTAAATCTAGCTCACCGTTTGCTGACGGCTTAGATCGGAACAGCACTGTTGATAGTGACGGCTCCGCGAGTAGTTCTAAGTCAGCTTGGTTTTGAATCAGGTCTGCCACTTCTAGCGTTTGCTCAAGAAGATGGTCGTACATATCACCCAACTGCTTTGGTCCAACGCTTTGCATCGTCATGAAGACTTTCAATGCATCGAAACGCTTGGTGGTCGCGATAGACTTATCGACTAGATTTGGCAGTTCATCGTGTTCACGGTTTAGGTAATCTGCGTGATGCAGAAGGTACTTAAAGTTCGCTTTGTCTTTCAACAACACCGCACCACAGCTGATTGTTTGATAAAAAAGCTTATGGAAATCGACACTCACAGAGTCCGCTTTTTCGATGCCTTGTAAGCGAGCCTTGTGGCTACTCAAGATAAGCGCGCCACCGTAAGCACTGTCGACATGGAACCAAAGGCCTTGTTGGCTTGCGATGTCTGCAATCACATCAAGGTCGTCGATAGCTCCATGATCGGTTGTACCCGCCGTACCAACTACAGCAAAAGGAATCAGCCCTTGGGCTTTAAGCGCTTTTATTTCTGCATCCAACAAATCAGGTTTGATGGTGCCGTTTGCGTTTGTCTCAACACAGCACACCGCGCTCTCGCCTAAGCCAAGTAGTGACGCGGATTTTTGAACCGTGAAGTGGGATTTGTTTGAACACAAGATACGAAGCTTGCTCGCGTAATCTGGTAAACCTAACTTTTGGATTGAGTGACCATTGTGCTTATCCGCAACCCAGTCTCTCGCTAGCAATAAGCCCATTAGGTTACTTTGCGTGCCGCCGCTGGTGAAAACACCGTCCGCTTGTTCACCAAGTTGGTACTTGTCACACATCCAATCAACTACGCGCTGCTCAACATATGTAGCAGCCGATGCTTGGTCCCATGAGTCCATTGATTGATTCAGAGCTGCGATGATTGATTCCGCTGCTACTGATGCCATAAGAGGAGGCGTATGAAGGTGTGCGATACAATCTGGGTGTTGCACGAAGATGGAGTTTACAGCGACAAGATCTACAGTGCTATCTACAACGTCAACCAAAGCGTGTTGGTTGTTGTCTAGATCGACAGCCTTGATAGCGGCCTCCAGCACTTTTGGTTCTAGACCTGAGTACGGCGTTTCAACCTGCTCAAAAACCGCTTTCATCGCTTGAGTGGTTTGGTTCATGACGTTAGCGAATTCATCGCTACCACCTAGGCCTGTGTGAATGAAGTGCTTGTTCCACTCTTGGCTTGCTTGTTCAGTTGAAGCTTGATCTTCTTGCATACCTCCGCCAGCAGCAATAATGGCTTCTTCCATCACGCGCAGTGCAAAATCAATCTGTTCAAAGGAGATAATCATTGGTGGCAAGAATCGAATCACTGAGCCATCGCGCCCGCCCTTCTCGACCATCAAACCACGTTCTAATGCCGCGCGTTGAATCGCTAGGGTGAGTTCGCCGTCGGATTGTGGTTCGCCAAACTTGTTAAGCTCACCATTTGGTTGTTTGATCTCAACGCCGAGCATCAAGCCTTTACCACGAACTTCAGCAATACAGTTCACACGAGATTGAATCTTCTCTAACCCATGACGTAGGTATCGGCCTGCAATGTTCGCGTGTTCTACCAAACCATCTCGCTCGATGATTTCTAGTGCTTTAGCACCAGACACCATTGCTAACTGGTTACCACGGAAAGTACCGGTGTGCTCACCCGCTTTCCATGTATCGATGCTCTTATCGAATACAAGCAGCGACATTGGCAGTCCACCACCAATCGCTTTAGACAAGCATAAGATATCAGGGTTAACACCTGACTCTTCAAACGCAAATCGATGACCTGTTTTACCGACGCCACACTGGATTTCATCAAAAATCAGTAGGATACCGTGCTCATCACAGATACGACGTAAACCTTGTAGCCAAGATGCTGGAGCTGGAATTACCCCCCCCTCACCTTGCACGGGCTCAACGATCATCGCCGCTGGTTTCATGATGCCGGATTCATCGTCATTCAACATACGCTCGATGTAACGAATGCTCGCGTTGGCACCCGCTTCACCACCAATGCCAAACGGGCAACGCAGGTTGTATGGGAAAGGCATAAAATGTACATCAGACATCAAGCCGCTACGACGCTCTTTGGTACCGAGGTTACCCATCATGCCCATGGTGCCGTTGGTCATGCCATGGTAAGCACCACGGAAAGCAAACATGGTGTTGCGACCTGTGGTTTGCTTAGCAAGCTTGATTGCCGCTTCTACAGCGTCAGCACCCGATGGGCCACAGAATTGAAGAACCGAGTTATTTGAAAAGTCTTGAGGAAGAAAAGCTTTAACACGCTTGATAAACGTCTCTTTTGCTTGAGTCGTAATATCAAGAGTTTGGTATGGCAAACCAGAATCGAGCTGGTCTTTGAGTGCTTGATTAATCTCAGGGTGGTTATAACCCAGAGAAAGTGTACCCGCACCGGCTAAGCAATCGAGAAAGAGTTGGCCACGAGTATCTTCAACTAAAGCGCCACATGCTCGTTTAATAGCAATAGGCAGACGTCTCGGGTAAGAGCGAACATCCGACTCATGCTGTTCTTGCTCTAGCAAAATAGCGTCAGGTGTTAGGTCATAAGTTCCCTCTACGATAGGAACCATAGTTGAAAATGAATTTGCGATAGTGTTGATATCGACTTCAAAGGCGGTAGTCATAAAAATTCCCTTGAATATGTTCATACCCATCTCCAGCAAACGCAAATACACACCAGCCCTCTTGATTAACAAGAGTTCAGAGTAAAATACGCATATTGTCTAGAAATGAGATATAGCTGTACGCCCGCATAAGTCAAACGACGAATACGAAATTAGGCCATCTTAAGACAGCGAGAAATTGTTAGCGTGAGCTCAAGGTTCAGTAATACTACTGTTTTGAAGAATTGGACATTTTTGCAGGATCGGGCAGCTATGAGGAGCTGGTCCCTTTGGAAATGCAGAGCTGATTAGCAATGTTGTAGTTAGTATGTTCAATGTTGGGTTTCCCATTAGCATGGCGAACTGCGCCATAAGTATCCCGTCTATCAGCTAAAGGACTAGCCGATACCTACCCTACGTAATGTCCCAATCAGCAAGAATGGTCATTACGCGTATCCCCCAGAAAGCAATCGCGGCTCTTTTTGAACATCGGCCGTTCCGAGATTGCGCGGGAAAGTAACATAAATTGAAACTAACGATCAATAGTTTTTGATAAGCGCTTAATTAATACGCGCAGCGAGTGACAAATTGCTTTAAATATCGCCAATATAAGTTTAAAAGCGAGATCCCCGGTTCGTTCGTCCCTCACGCCCGAGGATGACGGTGTGGGTATACAAATGTTACTGGTGAGAGTTTAAAGCTAACCTTAGAACCAGAGGCGACCTCATAACGAACCTTACACTGAAACCAGCAAAGTTCAGTACACGATGAGGGAGTGAAAAGTTATTCACCTGCCCGCATCACATCATTCCCTAGTACTAGAACGAGTTCATAGGGAGTCTCTTTGAGACGGTTTTTATATAGTTAGACTCAAGCAACGACTTGATTATAAGCCGCAACCTCCTTCGTCATTCCATAGCGCGAGAAACGAGCTCATAGAGAATCCCCTACAACATGTCATTGTATTGCTTTATTCAAGAAACTATCTGATGCAATAGATTAAGCTGAAACTAATCAACAGAAAGTAAGTAGATCCCCGGCTCGCTCGTTCCTCGCGCCCGAGGATGACGGTGAGGGGTAATAAACGTTGCTAGAGAGACTTTGAACCATTGTACCTTTCCGTCATTCCCTAGAGCGAGGAACGAGTTCATAGGGAATCTCGCTTTTAAAAGCTGAGTGATATATACGTATTTGATAACGGAGGTTTTGATATAGAGATGAAGCTTGGCTGCGGGGTCAACTCGTGACCTGATGTCTCAAATAGCTTTAGTGTGTTTCAGATGCGAAAAAGGCTCATCATTTCTGATGAGCCTTTTCCAAATTGGAGCGACGCGGCCGGCTAGGTACACGAGGTCAACTCGTGACCTGGTATCTCAAATAGCTTTAGTGTGTTTCAGATGCGAAAAAGGCTCACCATTTCTGATGAGCCTTTTTCAAATTGGAGCGACACACGAGGTTCGAACTCGTGACCTCAACCTTGGCAAGGTTGCGCTCTACCAGCTGAGCTAGTGTCGCATTTGCTTTATCGAGATAAAGACTTGTAGATGGTGCCCCGGGCCGGACTTGAACCGGCACAACGCGAACGTCGAGGGATTTTAAATCCCTTGTGTCTACCAATTCCACCACCAGGGCACGCAATTCTTTA